>DVJW01000026.1 GCA_018716505.1 Candidatus Faecaligallichristensenella faecipullorum | reverse complement strand
AGGGGGGTTACGGGTGGTTTGGAGGGCCCTAAGGGGGGAAATTCGGAATCCCCCCTGGGCCCTCCAAGAAATGAGCCTCCCCGCCAGGGGAATTTCGCTTTCCTTTGAAAAAGGGAAGTAGCTCTCCCCTTGGTCCCTCCAGCGGTTTTGGGGTAACGTTCGCTCCGCTTTTGGCTATCGGAATTTGCCGTGCCAGGCACGGCAGGATAAAGGCTAAGGCCCTAACCGAAGCGCAAAGCTCGCTGGATTAGGGCCTTTTCCTTCTATTTTGCCGCGTTTAGCGGGCAAATTCAGTCAACCTTTAGCGGAGCGTTGCGGGGGAGGCTCCGCGCCGGGGGCGGCGAGCCCCCGCAGCGGCCGTTTCAGGGGGTTACGGGTGGTTTGGAGGGCCCTAAGGGGGGAAATTCGGAATCCCCCCTGGGCCCTCCAAAAAAGAGCTTCCCCGCCAGGGGAAATTTCGCTTCCCTTTGAAAAAGGGAACTAGCCCTCCCCCTAATCCCCCTCCAAAATCCGCTCCACCGCTTCCACCGCCTTGTCCGCCATGAGCGGCAGGGGCGCGCTCTGCACCCCCACCACCTCGATGCCGCAGCGGTTCATGGGGATCAGCACCTTGTGCGCCGGGGAACAGGAGATGGCGGCCGCCATGTCCGGGGAAAGCTCGCCCAACAGCGCGTTGCCCGCCAGAATCGCCACCACCCCCACGATCACCTTGGCCCGGGGCGCATTGTAGCGGATGGCGTTTTCCCCGGTGGCTCCGTCGTCCGCGCCCGAGCGCAGCATTTGTTCGGTGGCGTGCACATTGGTGCCCAAAGCCAGGATTTCGGCCCGGTCCTTCAGGCGGGCCCTCAGTTTTTCCACCAGCATCCGGCCCACCCCGCCGCCCTGGCCGTCGATTACCGCAATAATGGGCTTGTCTTCCATGGGATTTTGCGCTCCTTACTTTTGAAAAATGGTCAGATTCGCGCCCTGGGGAAAGAGCTGAACGTCCTGGCGCTTGGTGCCGTCCGCGCTGCGCAGATAATACATCACCCTGCGCTTGGTGTAGAGATACAGCTCCTGTATGGTGACCACCCGGTCGTGATCAAAATCCGCCTTCAGGGAGCAGGTGCGGTCCCGAACCATATCCCAGCCCAGGCCCTCGGACAGGCTCCGGGCGAACATGGTGGCCATGGCGTACTCGTTGTCCGAGCCGTCGTAGCTGATGCGGTAGGAATCCTGATCGCTGGAAGCCGAGGTGAGCACGATGTACTTGCTGGCCGAAAACAGTTTGCTGATTCCATTTTCCCCGATGAACCCGCCGCTCTGGCAGCAATCCAGCAGCAGCACCACCGTGCCCTTGACGGCGCGGAAGGCCTCCTCCAGAGCCTGGGCCGTGAGCCGCGAGCCGTCGTAGAGCTCCAGATAGGCCACCCCGTTTTCGTATCCCCCGTGGCAATTGATGTAGAACACCGAAACGTCGCTTTCTTCGGCCTGGGCAAAGCGCTCCTCAATGGCCGACAGCAATTCCTCCCGGGAACAGTCCATCATCATGGTGGTCTGATATTTGGCCCCGTCCATGTTCATATTGGAAAAGGCGTCGCTGATCCCCTGGGTGGTGTTGGCCGCGCCGATGCGCACCCGGCCGTCGGTGTAGCGCTGTTGGCCCACCACCAACGCCCGGTACTGGGCCCGGGCCGGCAGGACCTCCACCTCCACCGAAAGGCTGAGCCGCCCGTCCGCGGTGGCAAGGGTCAGGGTATCCGTTCCCTGGGCCAGGGCCTTGACGAGCCCGTCCTCATCCACCTCGATCACGCCCTGGCCCTCTGTGGAATAGGTGAGCGCCTCGTCCGCGTTTTCCGGGCTCAGGCTGGGGGAAAGCTGATACTCATCCCCCAGATGCAAAGTCAGGCGCTCTTCCTCCAAATGGATGGCCTGGGCGGGCACGGCTTCCACCGTCACCTGGCATTGGGCCGCGATCCGGCCGTGGGCCGTGACCGTGATTTGGGCGTTGCCCGGGGCCAGGGCGGTGATCCGGCCCTGGGAGGAGACCTTCACCGAAGTGGGGTTGGAGCTCACAAACACCAGATCCTGATAGGCGTTTTCCGGGGTGAGCTGGGCCTGAAGCTGGGTGCGCTCGCCCTTCTTCAGGGTGATTTGGGTCTCGCTCAGGCTGATGCTTTCGGGCATCGCCCGGGTCTCGTCCGGCACCACGATAATCAGCCGGTAGGCCCCCACCTGGTTGGAAAAGGCGTTGACCCGCACATAATAGGTCTTTCCGGCTTCCAGCTCGCAGGCCATGAAAAAGTTGGGGTCGTTGGGGAAGCTCACGTCGTCGTTCATGGCCACCTGAACCCCGTTTTCGTCCAGCAAATAGCCCTGGGTATCCAGGTTTTCCCCGTTTGTGGACTCGGTCTTGATGATGTGCAGCCCGCTCTCCTGGGCGGTGAAGGCGTACCAATGGGTGTCCCGGGCCTTGGCGATGGTCTTGGTGTAGCGCACGTCCCCGGCGGCCAGGTTGATGGGCCGTTCAAAGGAGCGGCCATAGCTGTCCAGCATGACCTCCAGATAAAAGCGCTCCGATTTTTCCCCGGCCGGGCGCACCACCAGCCGGTACTGTTTGTCCGCCTTAAGCTGGGCGCTGATGCGGATGGTCCCGCCCTCGGACACGGCCAGGGGCTGGCCCTCGCCCTCCAAATACAGCTCGCCCACCAGGTCGGCGCTTTCCCCGGACGCGGCGTCAAAGCTCATGAACCGGAAGGTGGCGTCCATGGCGGGGGTGAAAAGATAGCTCAGGCTGGATCCTTCCCCGTCCAGGCTGCCCAGCTCCCGGCTGTTGGGGTAAAGGGCGATCTCGTTGGACAGGGCCTGGGCGGCCTGGGGCGTAGCCTCGGGGCTGGGCGAGGGCTGGGCGCTCTCGGCCCAAACGGGCGCGCCAAACAGCGCGTTTATGCCCATAAACGCGCTCAAGATCAGTGCGCACCACCGGCCTGGCCTCAACTCACACCCGTCCTTTCCCGTCCAAAGTTTTTTGATTTCCTAATCCTGCGCCAAAATGCGCTCGTTCAGCTCGTTCAAATACAGCCAACGCTCGGTCTTTTCCTCCAATTGACGGGAGAGTTCGGCCTTTTGTCCGTCCAATCGCTGAAGTTCCATATAGTCGCTGCTGTTCTTTGCGATTTCCGCCTCCACATCCCGAATCTTTTGTTCCAGCGCCTCGATGTCCGCGTCAATGGTCTCGAATTCCCGCTGCTCCTTGTAGCTGAATTTCAGCTTGCGCGAGGCGTTGCGCGGCTTTTGCGGGGCGGGATCGGGCCTGGCCGGGGCCGCTTCCTTGGCCGTTTCCCGTTTCTGGGCGAGATAATCGCTGAATCCGCCCACATAGCGGCCGATCTGGCCGCCGCCCTCATAGGTGAAAATATGATGGGCCAGCTTGTCCAGGAAATAGCGGTCGTGGGAGGCGGCGATCACCGCCCCCGGGAAGGTCTCCAGGTAGTCCTCCAATATGGTCAGGGTCTCGATATCCAAATCGTTGGTGGGCTCGTCCAAAAGCAAAATGTTGGGCGCGCCCATCAGCACCCTGAGCAGGTACAGCCGCCGCTTTTCCCCGCCCGAGAGCCGGTTCACCGGGGTGTATTGCTTCTCGCCGTCGAACAGGAAGGTTTCCATGAGCTGGCTGGCGGTGAGCCGGCCCTGTCCGGTTTCCACGGCCAGGGCGGTTTCCTTGATGTAGTCGATGGCCCGCTTGTCTTCGTCCATCTGCTCGCTCTCCTGGGCAAAGTAGCCGATCTTCACGGTTTCGCCCCGCTCGATCTCGCCGGAATCCGGCGCGATCCGGCCCGCGATCAGGTTGAGCAAGGTGGATTTGCCGCAGCCGTTGGGCCCGATGAGCCCGATGCGGTCGTCCCGGAGCAGGGTGTAGCTGAAATCCTGAAGGATCAGCTTGTCCCCAAAGCCCTTGCACAGGTTTTTCAGCTCAATGGTCTTTTTGCCCAGCCGGGCGCTGGCCGCCCCGATGGTCATGCCGGGCGCCTCCTCCGGGGCCTGCTGGGCCGACAGGGCCTCAAAGCGCTCGATGCGCCCCTTGGCCTTGGTGGTGCGGGCCCGCGCCCCCCGGCGCATCCAGGCCAGCTCCTTTTTCAGCAGCGTCTGGCGCTTGCGCTCGCTGGCCTGCTCCATGGCCTGGCGCTCGGATTTCAGCTCCAGGTACCGGGAATAGTTGGCCGGATAGGTGAAGAGCTTGCCGTGATCCAGCTCCACGATTTTGTTGGCCACCCGCTCCAGAAAATAGCGGTCGTGGGTCACCATGACCAGCGCGCCCTTGAAGCCTTCCAGCCATTTTTCCAGCCACATCACCATCTCGCTGTCCAGATGGTTGGTGGGCTCGTCCAGGATCAGCAGATCCGACGGGGTCACCAGGGCCGCGGCCAGGGCCAGCCGCTTTTTCTGGCCCCCGGACAGCCCGTCCGCGCTGGCCGAAAAATCCGTGACGCCCATGCGGGTCAGGATGGACTCGGCCTCGTAGCGCTTGAGCTCCTGGGCCTCGGGGGAGAGGCCCAGGAACACCTGGTCAATGACGCTGGCCCCGCGCTGAAAGGCGGGATTTTGCGGCAGATATCCGATGCGCAGGCCCTGGGCGCGGGTGATGCGCCCGGAATCCGGGGGCTCGATGCCGGTGAGGATTTTGAGCAGCGTGCTCTTGCCCGTGCCGTTGACCCCGATTATGCCCACCTTGTCGCCTTCGTTGAGATAAAGATCCGCGCCCTCCAGTATGGGGCGGGTGGCAAAGCGCTTGGAAATTTGCTCCGCGGACATCAGCATGAATGGTTTTCGTCCTTTCGTAGGTCCTGTATGATCCGTAAAGTAAAAATGATGCAACTCAGAAAATGAAGGATTCATTTTCCTGACTTATTCCCGGGTCAGATACTGCATGGCCACATAGCCCTCCACCTCGGCGGTCTTGATATGGGCCCATCCGTCCGCCAATTCCTCCATGACGATCAGCCGGGCGCCGTGATCCAGCGCGGCAATGGCCGTGGCGCTGGTGGAGGGCTGGCTGCGCACGTTTAAGGTGGAGGCCTTGCTGGCCAGGGTCACCCGGGCGTAATACTCGTTTCCGGTGAGGGCGGGCAGCGGGGCCGGGGTGGGCTGGGGCGTGGGCCGGGGCCGGGCCGCGCCCAGGTTCTTGGCCGCGCTGTCCAGCTCCGAGGGCACATGCTCCTCAAGGTTGGCGTTTTCCAAAGTCATGCCCGGATAGTAGAATTTCAGGATTTCCTCATAGCCCATGCCATAGGCCTGGGCCATCTGCTGGGCGCCCCGCTGGCTCAGGCCGATGCCGTGGCCAAAGCGCCGCATGTGGATCTTGTAGCCGGTGACCTGATCGTTCTCGGTCAGGGTTTCCACATCCACCAGCTCGTAATCGCTGCCGTTGATCTTGAGGTTAAAATCGTCCTTTAAGGTGTCGTACACCGACACATCCACCGAAAGGGTCTGTCCCACGGTCTCCACCACCGGGGTGGGCTCGGGGGTGATTTCGGGGGTGGGCTCAGGGGTGGGTTCAGAGGCCGCTTCCGCCGTGGCCGCAGCCGTGGATGGGGCGGCGGTTTCCGGGGCGGCCTGGGTGGGCTGGGCGGAAACCGGGGCCGCGGGCGCGGAAAGCGGCTGCCAGATGGATTCGGCCGCGCTGGTGGCCGCACCGGTGGCGGCGGGCGCGGCTTCCGCTGTGGCCTGGGCGGTGGGTTCGGCGGTGGGTTCGGCCGTGGGCTCGGCGGTGGGTTCGGCCGTGGCCTCGGGCGCCAGCCGCAGGGCCTGCACGGTCATATCAAAGCGAAGCTGGGTGTACATGCGGCAGCCCTCGGTCTCATGCAGGGGGGTGTGGGGCACGATGGCGTCCACGGACAGGATCTCAAAATCGCCGGGCTCGCCGCTGTAGCCCAGGGCGGACAGCTGTTCGGTGAGGCCGGCCTTTAAGAGGTCCTTGAGCTGACCGTCCAGGGACGCCCCATCCCGGGACACCCCCAGCACCTTGTCCACGCTGGCCGGGTTTTCCACGTCATAGGGGTCTTCCTTGATTTCCAGATAGCCAAAGTCGCCCTCTCCGCCCCAGATATCCTGGGGCAGCTCGGTTTGGCCGCCGTTGCTGGCCGAGAAATAGCAGGCCGCGTAGCCGCCCTTGTACATGCCCACTATGCCCTTGGTCTCGTCCACCGCGCGAATGGCGTTTTCGGTGAGCGGGTCATAGCCCCGGAACACCTGGTCGTTGGCGGTATCCACCACGTCATAGCTGCGGTTGGTCCGGATGGAACGCATTCTCAGGGCATAGGTGCGGGCGGCCACGGCCTGGGCCTTCAGGGCCTCCAGGGGGAAGGAGTCGTTCATCTCATAGGGCAGCACTCCGTAGAGGTATTGTTCCAGCGGGATGTACAGGATACACTGCACCTTGCCGTCCGAAACGCTCAGATGCAGGTCGCCCACATACAAATTTTCCGCCTCGCCGATATACAGGCCGCTCTCGCCCTCGGAGGCGTGGCGGGTGAGCACAAAGCTTTCGCCCATGTTGAGCATCAGGCCGCCGCTTTGCAGGTAGAGGTCGCCGTTCTGGGCGGCCACCGTGATCTCGGAGCCGTCCTGGAATTGGAATCCGGCGTCGCTTTCCACCGCGTAGCGGCCGCACAGTTGAATGTTCAGGGCCTCATGGCTGCTGAGCTGCTTTAAAAGCACGCGCAGCACGTCGTCCTGGGGCTCGGTTTGTCCGGCGGCGGTGGCGGCCGGGGAAGCGGTGGGGGCCGCGGGCGCCTCGCTGAGGGCGTTCAGGGGAATGATCAATATGAGCATCAGCGCGAGCATAAGGCCCATGCGGCGAAACAGCTTTTTTTTCATCTTGTACCTCCGTAAGCAAATCTTCTCTCCGGTAAGTAGGGGGAATGGGGGCATCCGGTAAGGATACCCTTATCAATAGAACCCCTCTATAGCATACCACATTCGGGGGGAACTGTATAGGAAACCCACCAATTGTTTTCATCCTTGTCACAAATTGGAAGCATTTAAGGCAAATGTGGACGCAGAATTTGCCATTTAAGGAACAATTTTCAAATGGCAGGCGGTCTTGCATCCCGGGCGAAACGCCACCCAATGGATATTTCTGATCTGTTTCCCTGAATTTTGCCATGCAAACCTATGAATTTTTCGCGTATGGGTGTATAATGAATAGGTCAACAAAAAAACTACCCGAGGAGGGAACCTGTCCATGAACAAGCGAGTTATGCTCATTGCGCTGTGCCTGATGCTTTGCGCCTGGCCCGTGCTGGCCGAGGAGGCCCAGGTCACACCGGAACCCCAGGCCACCGCCGAAGCCCAGGCCGCGGCCGAACCCCAGGCCACTGCCGAGGCCGGCCAGACCGCGGCCCTGAGCGAAAACCTGTACGATTTTCAGATGGAGCTTTGCGGGGATGTGATCACTTTGCCCATGAAGCTCAGCGAGTTTACCGCCCTGGGCTGGCAGGCCGACGGGGATTTGAGCGCGGTTCAGCTGGAACCCAATCAGTACAGCTCCATCAATGTGTTCACCAAGGACGGCGCCGAGATCTACGCCTCCATCCTCAACACCTCCATGGAGGTCAAGCCGGCCACCGAGTGCATGGTGGGCGAGATTTCCATGGACAGCTATCAGGCCGAGAAGGGCGGAAGCATCCGTCTGGCCAAGGGCATTGAGTTCGGGGTTTCCAGCCGGGAGGACGTGGAGGCCGCCTATGGCTCGCCCTCCTCGGTGTATGAAGGCGAAATGTACTATCAGATGAGCTACGAATTTGATTCCTATCAGGACGTGGTCATCCAGGTGGACAACGAGACCAAGGTGGTTTCCTCCATTGAAATGCGCAATTTCGTGGATCCCAATCCGGAAACCGCCCAGGCCAGCGACGAGCCGCCCCAGAGCGTGAAGGATTATGTGGCCCCCACCGAGCTGGGAAGCGATATGCTGAGCTTTAACGTGGAATACGACGGCGCCCTGTACCATATGCCCGCGCCCCTTTCGGCCTTCGAGGCCAACGGTTGGGCCATCAAATCCGGCGGGGATGAGGTGGTTCCCGCCCGGGGCGACACCAGGCTGGAGCTGATCAAGAACAATCAGACCCTGCGCGTCTGGCTCTACAACGATTCGGACAGCGTGGCCTACGCCAAGAACTGCTTCGTGACCGGGGTCAGGGCCGGGGTGAACGATACCGACGTGTCCATCACCTTGCCCGGCGGGCTGAACCGGGACAGCACCCTGGAAGAGGTGGAGGCCGCCTTTGCGGGGCTGGAATTCACTAAGGACGAAAGCAGCGAGTATTACACCTACTTTGAGGTGGGCGAACCCCTTCAGGACGTCACGGTCTGCGTGGACAACGAGACCGGAAAGGTGCATTCCATCGAGGTCGAATATATGCCGTAAGCGCGGCGGGGGGGCGTTGACAAACCTATTTTCCCCGTTTGGGGATGCATGAAGGGGCCGCAGCCCCTTCATATTCAATCCGCAGGGCCGGCTTTGCCGGATCGAGGAGCGGCCCAAGTGGCCGCTTCCTCTATCATTTTCCGGCCGTCACCGAAGGTGACAGGAAAATGATGCAACTCGAAAAAATGAAAATTTTCATTTTTTCGAAGGGTATTGACAAAGGCCAACGCCCCCTCTTCCGCTCATATCCTCCAGAGAAGGGAAAATCGCGCGAATATGTGGAACGTAAGCTTTATGGGCTTTACGCTGTATCAGATTCTGGCGTATTTTTTTGTTTACAGCGTGGTGGGCTGGCTGATGGAAACCGTGTTGGTGAGCATTCAGCAGCGCCATCTGGTCAAGCGCGGCTTTCTGTATGGGTGTTATTGCCCGATTTACGGATGCGGCATGTGCCTGATCATCCTGTTTTTGAGCCCGCTTGAGGAAAAACCGGTGCTGCTCTATTTTGCCGGCGCGCTTTTGGCCACGGCCCTGGAGTATTTTACCAGCTGGAGTATGGAAAGGCTGTTCAATGCCCGGTGGTGGGATTACAGCCGCAAGCCCTTTAATTTGAATGGCCGGGTATGCCTGCACATTTCCTTGGCCTGGGGCCTGTTGGCCCTGCTCATCATCTATGGGCTCAATCCGGCCCTGGACGATTGGCTGATGGGCCTGGATCCCCAAATCGCCCACCCGGTGTTGTTGGCGGTGAGCTTACTGTTCCTGCTGGATCTGGGCTTCAGCCTTTGGGGCGCCTTCAATATGTCCGGCCGCATTCGCGCTCTGAGCGAAATTTTGGACAACGCCCGGGTGCTGCTGCTTCAAAACGCGCCCGCCGAGGCGCTGGAGACTTTGCGCGCCCGGCTGCAGTCCCTCCGCCCGGCCGAGATGCTTACCGGCCGGCTGGATTGGCTGCGCTCGCTGATGGAAAAGAACTTTGGGGGCCGGCCGCGTGAGGCGCTCAGCGAGCGGGAAAGCGAGTCCGCCCGGCGCCGGGCCCGGTTGCTGAAGCGGCTGAGGATCTTCGAAAGGCGGGTGCTCAGGGCGTACCCGCACTTTAAACTCACCCGCATCAACCGCCTGGCCGACCAAATCGGCCAGCAGCTCTCCAAAAGGCGGGATGAACAGGAAAGGAACCGGGATTAAGCCCGCGTATTTGGGATAAAATGGTTTTATTGAAATATCATGAGTTGTTTATCGAATGCCTGGCGGATCTGCTGGCGGCCGAACCGGTGCTGCGCATGAGGAATTTTGTGCAGCATTCCGACGTAAGCTGTCTGGAGCATTGCGTTTGCGTGGCCTATCTGAGCCTGATTCTGGGCCGGGCCATGGGGGTAAACGTGCGCCGGGCCACCCGGGGCGCGCTGCTGCACGATCTGTTTCTCTATGATTGGCATCACCACAAGCGGAAGGGCTTTTGGCCCCACGGCTTCACCCACCCGGCCCAGGCGCTTCAAAATGCCCGGCGCTATTTTGAGCTGGATCCGGTGGAGGAAGACGTGATCCTAAAGCACATGTGGCCGCTCACCTTGCGCCATATGCCCCTCACTCCGGAGGCCGCGGTGGTGTGCCTGGCGGATAAGCTGTGCGCGCTGGCCGAGGTTTTCGGGATTTACCGCCGTATGCGCCCCCAAATTCTGGCGTTTATGGAGGCCGAGATTTCGGATACCGGCCTTAAGAAAACCTGATCGGGAGTGAGGGGAAGGGCCGCGCCCCACCCGGCTGGGGATAGACCAAAAATTGCGCCCTTTTTTTCACTTTGCCAAAAATTCCGCCCATGCGGCGGAATTTTTTCCATGGGTTTTTCCCCCTCGTTGCGATATACTTAAGCCACATCAAAGCCCGGGGCAATGGGGAGGACAAGCAGATGGAAAAGTTGTTCAAGCGTCTTATGGCATGGCTGGTGAACCTATTGGGGTGTTGGCTGGAGAACCTGGCGGTGAGCGCCGCGCGGCCTCCGGTGCAGGTATCATCGGGATTCCGTATGCCCGCCCGCATGGCGGCGCCGCCTGCGGGGCAAGCCCGGGCGGCCATGAAAACCATCGGCCGGCACATGCGTCTGATCCTCAATCGCGCGCTGTACCCGGGGCTGGGCCCCTGAGAGGGGCGGGGCTGCCTTGGTTTCGCGGGAGCATTTTAAGTTTGACCGGTTGGTAAAATGAGGCCTTTTTCCCGGGAGGCAGCGGTAAGGTATGGGGGATCCGCGTAAGCTGGCGCGCGGGGCCATCGCCGCCCAGAGGGGCTTTGCCCTCCCGAGGGAAGCGGGCTGGAAATAGAGGGTTTTGAAAACTGAATAGATCCCTGCCGGATGCGCCGCCCCGATTGGGGGAAGGCCGCGCATCGGGCGGGGATTTTTGCGTTCCGGCTTTTCTTTTTTGTCGAAGGGAAGCCTTATCCCTTCCGGTTCAAATCCCGGATGACTTCCAGAATATGGGCCATGGATTGGGCGCTCAGCTTTTTGCCCTCCGCGATATATTCGCGCAGCTGGGCCGGGTTTTCGTTCCCGGCGTCGAAAAATTCCTGGGGTGTTATGCCGAAGTAGTCGCAGATATGAAACAGCGCGTTCAACGAGGGCAACATTTTGCGGTTTTCAATATTATTGATGTAATTTTCCGCCTGGCCCAATGACAAAGACATATCTCGAGCCGATACGCCCCTTTGCGATCTGAGTTGTATCAGACGCGCGGAAACAAAATCCTCGTTGATCACGCAATGCTCACTTCCTTTACTTACATATGAAATTCCTTTGGGAAGGGGGAGGTTTTGAATCCCTTTTGCAAAGGGACACAAAATTCCCCCTGGCGGGGCGCAATTTTATGGAGGGGCCAGGGGGAGGTTTCCGTAATACCTCCCCCTAGGCCCCTCCAAGCCACCCCTACCCCCTCCAGCGGTTTTGGGGTAACGTTCGCTCCGCTTCCGGCTATCGGAATTTGCCGTGCCGGGCACGGCAGGATAAAGGATAAGGCCCTAACCGAAGCGCAAAGCTCGCTGGATTAGGGTCCCTTTTTCTATTTTGCCGCGTTTAGCGGGCAAATTCGACTAACTTTTAGTGGAGCGTTGCGGGGGAGGCCCCGCGCCGGGGGCGGCAAGCCCCCGCAGCGGCCGTTTGAAGGGGGTTATGGGAGGTGTGGAGGGATTTAAGGGGGAGGATACGGAACTCCCCCTAATCCCTCCACTTTTTGCCGCCCACTCTGGGCAATTTTCGCTTCCCTTTGGAAAAGGGAAAACGTTTCCCCTCCCCAAGGGGTTAAAGGGGAATGTAGATTCCATCATTCCCCTATAAAAAACTCAACTGCCGCGCCGCCGCTTTGGGCCGCTGGGGCGCGGTTTCCAGATATTCCTGGGGCAAATCTTCCAAAAACGGCGAGGGATTGGGCCCGGCGAGCAGAATCAGCCGGTGTTGCGCCCGGGTCAGGCCCACGAAGAACAGCCGCCGCTCCTCCTCGACGTCCGCCGGCGCGCCGCCCATCTCCAGGGGCAGGACGCCCTGATTCACCCCGGGCATCAGCACCACCGGGAACTCCAGGCCCTTGGCCGCGTGCAACGTCATCAGCTGCACCGCGTCGCCCTGGGGCGCGTTGTGGCCCAGGCGCATGGCGTCGGCCTCCCCGCCCAAGGTCAGGTTTTCAAGCATGGAACCCATGTCCGGATAGAGCGGCGCGCCGTCCATCAGCTTTTCCAGGGCCGCGACGCCCTGGAGTCCCATCATCTCGCAAAAGCCGCTGAGCAAGGTCAGGGGCGAATCCTTGTTCACCAGCGGGGAAAAGGCCTCCAGGGCGCGCAAAAAGCGCTGGAATTGAGGCGTCTCGGCCCGCTCGCCCAGCAGCTTGAGCCGCCGGGCCTTGCTCAGCGGGCCCGCAAAGGCAGCGTAGGCCTTGGGGTCCGGACAATGGAAGATCAGCTCCAAACAGCTCTCCATGGCGGGCGCGTCCTGACTGTTTAATAGGAAGCGGAAGAAATCCAGCGTCCCGCGCACCGAGGGATCCTCCAAATGCGGCTCCCTGCCGCTGACCCTGTAGGGGATATCCTCCTGGCGCAGGCATTTTTCGATGAGCTCGGCTTGGCGATGGGTGCGGTAGAGCACCGCGATGTCCGAAAAGCCCACGTTTTCCCCGTTCTGGGATCGGGCATGGGCCTCCACCATGTCCAACCCGCCCACCATGGCCGCGATGCGCTTGGCCAGGGCAATGGCCTGCTCCAGCTCGCTCTGGGGGCGGATGAGCTCGATTTTGGGCCCGCTTTTCCGCATGGCCTCCAGGGTTCGGGGCATGGAGGAGGGATTGCGCCGGATGACCGCCATGGCCGAATTCAAAATTTCGGGGGTGGAGCGGTAATTGGCCTTCAGGCGGATGCGCTCCAGATCCGGATGTTCGGCCGTCAGCCGGTCAAAGCACCGGGCCGACGAGCCCCGGAAGCCATAGATGGACTGATCCGGGTCGCCGATGACCAGCAGCGATTGCCCGCCCTGGCTCCAGGCGCGCACCAGCTCGTATTGCACCGGATTGATGTCCTGAAACTCGTCCACCAGCAGGTGCTGAAAGCGCTCGTCCGGCTGGGCCCGCTTTAAACAGCTCAGCAGCAAATCGTCGAAATCCAGCGTTCCGATTTCCTGAAGCCGGCGGCCGTAGGCGTCCGCGGCCCGGCGCGTCTCGTCGTCCACCTGGGCCCCGGAAACCCCGTTTTTGATGCGCGAAACCGCCTGGATCAAGGCCCGGGCCGTGCAGGAAAAGCCGCCCTGGGCGATCACGCTCTGGGCCACGGCCAGGGCGCCGGCCTCGTCCAGGATGGACACCCCGCCGTCCAATTCCCGCAAAAGCTTCAGGCACAGGGCGTGGAAGGTGCCGATGTTGAGCAGCCGGGCCGCGCGCTTGCCCAGCAGGCTTTCCAGACGCGCCCGCATCTCCCGGGCGGCCTTGTTGGTGAAGGTGACCGCGGTAATGCGCCGGGGCTCCACCCCCTTTTCCTGGATCAAAAAGGCGATGCGGCCCACCAGGGTCTTGGTCTTGCCCGCGCCGGGCCCGGCGATCACCGCCACATGGGCGCTTTGGCTCTCCACCGCCCGGCGCTGCTCCGGGTTGAACGCCTCCGCCGCGGCCTTGGCGGGGCCGGGCGCGCCCTTGGGGGCTTTTGAAACCTTGCCCGCCTGGGCCCGGGCGGCCTTTTGCGGGGCCATGGCCGGTATAAAGCTCATCTGGCCGGAAAACTGGGCGATTTCCCCGCTCTGCATCAGCCGGATCACCCCGAATTCCCCGTCAAAGCCGGGCTGGGCCTGCACCTGGCCCGCGCGCATCCGGCGGACGCATTCGGCCAGGGCCGCCCCGCCTTTTTGCCGGATGGCCTCCAGGGGCGCCTGACGCAGGATATAAAACTCGCTGCCCAGCTCCTTCAGCAGATTATCGTACAGCGCGGCCGCCTTTTTGCCGGACGGGCTGACCCCGATGGCCTGGGCCCCCACCTCCAAAAGCGGCACCAGGCTTTCAAAGGGCGCGGCGCCCCGGGGCTTGAAGCCCTCGGCCCGGTCGGCCAGCTGCTCCACCCGGTGCAAAACGCCCATGGTCAGCCGCTTGCCGCACACCGGGCAGAGGTTGTCCATTTTCTGGGCCTGTTCGGGCTTTATACATTGGCCGCAGTTCCGATGGCCGTCGAAATGATATTTGCCCTCCTCGGGGAAGAACTCCAAGGTGCCCTCAAAGCCCGGGCTGCCCCGGTCCCCCAGGGCCGCCCGCAGGGCCGGATAGCTCATTTCGCAGCTCAAAAGATTGGCCTCCCTGCCCAGCCGGGCCGGGGAATGGGCGTCGGAATTGGACACCAGGGTGAACCGGTCCAGGGCCGAGAGCCGCCAGTTCATGGGCGGATCCGAGGAAAGCCCGGTTTCCAGGGCGTGGATATGGCCCGTCAGGTCCATGAAGCATTCCTCAATGGTGTCAAAACCCGAAAACGCGCCGAACAGCGAGAAATGGGGCGTCCAGATGTGCGCCGGAATGAAGATGGCCTGGTCCGAGCATTCCAGGGTGATTTCTAATAGGTCGCGGCTGCTCAGCCCCAGAATCGGCCGTCCGTCCGAATGCAGGTTGCCGATCTGTTCCAACCGGGCGCTCAACCGGGCCGCGTCCTCCAGACTGGGCAGCAGAATCAGGTTGTGCACCTTGCGCACCTTGCCGCCCTGCTTATAGATCGAGCTGATCTCCCCGGAAATCACAAACCGGGGCGCGTCGCCGGCCCAGGGCCCCGCGCCCTGAAGGCGCAGTTCGTCCTTGAGCCGGTAAAGCCCCTCCCCGGCCGGCGCCAGCTGCTCGGAAAGCTCCCGCCGCCAGAGCGGATGGGTGAAGTCCCCGCTGCCCAACAGGCCGATGCCCTTGCGCCGGGCCCAAAGTTCCAGCGCCTGGGGCGTGCAGTCCGCGCTGGTGGCCCGGGCGTAGCGGGAATGAATGTGTAAGTCCGCGATCAGCATGGATATTCTCCTTTGCGTGCTTTGGTAATGAATTTATGATAGCGCGTTTTGTGTCCGGGCGCAAGGCGGGAATCGGGCCGGGGGGCAAAAAGACGCAAAAATTTGATTTTCCCCCTTGATTTTGGCGCGCCCATCGGGTATAATAATCAAGTACCTTATGCCGGTGTGATGGAATTGGCAGACGTGACGGACTCAAAATCCCATTCGTCTGTTGTTACCACTTCGGCTGAAGCCCTTGATTTTTCAAGGAAATTTGACAATTCAATATGTAAGTGATTTTTAATGTCCCCCCACGATGGACCTCCGATTTCTCAGAGGCTCCATCCGGGGTAAGACTTAAAAATATAAATGCCGGTGTGTCGGAATTGGCAGACGAGACAGACTCAAAATCTGTTATCCGCAAGGGTGTGTGGGTTCGAGTCCCACCACCGGCACCAGAATTCAATGGCTCGCAAACCCAGTAAAATCAAGGGTTTGCGGGCTTTCTTTTTTGCTTGGCGCATTGGATTCTTCTCCATGCACATCAGCAAAATCAGGCTTTTTTGACAATGGACCTCCTGTTTTGAGGCAAATTTGGAGGTCCATTTCAGTCATGGACCACCGTAGGATATACCCCCATGATCGCGTTGGCAGACGCCACTTTGGAATTGAAATCCAAATGAGTATAGATATTAGAGGTCGTAGAAATATCGCTGTGACCCAGCCATTCCTGGATTTCTTTCAAGCTGACCCCGTTTGCATACAGCAAACTCGCGCAGCTATGACGGAGATCGTGGAATCGTATTTTTCGTAGGCCATACTTCTCTAAAATCAGCGGAAAGTGCTGTGTGATATAACCCGGCTTCACAAGTTCGCCAATTTCATTGACATAGATATATCCTTCGGCTTCGGTGTTGTAAGACTTGCCGCAGAGCTTTCGGTTTTGCTCCTGTTGGAGTTTTAACCGGTGCAGCAATTCCTCAAAGGGTGGAACCAGCGGCAACGTGCGGTAGCTGGACTTGGTTTTGGTACGGTCCTTTTCAATGATCGTACTTTTCCCGTTGAGCGTCACCTGGGTCACGGTATGGCGGATGGTGATGGTCTTTTTCTTAAAGTCAATAGCGTCCCATTTCAAACCCACGACTTCGCTCCGACGCAACCCGTAGAAAGCCGCCAGTATGACGCCCAGTTCAATCGGATCGCCGCGCACGATCTGGAATAGCTTTTCCAGCTCATGCTCATCGTAAATGCTGCCTACAAATTTCTGCTTTTTGGGGCGTTCAATTCGATCCGCCGGATTGCTCGACAGAAGCCCCGTCTTAAACGCATATTGCAGGGCCTTTCGGATGTTGGCATGGCGGTGGATCACCGTATTGGCCGACACTCCCTTTACCTTCATTTCGTAAGTGTAGTAGTCCTGCAACTGCTTAGGCGTAACCTGCCTCAGCCGAAGCCCTGGATGGTGTTCCTCAAAATAAGGGACAATCCGATTCTTGATACCGGATGAATAAGCCGCATAAGTGGTGATTTCCACGCTGGCCTTCATCATTTCCAGCCAATCCAGTAGGAACCGGGTAAAAAGAATGTCCGCAGGGTTGTCGGTGTATCCTTTTTCCCTTTCCATCTGACGGAGCTGTAATTCAGCCTCCATCGTGCGGCGCGCCTCTTGAAGCATGGCTTCGGCACGCTTTTTATTGCCCTTGACGGGTAGCCCTGTGGATTTGGAAGGCGTTTGACGCTTTCCGTTTTCGTCTGTATAACTGAGGACGATATGATAGTATCCTCTTTTTTCACGCAGATGTCCTGCAACCATAAAATAAAACCTCCTTTGGTGGTGCAGCGCAATTCATCTGCCGTTGACCCTTTTATTGTAGCAAGAGTTTCTAAACACGGCAAATGTGTGACGAGGTTTTACGCATTGGATTCTTCGTTCAACCCCAAATATTGGAGAATGCTGATTTTGGGAATACGGTAGATTCGCCCGATAGAGAACGACTCGATCTCGCCTTTTTTAAGAAGCCGGTATCCGGTCTTTAGACTGATTCCTCCAAGCATTTTACACATTTGCGGAACCGTAACTATATCGGGATATTCCGAAAACATAAGCTGATATGCGCTGTCTATGGTCATTTTTCAGCCTCCTGTTTTCTTTTTATCACTTCATAATCAAAACCGGGCCGCTGGCCGCAGTAGGTGCAGATCTCCTTTTCCACCCGGCCAGGGTGGACCCGGCGCAAATAATAAGAGCCTGTGCCGTAGAAGTTATTGGCACAGGCCGGACAAAGGCACATGATTAAATTTTTCGGCGTTTCTTCAATCAATCCCACGCTGACAGCCAGGGCGCGGTTGAGCCGGCGGATATGCGGTTCCTCCAGATGTCCGATGTACGTTTCCAGCCGCCTTTTGTCAATGGTGCGGAGCTGCTCCATCAGCACCAGAGAAGGCAGCTCCAGGCCGTTCTTTGCTTTGAGAAGGTAATGGGTGGGCAGCTTGGCCTTGGCATACACTTTGCTGGATATGGCCGCCACAATAACCGTGGGGCTGTGCTTGTTTCCAGTATCGTTCTGAATAATAAGGACAGGGCGATAGCCTTCCTGCTCGGAGCCGATTCCCCGGCCCAAATCGGCATAGTACATATCGCCGCGATGATATGTTCTGTTCATGCTTATGACCTCCCTTTGAAATGCAGGCGGCAGGTGC
>DVJW01000236.1 GCA_018716505.1 Candidatus Faecaligallichristensenella faecipullorum | reverse complement strand
TATTCTTTCTCCAATTCCTGAATCAGGGCCACATTCTGCTGCTCCAACTGGCTCAACCTGTCGTAAGAAAATCCCTCATCTCTCACATACCAGCTGGTGGCCTCAAAATGCTCCTTATATTTTTCCGTTTTAAAGGGATAGCCATGGCGGGCTAAAATCTCGTTGCGGATAAAGCCAAGCTCTTCTTTGGAATAGTTTTGCAGTTCATCCCGGGTCAAAAGCCGGGTATCGCTGTCCGCGATGTAATATTCCGAATCAACCGCCTCGGACCATACGCCGTCTTTCAAGGTCTCCACCTTGCCGTCGCTTAGGCCTATCCTTCGAATTTCCCGCTGTTTTTGAGTCCCCGCTTCTTCGCTGTAATCGTATTGATTCTTGCGCACGTAGGCATAATCCCCATTGATGGAAAGATCCGCATCATACACATATCCGTCCGCCAGGAACCAATGATCGGTCCAAACAGCCCGCCGCTGGGCAGGATTTGCCAAGTCCATTTCATATATGCCCACCGCTACGCCCGCTTTGGGGGTGATGCCATCCTCGCTCCATTCATCGTTGGGTGCGCATATGGCGTATAGCTTTCCATCCCGCAGAACCGCAGAACCTCGCAAAATGACGGCCACCTGGCTGTGCTGCGTTCCGTCTTCGCTATACCGCGAAATCAGCCTGTCCGTTACCCCAGTGCCCCCATTGAGCTGTTCGATGTACAGATATCCATCCGCCGCCTGAAGGCAATCTTCCAGGCTGAGGTTGCCCAAATCGGAAACCTGGCCCCAATTGTAATCCCGGTCGCTGCCCACCACCGGCCGCACATTCGTTCCATCCAAATTTGCCGCCAGAAAGCCCACGATTGAGCCCTCATTAAAGCAGGGCGCATAGCTGGTGAGCGCATATACCGTCTGTCCATCAATGGCCATTCGGGGATAATCATTGCCCAATCCCCCCACCAGCTCGGTGACATTTTGACCATCCAAGTCCATGCGATAGATGGAATTCCCAAACCGGTAGTTCACAGTCACCTCTTGCCCCTGATTCATCACCGTGTACTGCCCGGGCTGATCATTGCCCGCCACATAATAGATCTTGCCATCCACCACCGTAAAGCCGTCATAAGCCGAATCTCCATCCGACCGAGCTCTGGCCTGGCCCAGCTGTTCCGCCGTTCCGGATCCGTCCTTCTTAACCCGGTAAGGCGCGACCATTTGAACCTCTCCCACGCTTTCCTCATATCCAAACTCAGTTTCATCCCCACTCTGGGGATCGGCATTCCAACGATAGCCGTGAACGGTTCCCTCTTCGGTCCAGGTCTTCAGATAATAAACGAAATCTTCCCAAAGGCTGATCCGGGAGATTTCCCCATCATCCAAACGTTGGACCTTGCCTCGCTCATCTGCCCGCCAGAGCCCGTCATCCGCAAGATAAACCCCACTTTCGTCCTGCGCTACAAAACCGCCGTTATTCAGGTTCCCTGTCAGGTTTCCTTGCTCGGCCCAGGCGGTGGCGCCTGCCATACAAATCATCAAAGCCAGCAATGTGGCCCATAACCCCTTGCACATCCGCCGCATGAAATCGCCTCCATTTATTTTTTCTGTTAGACTAAAGCGCATTCTCCGAGGTTCCGTGCTGTGTATGCTTTCTGGTCATCCATGCGGCCAACGCCACGGCCAGCAGGCCGCCCACCAACTTGCCCACCAGCATGGGCACGATCATATGGCGGGCCACCCCGGCGGTAAAGCCCAGATGGCCCCCCAGCACATAGGCGCCGCACACCGCAAAGGCCGCATTCATCACCTTGCCCCTTTCGTCCATATCCTTCATCATGGCGAACATGGGCAAACTGCTGGCCAAGGAGGCGATCAGGCCGGCCACCGCGCTGCCGTTCATGCGCAAAATCTTGCCCAGGGCGGACAAGGGCTTGCCGCAAAGCCGGGTCAACACACTCACCAGCGGATAGGCCCCGGCCAGCATCATGGCAATATTGCCCACGGTTAATATACCTTCCGACGCGGGGGCCATGCCCGGAATGATCACCACCCCGCAAAGCTGTTCCAGGATCACCAGCATCAGGCTGAGCGCCCCCAATACCACAATACCCTTCCCGAAAATCTCGAAGCCGCGGATCATGGCCGACGGAAACGCCACAAGCCCAACGGCCACCAGTGCCGCCACCAGCAAAATCGGCGTTAGATTTTTGACCATCATGGAAAAAGAATAGCCCGCCACGGCGCCGCCCGCCAGACACCCCACCGGCAGACACACCAACCCGCACAATGTCCCTTTAGCCAAATAGGGCCGGTCCGCCTTATCGATTATGCCCAGCGCCACCGGAATCGTAAAGACCAACGTGCAGCCCATGGTGCAGCCCAGCAAAATGCCCGCAAAATCCGCGGCTTCCTGGCTTTGAGCCATGGACTGGGCCAGCGAATATCCCCCCATATCGCAGGCCAGCAAGGTGGTGGCGAACATGGCAGGATCCGCGCCCAAGGCGCTGTAAATGGGGCCCACGATGGGGCTCAACACCTCGCCCAATACCGGTGCCAAAGAGACGATACCCACCATGGACAGGGCCAACGGCCCCATGGTCTGCAATCCGCGCTCAAACTGGGCCCCCAGCCCAAAGCGTCCGCCCAGACAAAAATCCAGTGCCCCCAGAACCATGAACACCATCATGAGATCCACAATGATCTGATTCAAACTGGTATGATCCAACATCCTTCCCCCTCTAAAAAGGAGCCGTCCCTTCAGAACGGCTCCCAGACTGTCAAAAACCCAGTTCGGTACTCTGGGGATGCATGAAGGGGCCGGGACCCCTTCATATCTTCGCCCCGGCCTCGGCCTACGCCGGGCCGGGGTTTCGGTTCTCAAACGTTGTTTGCGAACCTCCAGCCGCGCAAAGCGCGGCCTTCGAAATCCGCAGAACCGGCTCTGCCGGTTCGAGGAGCGGCCCAAGTGGCCGCTTCCTCTATCATCTTTCTTCTCGCCCCGGGCCGCGTTTCACTTGCCCGGGGTTCCGGCCCTGCGGAGCGCTAAGGCACTGTCCTCGGACCTCCAGCCGCGTAAACGCGGCCTCCGACCGGCCGTCACCGAAGGTGACAGGAAAATGATGCAACTCAGGAAAATGAAGCATTCATTTTACTGACAGCGTGTCGACTTCTTCGACACGCTGAGAGCCGTCCCTTTAGAACGGCTCCTTGATTTCTTCCCACTTTTAGCCCAATCCCAACGCCGGGGCCACCTCGCGCATGCCCAGAATGGTCTCCTCAATGACCTCATCCAAGGACATTCCCAGCAAATCCGCGCCCTTCTGGATCAATTCCCGATCCACTCCGGCGGCGAATCCCTTGGTCTTATATTTTTTCTTGACCGATTTGAGCTCCAAATCCATCACACTGTGCGAGGGGCGCATGATGGCCGCGGCGGTAATCAGGCCGGTGAGCTCATCTATGGTGTACAACACCTTTTCCATCTCGCTCTCGGGCGCAAGGTCAATGCAAACCCCATGGCCATGGCTGGCGCAGCCCCTGACGATGACCGGATCATAGCCCTTTTCCGTCATGATCTCCATTTCTTTTTTGCAATGCTGCTCGGGAAACCGTTCATAGTCCAGATCATGCAGCAATCCCACAATGCCCCATAACTGCTCGTCACCGCCCAGTTTGCGGGCAAAATGGCGCATCACGCCTTCCACCGCCAGCGCATGCTTCTGAAGCGCCTCAGAAGGATTGTACTCAACCAGAAGCGCCCAGGCCTCTTCTCTTTCGGGTATCATCGATGTCCTCTCCTTTGATTATAATGAAGCCGGGATTCAAAAAAACGAATGCCCGTTTATGAAGATCATGGACGATGGCCCGAAGGACCATCGTCCGGATTTTTTGACAAACAAGGCCCAGGCAAGATGGGCTAAACGCATTCGGCAGACCAATGGCAAAACCGGTTTCGTCCATATCCCCTTGGGCCTTCGCTGGGATAGACAACCCCGTTTACTCCCCGTCCGGCTGGGGCTCAAAGGGAATCTGATTGGAACCGTCCATCCAAAGCCGTTCAATGTTATAATATTCCCGCTCCTGCTCATGGAAGATGTGAACCAACACCGAGGCGTAGTCCAGCACAATCCAGCGTCCCTCCTGATACCCCTCGCGGCGGCGAGCATCCAGCCCCAACTCGGCCATCTTATCTTCCACCTCATGGGCCAGGGCCTTAACCTGGTTGGCCGAGCGACCGCTGGCGATCACAAAGCAATCCGCCACCACCGTCAGATGGGCCACTTCCAAAAGAACGATATTAACTGCCTTTTTGCTGTCCAATACCTTGGCAACCTCTAATGCGATTTCCCGGGGATTGTTCATCATTTTACCTCCTTCTGTCGCCCGATGCCTCCTTGGGTAGCGATTCAATATCACGGTAATTTTCCCATTGAAACTTTTCTTGCCCGGTCAATTGATTTCATCATTCGTCAATCAGCGGGATAAACATATTTCTTTCCAGTTCTTCCCTCGGCAGGAAGGGAGCCAAATCCTCCAGCGGCGGACTCACCAACGTGCCGTCCTCCAGGCGTTTGGTGCTGCTCTTGGGCTCCCAAACCTGCTCGGTATCCGTAAAGATCTCGCAGAACACCGGCCCCTCCGCCGCAAGCACCTGATCCACCACAGCTTTCATTTCCGCATTGCTGTGCGCGCTGTAATAGGGGTAACCGAACGCCTGCGCCAACTTATCAAATCTGGGGAAGGACAGATCCCCGGATTCCGGGCCAATGCCAACCTTGCAGTGGTTGCTGAACAGATTGGTCTGGGTAATGCGGATTGAATGATAGCCATTGTTATTGATCAGGAAAATCTTGATGGGCATCCGGTTGGTCAGAATCGTTTGCAGTTCCTGCAAATTCATCATGATGCTGCCATCGCCCTCCAGGCATATGGTCGTTTTCTTTCCTCCGCCCAGACAAGTTCCAATGGCAGCGGGCAAGCCATACCCCATGCTGGCAATCGCGCTATTGTTGGCCACACGGCTGCCCCTTTGAATCACATAAGCCTGATTTCCCACCACACAGCAGGCGCCATTGGATACAGCGGTCAGGCTATTCTCAGGAAGCCTGCTGCTTAAATAGCGCACAAACGCATATACATTGGCCGTTTTGCCGTTTTCTTCCCATTGGCGCGGCAGCACCGCAGGATACTCTCTCTTCCACCGCTGGCAGGTATCCAGCCACTCTCCACCCGGATGGATGGGCAGCGTCTCCTTTTCGGCCGCGCTGCCGAGCTTTTCCAGGAAGTCTTTTGCGTCGGCCCAAACCGGCATATCCACATGCAGCGTGGGCTTTTTCATTTCAGCTTGGTCAATATCGACCATAATCACCTCGGCCGCGCGCGCCCAGGTTTTCCAATTGTACCCCACCTGGCGGATGGAAATACGCGTGCCCACCGCCAACACCAAATCAGCGTTCTGAATGGCCCAGTTGCCCGGCCGGTCTCCCATGTTGCCGGCCCGCCCACAGTAAAGCGGATGTTCATCCTCTATGAGATCGATGGCGTTCCAATAGGTCACCACCGGGATATTCAGCTTTTCAGCCACCGACCGAAAAACCTCATACCCACCGGACAGCCGAATACCGTAACCCGCGTGAAAAACCGGCCGCCGCGCCTTTTTAATTTTTTCCAATACCGTCCGCACGATATCATCCGTTACAGGGGGCGGAAGCTTGGCGTCGTCCTCCGCCGGGTCATAGCCGGCCAATTCCTCGGTTTCAATATAGCCGCCCTGATAGTTTACCGGAATATCGATCCAAACCGGACCCGGCCGGCCAGTGGTGGCCAAATGCCAGCCTTTTTCCAGGGCATAGCGAATATCCTTGGGATCTTCGATCATGGTGGCAAATTTGGTCATGGGCTCCACCGACTTCACGATATCGTATTCCTGATCCCCCATGGCGCGCAGCGGCGTTTCGGTATACGCCAGCGCATAGCGTGCAGTGGTATCATAGCGCACCTGGCCGCTGATGATGAACATGGGAATGGAATCCAGCCAACCGCCCACCACTCCAGTCAGCGCATTGGTGCCACCGGGGCCGGTGGTTACACATACCGCAGCAATGCGGTTATCAAGGCGCGCATAGGCCTCCGCCGCCATGGCACAAGCCTGTTCGTGATGATTATAGGTTACATGAAGTTTTTCATGATGGCCCAGCGCATCATTTAAATGCATTGCGCCGCCGCCCACCACGGAAAAAACATCGGTTACGCCATGCGCGGCCAAAAAATCCGCTACATAATCCGCAAGACGCTGTTTCATACCTGTTTCTCTCCAATTCTTATAACATATTCAGAAATATATCATTCCGTTTCAAGTATTTTAATCCCCGTCATCTGGCCAAATACTTGAAAAAGAAACGTTGATCCGCATTGGTGGTCTGAAAATTTATATTGATCTCTCCGTTATCAAAGGAGCCCACGGGATCGTACGGCTGCTCAAAGTCACCTTTGCTCACCACATTGTAGAGACCGCGATAGATTTCCACCCCCGGCGTAATCGCCCCGCACAAAAACGCCCCCACCAGCGCCATCGCGCACAACCGTTGCACAGCCGGCAGGTGTTTTCGCTCTTGTCTGGGGGGTGAGAAATACTGTGCCAGATCATCCGCCACATATGTCAAAATGATAAAGATACCCGGCAGGGACGCCCGCATGCAGAAATCCGTGCTGGTTCCAATGTGGAAATACGGAATGCAGAGCAGGGAAACCGCCACCGCATAAAACAACGGCTCTTTTTTATGTGCATTCCATAGCAGGACCAGATATACCCCCACTTCCACCGCATAAAAAGCAAGCAGGCTCCGGTTCCAATAGCCGCCAGAAAAAAACGAGACCTGTTCTACCACTCGTTCTGACTGCCCGGTGGCTGCAATCGCACTATTGCTGAGCAAATAAGCCGCCACCATTGGAACACACAGAATGACCACCAATAGATTTCCCACCGAGAATATGGCCTTGCACCAATCTTTGACCCGTTGTTCCCGAATGCATCGGATGAGCCTGCATACCGCCCGAAAGACCATCAAAACCGCCAGCCCGATCAACGGCAACGGGCCGCAGATCAGACAAGCCGCGCCATAGGTCACATAGTTCCGCTCATCTGAATCCATCAGGAAGCAAAGCGTCATCATCCAGGGAATCACCGACTGGTTAAATACCCAATACAGGCAGGTGGTAATTGAACTATATTGATACCCATGCTTTGCCCACCGCTCCAAATGCAGCATGTCCGGCGCCAGCAGTTGTTCGCCCTTTCCATAATACAGCACGCCCACAATGTCCAATCCACTGAAGAAAATCAAAACCACAATGGCAATGACGCGCTTCTTGGTGGACTCCGCCTTCATATATGCAAACAGCAACAGTGCCACCAGCGAAAGGCCCAGCGCGGTCCAAACCCACAGGGCCATCCGCCCGACAAACCAGGCCAACTCGAGGGAATGGAAGAGCTTATTGAAGACTTTCGCTACCATTGCGGGCGGCAGCCAATGGCCCACATAATAAACCAGCGCCGAATTTGAGGAATCATAAACAACCGGCCATCGATGGGTGATCAAATCACGAAAAACGGCATTTCGGCAGCCCCAGTCTGTGGTTTGAAACATATAGCCGTTCATGCCCCCCAGCTGGCACCACAGCAGCATGAGCGTGAAAATTCCCACCATGGATGAGACACGCAGTTCGATGGCCTCCGGGCGAAGAGAATTCGTTTTTCGATACTTTAAGATATTATAGTAGCTTACTCCAATGGCAGCCAATCCGATCAATGCAAAATACCATTTTAAAAACAGGAGCAGAAACAGGACCATCGGAAGCAAGGCATACGTCATCGCGGCGATTCTTATATCTCCGTATGCAAGGAAAAACGACTTCTTCCAAGCCCTTTTCAGCATTCCTGCACCGCCTCTTTAATCACCTTGGCCATATAATCGATCATCTCGTCCGTCATGCCCGGATATACCCCCACCCAGAAGGTGTTATTCATGATGAAATCAGTGTTTTCCAAGCCGCCCACCACGCGATAGGCATCGGTACCCCGAATCTGATCAAAGCAGGGGTGCTTAATCAAATTACCGCTAAAGAGCAAGCGGGTCTGCACATTGTGCTCCTCAATGTAACGGGTTACATCATTGCGGTTGAGCCCGGTTTCAGGCCGCACACTGATCAGGAAACCGAACCAGGAAGGACGGCTGTTTGCGGCCGGCTCCGGCAGGATGATGCGGTCAGCCATGCCCTCCAGCGCCTTGTGCAACCGTTCCCAGTTATGGCGGCGGCGCTCAATAAAGGAGGGGAACTTTTTCAGCTGCTCACACCCAATGGCGGCCTGCATATCGGTCACCTTCAGGTTATAGCCAAAATGGCTATAAACATACTTGTGGTCATAACCCTTGGGCAATTCGCCATACTGTCCATCAAAGCGATGCTGGCAGAAATTGTCATGACCGGAGGGGCAGATACAATCGCGGCCCCAATCACGGAAGGACAGAATCAAGCGGTTCAACTTGGCGTCACTGGTATATACACATCCGCCTTCACCCATGGTCATGTGGTGCGGCGGGTAAAAGCTGCTGGTGCCGATGTCGCCCCAGGTGCCGGTGAATCGGGTCTCGCCATTGATGGTATACTGAGTGCCCAGGGCATCGCAGTTATCCTCCACCAGCCACAGATTATGCGCATCACAGAAAGCCTTGACCGCCGACAGATCGAAGGGATTGCCCAAGGTATGCGCGATCATCACCGCCTTGGTCCTTTCGGAAAGCGCGGCCTCCAACTTGCTCACATCAATATTGTATTGAGGCACGGTCACGTCCACAAACACCGGCACCGCGCCATACTGAATAACCGGGGTAACGGTGGTGGGGAAACCGCAGGCCACGGTAATCACCTCGTCACCGCGTTTGATCTGGCGTTCGCCCAGCTCAGGAGCGGTCAGCACGGAAAAGGCAATCAGATTGGCGGAAGACCCGCTATTGACCAAATGTGCATACTTGACCCCAATCCACTGGGCAAATTCCCTTTCAAACTGATCGGAAAAACGCCCGGTGGTCAGCCAAAAATCCAAAGTGGCATCGGTCAAGGCACACATTTCCCTCTCATCAAATACACGGGCTGCGTAGGTGATGCGGTCGCCCTCCTGAAAGGGCGCCTTCTTTTCCTTAAAATCGTGATAATACTCCGCAACCATCGCCTTAATTTGCTCGCGCGCTTCCTGCTCGCTTTTCCAAGCCGCCATTTCAAACTCCTCCGCATTTCTGTCAATATTTATCATTCAATCCGACATTAAATTCTATCGGGCGCCCAGATACGCCTCAATTTCCCGATCCATACAGGCGCGAATATCGCCGCCTCCGGCATAGCACTTGCTCCATTCCACGACCTTTTCCATCGCGGTATCCAGGTTCCAACGGGGTTTCCAGCCAAAGGTGCTCTTCAGCTTGGAACAATCCAGTTTAAGGAAATTGGCCTCATGCGGACCGCCGTCGTAGCGATTGATCCACTTCATTCCGCCCTGCCAATGCTTCACAAACAAATCCACCAGGGCTCCGGTCTGGAAACAATCCCCGTCGTCCGGGCCCACATTATAATAACCCG
>DVJW01000235.1 GCA_018716505.1 Candidatus Faecaligallichristensenella faecipullorum | reverse complement strand
CCTCTATCATTTTCTTTCTCGCCCCGGGCCGCGTTTCACTTGCCCGGGGTTCCGGCCCTGCGGAGCGCTAAAGCGCTGTCCTCGGACCTCCAGCCGCGTAAACGCGGCCTCCGACCGGCCGTCACCGAAGGTGACAAAGGAAGGGAGGGCGTTAGCCCGACTAGCGACGGCGAATTGAAAATTCGCCGAGCGTACCCGGCGAAGGGCAAAGCCCTTTGACGGGCGACAAAGGAAAATGATGCAACTCGGAAAAATGAAAATTTCATTTTTCCGAAGGGTGTTGACTTTGTCAACACCCAGAGGCGTCCCCCTTCTTTTCAGAAAGGGGACGCCATTTTTTCAGCAAAAACGCTTGAACATCCTTAGGATGCGCATTTTTTGGGGGTTGCGGGTGTGGGTCTTCAACTCGGGAACGGGCTGTTTCACCACAATCTGGTCCAAATACTCATTCAACGGCCTTTCGGCTGCCGCCTGACGGGCCTGGGCATCCTTGGGCACGATGTAAACCTGCTCAAACAAATAGAGATAAATGAGCTTCAGGCAGCGGTCCATCTTTCCCTCCATGGGGTTTTTGTTCGAGACCAGGACGGAAACCGAAGGATCATGCCACCTCAGCGAAAGCGCCTTTTCCTTGAATTTTTCAAAGGAGCAGGTGTCGCCAAAAAGCGCCATGGCCTGGGTCGCCCCGCCAATTTTTTGAAGTTCGGCCGCGATGCCTTCCGGCAGGGTCTTCAAGACCGCCGCCTTGTGATATTGCTTAAACATTTTGTTTTTCATATACAGGCTGCGCGTCACCCGGAGATAGCGCTCCCGAATATAGGGATAGCGCGGGGTGACCCCGGTATCGCGCAACATCAGGCCGTTTTTGGGAAGCACCACCAAAGAAATCATGTCATAGGGACGGAAATCGCGTATGGGCTTGAGTTTCTTGGGCCATTGGGTAATCCGAACCAGCGGGTTAAGCACCTGATCCGCGCCTTCGCTGAGCAGCAAATATTTCACCTTTTCCCGCACGGCCAACTGGCTCAGCACATATTGCAGGAACACCCCCCGCTCATACAGCGCGCCCTCCAGCTGGTAGACAATGCGGGGGAACTTTTGCAGGGTATCCGGCCCCACCTCGCCCTGAACCACGCGCACATCCTGATACTGCCCGGCGATGCGCATCGCCGCGGGCCGCTCGTCGGAGCCCAAGGTTCCACCCACGGTGAAGGCCGTGATGGGATCCTTTCGAAATTCGCGCAACCGGCTTAGGGAGAGATTGGAATCATATCCACCGCTCAACGCGCAGCCCAGCGGATGGTCGTCCTGAATCGAGGCCTTTAGGCTGCGGTCAAAGGCATCCACATAGTCCTTCACGCTGCCCACTGGATCCTTGGGGAATTGATACCGCGCTTTGAGGAAGCTGATATCTCCGCTCTTTACATCGATTACCCCGCGATGAGCCGGGGGTTGTTTATAGACGCCCTTAACCAATGTGCGGGAGCCATATAGCCGGCCTTCTCCGAGAAATCCCGCGGCCCCCTCATCATCCATCGTCCAGCCGTCATACCGCTCCAGCAACCAAGGCAGCGAATCGCTGATGGTAATCCCATTCTCTCTTCCGCAAACCAACAGAGGATACGGGCCGCCCAGCCAATCCTGAAAGGTATAAATGCGCCCCCTTTGCATATCCACGGCAACGAGACTATACCGGCCCCACAATCCGCGGGTCATGCCCGGGCCTTCCTTTTGAAAGCGCTTGGCCAACTGCTGCGCGGTGAGCGAAATATCTCCGTCCGGATCGCCCAGATCGTAAACAAATCCGCTGTACACCACAAAAATCGAACCCTCCGCGCCCTTTTGGGCGCCCATCGCCTGTTTTTCCAGGGTATTTGCATCCAATAAGTCGGGGCCCTCTTTGACCTGAAGCGCCAAAATAGATGACATCGGCTATCCCTACTCCTCATCTATGTATATTGAAGTGTTATGATTAATCTACTACATAATCATGTCAAAAGTATGTATTTCTTCGCACAATTATATAATTTACAATCCTTATGTACACTTTACAAACTTTGCTCATGGTGGCGAAACTCAAAAGCCTATGCTATAATAAAAGTATACTCGGTCCAACCCATTCGCGGGCTAAGGAGGAAACATATATGCACATTTTGTTGGTCAATGACGATGGCATCCACGCCGAAGGCATCCGCGCCCTATGTATGGCCTTAAAGAAAGAGGGCATTCGGGTTACGGTGGTGGCCCCCGCCAGCGAGCGCAGCGGCGCGGGACACAGCGTGAGCATCAAGGAGCCGCTCTTTATCCGAAAGGTTTCCGACTTCCCGGGGGCAGAAACCGCCTGCACCCTGAGCGGCACGCCCAGCGACTGCGCCAGGGCCGGCTTGCTCTGCCTTTGTTCGGAAAAGGTGGACGCCGTGCTGTCCGGCATCAACCACGGGGCCAATCTGGGCAGCGACTGCGTATATTCGGGCACGGTAAACGCGGCCATGGAGGCGGCCATGTTGGGCTATCCGGCGCTGGCCGTGTCGCTCTGCGGAAGGTCGGGCTTTGAGGACGCGGCCAAGTGGGGGGTAAATATCCTGCGCTACCTGATGAATCATCCTTTGCCCAAGGGAGAGTTCCTGAATTTAAACGTCCCGGTTTCGACCCGCTTAAAGGATGCGCCGCCGCGCTGGGCCGAACTGGCCCCCATCGAATACGGCCGCGACTTTGAAAAGCGCGTTTCCCTTCAGGGGGATGAATATATCTGGCTTTACGGGGGATATCCCAGCGAAAAGCAGGCGGCTTCACTCCCCCAACCCCGGCCGGGCACGGATCTGGCGCTAACCGCCCAGGGATACGCCACCTTGAGCATCCTGGGCTGGAACCTTTCCGCCAAGCGTCAACCCACGGGAGAGGTGGCGCTGGAACGCTAAAAAATGGGGCTGTTGCTCAACTTCTGTTTGGCAACAGCCCCTTAAATTATGCCTTACACCCCGTATTCCTTGAGGTAGGCCTCCATGCGCGCCCGCATGGCGTCGTCCATAACCACCTTGCCATCGATTTTCACATTGTGTACCGCGTCGATGATCTCATGAGAGGTTACGATGGGATAGGTATCGATGCCGTACAGCGCCTTGACCTCCTGAACCGCCGAATTGGCGCCCTTGCCGCGCTCCATGCGGTCCACCGAGATCACCAGACCCATGATATCCACATCGGCCTGGGCCTTTAACTGAGGCACACATTCGGAAATCGCGGTGCCCGCGGTGATGACGTCCTCAATGATGACCACCTTATCGCCATCCTTGAGCTTATAGCCCACAAAGCTGCCGCCCTCGCCGTGATCCTTGACCTCCTTGCGGTTAAAGCAATAGTTCATATCCACGCCGTACTTGTTGCTCAGGGCAATGGCCGTGGCCACCACCAGCGGGATGCCCTTATAAGCCGGGCCAAACAGCGCGTCCGCCTTGTCCAAACCATGGGCCATCACGCAATCGGCATAAAACTCGCCCAGCCGCGCGGCCTGCAGGCCGGTCTTATAGTTCCCGGTATTCACAAAATAAGGGGTCTTGCGGCCGCTCTTGGCGGTAAAATCACCAAAGGTCAACACCCCTGACCGCACCATAAATTCGATAAATTCCTTCTTGTAGCTCATTTCGCAACGCTCCTTCGTTTCCTGCCAGTCCATATCTTGCTTTTTATTATACCATATTTCCTCTGTATTCAAAACCCCGCACACAAAAAAACCGCCCCGATCCATGAAATCGGGGCGGCAAATCTTACTCCGTTTCTGCTTTCCGGGTTTCAAAAGCTTCCGTCAAGAAGTTCAGGGTATCCAGATCAATGACGGGCGCCTGTGCATCAATGAGCACCAAAGTGCCGCCGTAGTTCTTGTTATAGTCATCCTGGAAGTTGTAGACCGCCGTTATGGTGGCCTCGTCCAGCGTGCCCTCCGTGAACTCATCCTTCACAAGCCACTGGAGTTCCACCAAATAGGCCTGCACCTGGGTTATCAGCTCCGGGGCACTGTCCGGAGTCACGGGTTCCGTCCACTCAATGGGCTCCGGGGTGGGCTCCAGGGTAGGCTCCGGGGTGGGCTCCAGGGTAGGCTCCGGAGTGGGCTCCGGGGTGGGCTCCAGGGTAGGCTCCGGGGTAGGCTCCGGAGTGGGCTCCGGGGT
>DVJW01000234.1 GCA_018716505.1 Candidatus Faecaligallichristensenella faecipullorum | reverse complement strand
AATCCGCAGAACCGGCTTTGCGGTTCAAGGTTGGAAGCCCTTTGGGCTTCCAAGTCGGCTTCGCCGACCGCGACGGCAAAATCAGAGATTTTGACGCCGCGCCGCTGGAGCGGCCCAAGTGGCCGCTTCCTTTATCATTTTCTTTCTCGCCCCAACCTCGGCTACGCCGGGCTGGGGTTCCGGTTCTGCGGGGCCCTTTGGGCCGTCCTCGAACCTCCAGCCGCGTAAACGCGACCTCCGACCGGCCGTCACCAAAGGTGACAGGAAAATGATGTAACTCGAAAAAATGAAAGTTTCATTTTTTCGAAGGGTGTTGACTTTGTCAACACCCTGAAGGCGCACCCGAAATCCGGGTGCGCCCAGAGTCCGTGCGCCTATTTGGCCGTAAGGGTATACCAGGTCTCGTTATGGATGACGCCCCAGCTGGGGAAGTTCTGCCAACCTTCATATTGATCGGTGCGGTAGGGGAAGAAGGCGGTCTGCCAGGCCATGGTCAGGGCGAACATCTCCTCGCCGGCCATTTTCTGAAGCTTTTGGCAATTTTCGATATACTGTTCGTCGCTGATGGCCTCGGTCATGGCGTAATAGGTTTCGACCAACTCGTCGCTGTGATAGGAGCCCCAATGCCATCCGCTCTCGCCCTCGCGCAGCTCGGCCAGAATATAGCGGAAGGCCGTGGAATAGGCGGCAACCCCCGAGGTGGTCAGGGTGATGGAGATATCATAGTCCTCGCTCGTGACCTTGTCCTCCCAAACCTCGCTGTTGGAAATGGCCTCCTCATCGATATGGCAATTCACGCCCACCGCCTGGAGCGAGGAGATGACGATTTCGCCCAATCGGGAGCGCACCTCCATGGAGGAGCTGTATTGGGGAATCACCGAAAGATCCATGGCGCTTCCGTCGGGCAGATCGCGCCATCCGTCCCCATCCTGGTCCACATAGCCCGCCTCATCCAGCATCCGCTTGGCGGTTTCCGGGTTATATTCCAACATGGCGATGCTTTCGTCAAAGCCCTTGCAGGCCGGGTTCAAAATGGCCCGGCTGGGCAGCTTGCCATAGGCGCCGCTCACCGCGGTGGCCGCGGCGGAATAATCGATGGCGTAGGCGATGGCGTTGCGGAAGTTCAGGTCGTCGCCCGGCTTGCGGCTGCATCCAAACAGCATTTGATAGCTGCCCGAAAAGTCGCTCTGGCCCAAATCGATGTTGGGATCGCCGGAAATGCTGTCCACCAGGGTGGCGTCGATGGGGCTGGCATAGGTGTAATAGGCGTCCACCTCGCCGTTTAGCATGGCCATCATCAAGGTGGCCTGATCGGCATAGCTCTGGACCGTCACCTTGTCCACCGTGATTTCGCCCAGGAAGGCGTTTTCCGGCACCGCCTCATAGTAGGAGGTTTGGGAATCCACATCATAGGAAACCAGCTTATACGGGCCGCAGCCGATGGCCGCGTCCGCGCCGGTGTAATCGGAATAGTCCTCAATGCCCTCCCAGATGTGCTTGGGGTATACGCAGGCGTTGTTGTTGCAGGTGGTGTTCAGCCAGTAATAGGCGTCCGGCGCGGAAAAATTGAGCCGGGCCGCGCCCTCGCCGGTGATTTCCACCGATTCCAAATTGCTCAGGGCGCCCACCTTTTTGACGTCGCGCATGAATTCAAAGCTAAAGAGAATGTCCTCGTCGGTCACCGGCTTGCCGTCATGCCAGACGGCCCCGGTGTGCCAGGTGAAGTCCAGGGTCTTTCCGTCCTCGGAGATCTGGTAGGTCTTAAAGAAATAGGGCTGGAGGTCGCCGTTCTCGTCGCGGTAGACAAAGTCGCCCTGGGTAAAGCCGTTGTAGTTCATGCGGCCAAAGGCGTCCTTTTGTCCGGTCATGTTGAACACGTTGTTCTCCGCCGTGGTGCCGATAATCAGATTTTCCACATGCTTGGGCGATGCGGAGGATTCGGCCAAGGCGGAACCGCTGAGGCAGGCCAGCGCCAAAATGAGCGCCAGCATCAGGGCCAGGGGCCGGTGGGTCTTGTACATCATTCTCTCCCTTTCTTGGGGATTTGCCGCAATTGTACAAAAAAAGAAGCCCTTGCGCGCCCGCAATGCGCGGACGGCAAACGCTTTCCTGACAGAAGACCACAACCCACCGGCCATGGGGCCCGGAGGGCAACACAAAAAAGAGGATGCGGCATCCCCATATGTTTTTCGCTCTTCTTATGCTATCTCCACGTAGCCAGGAAAGCTTTGCATAAGCAGGTCTTCTGACTTGCGCGTACGGCCCTTCCCTTCCCGGTTGCCCAGTGGTTATCGAAGGGCTAATCCAATGCGCTCACAGCAGCGGGACTGTTCGGGATTTTCACCCGATTCCCTTTTAAGCCAGCGCGAAAATATCCGCCGGCACTTATGCAACGCCCATAGCATAGCATACCTATTCTCCCAATGCAAGCGGTTTTTTTCATTTTATGGGATTTTATTTATGTGAATATAAGAAGGGGGCAGGGCGTAGGCCCTGCCTCAATCAAAATTTCCGCCCTGCCCGCTATTGTGCGCCCATAGGATCCACCATCGAAAGGCTGCGCAGCCGCCGGGCCGGGCCGAGCACGGACAGGAGCGTGGTCATCAGCACAATGGCGGCGATCATGCCCAGCGCGGCCAGCGGCGGAGACCACGGGATGCCCCAGAAGGTGGTGATGAGGCTGACAAAAAAGACCCAATGCAGCGGAAGGCCCAGGACGCAGCCCAGCGCAATGCCGCCGGCGGCGTAGGCGGCGGCCTCCGCGGCTACCATTTTGACCATTTGCCGGCCGCTCATTCCGATGGCCCGCATGGCGGCATACTGTCTTGTCCTGGCCGAGGCCCCCATGTCGACGGTGTTCATGATATGAAAGACCGTAATGGCGATGATGATGGACAAGAAGCCGTACACCAGCACCGCGAAGGCATGGTAGAGATTCCGCTGCTGACGGAGCTCCGAAAAGCTGTCCGTAAATTCCACATCCTGCCCAGCGAAGATGGATTTCACCGCCTCCACATCCTGCTGGCTGGCGCTGTCTTTGAATTGGATATCCAGGATGGTGTACCCGCTCTCGCCCGTCAGGAGGGAGAAGGTCTTTTCCGAGCACAGGATGGTTTCGGTACCGGCTTTCCGGGCCAACGGGCTGTCGGACAAAATCCCGGCCACGGTGACGGTTTGCTGTTTATCCCGGAGGGTGAGCACAATTTCATCCCCCACCTGAAAGGACGCTTCCCCGCTGGCCACAACCAGCACCTGGTTTTCCTGCCGGCGCACCGGATCCGTGGAGCCTTCGATTAAGGAGGATTCCGAGCGGTCAAACTGATGGTCTTCAAAGGAAATCAGGTTGGCATTGTGGGTGCGGCCCCCGATTTGGGCCGGGACATCATAGGCGAACATGCGGCCGTAGGCCCGCTTCACCGATTGGTTTTGCCGGACCGATTCCAGCAGGCCGCCGTCAATGGAACAGGTGTTGCTTTCGCTGACAACCGAGAGCTCCGCCGCCCATTCGGAAGGCATGAAGGCGTTTTCCATGAAATCCACCAGGATGCTGAAGGTCAAAAACAGCGCGATACAGATCGCGAACGCGCCGGTCATCAACAGATAGTTCCGCTTGCGCCCGGTGGCGTGATGGACGCCCAGGGCGGTTTCAACTTTAAAGGCGCTGGTGTTGGCTGCCTTGCGAAAGGGAGCAGCCCGCTGCGCATGCCCCGATACCGCCTCCAGCGGGGATACCCTTGCCGCCCGCTTGGCCGGAGTGCGTGCCGACAGCAGCACCGTAAGCAGCCCCAACAGGCCGCCGGACATCGCGCCGATGATGCTGACGCCGAATTCCGGCATATAGCCAAACCAGAAAGGACTGAGGCGGCGCATGGCCGTGCACAGGATCCAAACCACCACGATGGACAGGGCGATGCCCATGGGAACCGCCGTCTTGCACCAATGCAGGCCCTCGCGCCGCACGAATCGCATAATTTGCTTTGGGGTGGCCCCCTGACAGCGCAGCAATCCGAAAAACTGGGTCCGCTGGGCCACATTGCTGTTCATGCTGCTGGAGATCATCAAGACGCTGGTCAGCATGACCAGGATGGAGAGACCGAGGGCCACCTGATAGATTTGGTTTACGCTGCCGCCCTGTAGCTGTCCCTCCATGCCCAACAGGCTTTCGTTGGCCTCCACCTGGCCGTCGCGCAGCTGGTTTTGGGCCTTTATATCCGCGATGGCCCTGGACATATCGCACAGCCGGGAAAACTGGATCATGTACCTTGCCCCGGCCATGGATTCGGGGGCCAGGGCGTTCAGCCCGTCCGCCGTCAACAGCACGGCCCGGCGGGTGTCCATGCCCAAGCGGGTCAGAGCGCTGTCCTCCACAAACCCGACCACCGTAAAATCCGCTGTGCCGCCGTTGGGTTTGGTTATGTGAAAAACATCCCCCAGTTTCAAACCGAGGTCTTCTTTTAGAGCAGAAGAGACGGCCGCCTGGCCGACGGTTCGGGGATAGGTTCCCTCGCTCAAGGTGTTTAAGAAGATGGAACGAAAAACCTCCTCGTCCTGCCCGCTGAGGGCAACCGACTGGTGATGGATCGCGTAGCCGGACTCCACGGAAACGGCCCGATGCCAGCCGGCCGCCTTTACATCCGGGCGGGCGGAAATGACCGCCGCCGTTTCGTGATCAATCGCCGAGAGCCGGTAGTGCCAATTGCCCTTTGCCTGCAACTCCTTTTGGAGGGCGCCCTGAAGATACATATCGGCCAGGCCAAACATCACGGCCACCAGAAAGACGGCCAGCACAATGCAGATTCGGGTCATCCGGCTCTGTCTTCGGTGAACCTTGGCGGATATGGGCACCAAATCAAGGTATTTTTTCATGCCCGGCTTCCTCCCAACTCGCTCAGGACGCCGTCCCGGACCTCAAAAACCCGATCCACGCCGGAAACCAGGCTTGGATTGTGGGTAATCATGAGGATGGTCTGTTGATATGTCCGGCATGCCTGGGTCAGCAGTTCGATGACCTGCCGGCTGTTTTTGCTGTCCAGGTTGCCGGTGGGTTCGTCCGCCAGGATGATCTTGGGCTTTGTCATCAGGGCGCGGCCAATCGCCACCCGCTGCTGTTGACCGCCGGAAAGCTGGCTGGGCAGGTGATGCCGGCGCTCCGACAGGCCCAATATGTCCAACATCACCTCCACCTCCGCGGGATTGGGCTGCTTATCATCCAAAAGCAGCGGAAAAATCAGATTCTGTTCCACGTTGAGTTCCGGAATGAGCTGAAAGGATTGAAAAATGAAGCCGATATTGCGGCGCCGAAAGAGGGTGCGCTCCTGTTCCTTCATGGAAAACAGCTCCTGTCCGTCCATGAAAATTTGACCGGAGGTCGGGTGGTCCAGCGCGCCGATGCAATGGAGCAGCGTGCTCTTTCCGGAACCGGATTCCCCAACCACCGCGGCGAACGCGCCCTTTTCGAGGGAAAAGGAGACGCGCTTTAAGGCCTCCACCTTGGCCTCGCCGGATCCATAGGTTTTGCTAACATTGACGACCTTTAAAATATCCATAGGATTTCTGCCTCCTCTTTATTGAGGATAGCAAGTTCAGCTTACAATCGGGTGACTTTCCGGCCGAAAATGATGACAAATTTGTAAGAATGGACGGTGTGATCCCCGATAGGGGATAGAACCGGGGCCCGTCACGAAAAACCGTGTTGTTTATCCATAGCTAAGTCTCTTTTTTGTTGACAAAAAGATTCAGCGTGTGATAGGCTTGTCCTGTTCGGATGAGGTGAATGGGGGGAATCGGTTAAAAACGATGGGGAGGAAATGCGATGATAAGGCGGATTTTGAGTTTAATCCTTTGTGCGTTTTGCCTGATGGGGAATGGATATGGGGAAGCGCTTACCGAGGATGCGGGCGGGTCTGGATGGATAGACATCGAAGATTTACCGTCTGTGGGGATTGAGGTGCGGGAAGAATCGTCCGTGGATATCGGTGCTTCCGAAAAACCGGATGCGGAATGGTTTCAGCAGGCCGCGAAGGATTATCAAAATTCAGAGGATGTGTTGGCCTATATATTGAGCATTTTGTATTTTTCTGAGCCGCTCATGGACGGTTTGGAGGATCCGGTTTCCCTTGATGGGTACATAAAGATGTGGGAAGATTTGGGATATGAGGTGGAGATAGAGGAAAGAAAAGAATTGATCGAGGATATCGCCTATTGGAGATTGTCCTTTTCCGATGAGGTCTACATGGATTTGTATGTTGAGGATGGAGACTCAAAATTGCTGGATAGGATTGAAGTCAGCATAATCGTTCCGGAATGGGGTAAGGATGCGCCGGTAAAG
>DVJW01000233.1 GCA_018716505.1 Candidatus Faecaligallichristensenella faecipullorum | reverse complement strand
AGAATCAACATCAGGAAAAACAGCAGCATGGACAGCGCACATGGGTTGAGGCCGCCCACAAAGCCCGCGGCGATGGTGCCCAGATAGCTGAAAGCCCCGCTGTCGATGGGCGTTACCGCCTCCTCTGAAATCAGCTCGGTGCCCACGGCAGAGCCGCGCTGAAGCGCGAAATTCAGCGAACGGGCAATGGATTCGCTGTCTGAAAGATAGGTATTGGCGAGGAAGACAATGGGCGCGGTCTGCCTGCTTTCCGGAACAAAGTATTTTTCAAAGAGCGCCTTGGCCACCTCGGGCTGTTCGTTGATGTTGATGCGATGGACCACGATTTTGCTCTCAAAGGTATGCTGCCCTCTGGTGACTTCTATGGTTTCGGGCAGGGAATCTATGGCTTCGGCCGCCTGAGCGCAGCTGGAACAGGCGGTTACATAGAGATAATACAGCACGCTGTCGGTGGAATTTGCCTGCTGGGTAAAGTTGATGGACAGATCCCGGGAAATGGCCGCGCTGCCCGCGTAGACTGTCCCGTCCACAATGGCCATGGGCAAAAGCTGCTCTTCCTCCGGAATTTCAAATTCCTGGGCAATCTGTTCAAAAAGCGCTTTGTTATCCTCATAGCGTACATTGTATGGCAGATATTGATAATCGGAAATGGATTTCCCGGTAAGATCGGTAAATTCCTGCATAAAGTCCTGATCCGGATGGCAGGAGTCACAATAGTTTTCATAGAAATAGTAGAGCAAAGGCTTGGATGATTCCGCCTGGGCCGGTTCAGAATATCCACAGAGCGCGGCCAGAAGAATAATCAGAAAAAGATAGGACATCTTATGGCGCATGACAAATCATCCCTCCACCCTTTGTTAATAATCATATTATACATGATTTTGCCAAAATTTCTATCCTCTATTTTTCGGTTTTTGGGTTATTTGTGATGTGTGCATCAATTTTTCTTGACGACTTGAAGGAATTTGTGGTAATCTGCATTTAACAGAAACCGGAAAAGGAGTTGAATGGCGTCATGAAACTCTTTCAGCGGCGAGAAAAACAGCCCGCCCCTCCCGTTCCCTATCTTATTATTCGAAATAATCGCGGGGAAACGCTGTATGATGGGCGGTTGGACGCCTATTCCCCCAGCGATAAAACCGTTGTGGCGCTGAGTATAGAATTTTTTAACGACCCAGAGCCCTGCGTCATTCACCGTTCTGCGGTTTTGAAGCGGGTTTATATGGAGCTTCAGGAATTTTTATCCCCTGTGCAGGGTGAATATCCGCTGGAGCAGCTTCCGCCTCGGGCAGCGCAGCTGTTGGATGGGATGAGCGAGGCCTCCAGCGCACAGATTGAAATGCGCATATGAAGCCGAACGCACAAGGCCCCTGGATGAACGGTCTTCCTCGTCCAGGGGCCTTTCTATATTTAAATTCAGCCTTCTTTAATCCAAACGCACATTTCGTTTTCTCCCCGGTTGGCCCAGGCATAGTAGGGAATGAAGGTAAGCTCCACCGCGGTTTTGCGCGGCGCGCTGTAGCGGTAAAGCGCCTCGTCCCCATTTTGTTCGGCGCGCTTGCCCATGGCCTTGAGCTCGGTTATGCCCTGCAGTTTATCCGCCCTGAAGGTTTCGGTGACCGGTGAATCTGTAGGCAAATACAACGCGCTTAAATTCGCTCCGTTGTCCACCTGTTCCAGACAATAGACCAACGGGCCCCGCATGAGGCAAACCTTGCCCGCATCCGCCCGGACCGACGGGTTGGCATACACCCGCCGCGGAGTCATATCCAACAGGAGCTCCACCCTGTCCCCCGCCTGCCAAGCCCTGTCCAGGCGCAAATAGCCCTTGTTTAGCGGCGCGGCCGTGGATTTGCCGTTGAGCCTGAGCTCAAAATTCCCCTGGCTAAAGCCGGGCACCCGCAGATTGAGCGCGTACTTGCCCGCGGAAGGCGTGATTTCGATGCGCCCGGTTCTGGGATATTCGGTGTTTACGGTTAAAGCAACCCCATCTCCCAGGCGCGCCTCCCCACCCAGATACAGATGGACATAGGCCTCGCCCTTTGCCCACGAATAGGCGTAGCTGCCCAGGGAAGCGATCAGCCGGGCCAGATTGGGCGGGCAGCAGGCGCAGCCAAACCACTTGGGCCGGACCGGGAGCACATGGCGCTTGTTCGGATCCTTATGGCTGGCCTCGGGCAGGACCTCCAGCGGGTTGACATAGAAGAAATTCTTTCCGTCCAGCGACATACCCGCAAGGCAGGTGTTATACAGCGCGCGTTCCATGGCGTCCGCATACCTTCCGTCCAAATCCAGCCGCAGCATGGAGCGGGCAAAGAAGCACAACGCGATGGAGGCGCAGGTTTCGGCATAGGCCGTGTCGTTGGGCAGATCGTAGTCAAAGGTAAAGGCCTCGCCGTTTTCGGTGGACCCCACCCCGCCGGTCACATACATGCGCCGCTGAAGCAGGTTATCGAACAGCCGCCTGCAGGCTGCGAGCAGCGATTCATCTTCTTTTTCGCGGGCTACCTCGGCCATACCTGTGGCCAGGTACAGCGCGCGCACACTATGGCCTTCCAAAGCCGTCTGCTCGCGCACCGGCAAATGGTTCTGGGCGTAGCTTTCAGGCCGGGTGTTGAGGCCAAAGTAGGTATCGCCCTTGCGCTTTTCGTATTCCTGCTTGAAAAAGCTGGGCTGTTTTCCACGCTCGTCGATGAAATAGCTGGCCAGATCCAACATAAAGCGCTCGCCCGTGGCCTCATACATCTTAACCAGCGCCAGCTCGATCTCCTCGTGTCCGGGGATACCATGGAGCTTGTCCGGTTCGGGACCCATTACGCTGTCGATATGGCGCGCCATGCGGGTCATGATGTCCAACAATTTGCGCTTGCCCGTGGCCTGATAGTAGGCCACCGCAGCCTCCATCAAGTGACCGGCGCAATACAGCTCGTGGCACTCCTGCAGGTTGGTCCAGCGCTTGCCCGGCTCTTTGACGGTAAAATAGCTGTTTAAATAACCGTCGGGCTGCTGGGCCCGGCCCAATAGGTCGATGGTTTCATCCACGATGCGCTCCAATTCAGGATCGGGATGCACCGAAAGCGAATAGGCCGCGGCCTCCAACCATTTGGCCAGATCGCTGTCCTGAAACACCATGCCCTGATATTCCCCCTGCGCTTCCCCGGCCGCGATGCGCAAGTTGGCCAGGCAGTGACTGGGCTCGGCCCCCTCCACCTGATCGTTCAGGGCGGCCCATTCATAGGGCAGCACGCTGTCGCGCACCAGATTGACAACCCGGTTCCAGAAGGGCGAATCGATCTTTACATTGCGCACCTGGGCCGGATGAACGGATGAATTCATATCATATCCCCGCTTTCTTTATGACAGTCAAAATCAATTGCCGGTGATTTCATTATAGCGGAAGTTTGGCGGCTGTCAAGAATTGCCCATCACTTTTCCGCACCGGCCAGGCGCAGGTAAAGGGCCTGGCCCTTTATCTTGAACACGGCCAAACAGGCCAAAGTCAATAGTCCCAGGAAGGCCAGACACACATGGATCGGAGAGAAACCTTTATAAGGCGAATAGATAAGATAACAGATCATGCCCGCCATGGGCAGCAGGCCCGCCGCCGTGGCAATGAGCGAGGCAGCGCTCTGTTTTACCACGACGGCAGGGTTTTTCCATTTAAATTTGGGGAAAATCAGGTTGATCAAAAGGCCGGTGACGCTGTTGTACAGCGCGCACAGTCCGGGCAAAACCAGGAGAGGCGCAATTTGTCCGGCGTCCAGCTTGAGGCCCCAGCCCAGTATCAGGGCGGACAGCGCCACAGTGGGGAGTTGCAGGCTCAAGGAAAAGCCAATTTTTGCCGCATATACCTGACCGGGCGTCACGGGCAGAGTCATGATTTGCCAGAGGCTACTTCCCTCCATGGAAATGGAACTGGCGCTGATGGACATGGTGCTCAAGATCAGCGCGGAAATAAGGGGAAGCAGTTGAAAAACCCTGTCTTCCATGCCGGTCAACTCCAAAATGGTAAGGAATTGAGGAATGCCGGTCATACACAGGGCAACTGATCCGCCAATGAGCAGCAGTGCGCCCACAGCGGTGTTGAGCACATAGACCGGGGTGCTGAAATAGCGGCGCGCCTCCTTCGCATAAAGGGTTGCAAAGATGGACTTGCGCCGTTGATCCCGCATTTGAAAGCGGGCCTTGGCACGAACCCCGGACAGGCCGGAACAGATCGGCTTGAAAAAATGGGCCACCAGATGGATCATGGCCGCAAAGATGGCCAGGGCGAGGACGATGTAGCCCATAAGCGAGAGCCAATGCCCCTCCATTACGCCCCGGGTATACAACCCGGCCAGCGGATAAATGCGTCCAATCCAGGTACTGAGCAGATGTTCCAACCCCAGGAACAGATCCTGCATTCGAACCATCTTGGGAATTTGCATTTGAAAATACAGCAAGCCCAACATCAGCGCAAATCCGCCCAGAATCACCACCAGATTGGTATGGCGAAAACGGGAGGCGATGGCCTGAACCGCAGCGCCCAGCAGGCATCCCACCATGAGCGGCATCACCGGAATAAAGGGCACCGCCAGCAGGTAGCGCAGGCAGAAGCCCACATCCGGCCGGGCATACCAACCATAGGCGGTCAAAGCCGGAATCATGATCAAAATATCGCTGATCAGCGAATAACAGTAAAGCTGCAAAAAGCGGCTGGCCACAATACTTTTTGCAGATATTGGTAGGGATAAAAGCATATCGTCCTGGGAGAACAGCACATGGGGCGCTTTATATATCGCGGTAAACAGGCCAAACAGACAACTTATGGCCACCGTCAAGGACGGGTACAGGGAAAGCAACCCCATTTCGTTCATGCCATAAGCGATCATAAAGCAATAGAATCCGGACAGAACCAGGGCCGCCAGCGTGCAAACCGAGCAGACGGCCATGAGCAGAGCGGTTTTTCCGTCGCCCAACCGGTTGCGAAGCCGGTTAATGCTCAAAAATCCCCTCATTTGAAGCTTTAAAAGCAGAATCGAGTCACGCATGTTCAATCAACTCCATAAACACATCCTCCAGGCTGCCGTCCCCCTTGACCGCCTCAATCTCCCCGGCCGCAATCAGCTTTCCACCTTTGATGACCGCGATTTTGTTGCACAGCCGCTCGGCCACATCCAGCACATGGGTGGAAAAAAATACCGCGCCGCCCCGGTCGCATAGAGCGCGCATCATGCCCTTGAATACATGCACTGCGGCCGGATCCAGCCCCACGAAGGGCTCATCCAGAATGAGCAGCTTGGGTTCATGCAGCAACGCGCCCATCAGCGCAAGTTTTTGCTTCATGCCGTGGGAATAGCTGGAGATCAAATCGCCCAAATTGACGGTCAGCGCGAACTGTTCGGCATAATCCCCGATGCGCTGGGTGCGCTCCCGGGCGTCCACCTTAAAAATGTCGGCCAGGAAATTCAGGTATTGGATGCCGGTAAGATAATCATACAGATCCGGATTGTCCGGCACATAAGCCAATATCTGTTTGCACAGTAAGGGCTCATGGGTTATGGAATGGCCGTCAATGAGAATTTCCCCTTGATCAAAATCCATTGCGCCCACCGCCGCCCGAATGGTGGTGGACTTTCCGGCACCGTTATGCCCGATAAAACCATAAATATCCCCGGCCTCCACCTGAAGGCTTAGATCGTCCACCGCTCTTTTGCCGCCTTTATAGGTTTTGGAAAAATGCGAAATCGTTAACAAGGTATGAGCGCCTCCCTGATTCTTTTGTTCCGCGGCTTATTGTACCATACGCTTATGCGTCCGGCAACACATAGGCGTTAAAATGCCCGGTATCCACGCTCAAACGTCGCTTTAGTGGCCCGCGCGCCTCACCGCATGGGCAAACGAGCCGGTTCGCTTACCGAAAGGAAAACCCAGCTCAGATCACCGGATTCCATGGCAACCTTAAGCCGGGGAAGAAACGACTGAACGCAGGCCGTAAGATAGTTTTCGGCCTTCACCGAATGAAGGCCCAGCGCCTCCAGCACGCGGTGTACAGCCTTTTCAAAAGCCGGCTTCCAGTCCGCCCCCAGCCTGTCCGCGATTTTTTGCCGTTCATGGGCCGAAATATCCAGCTTTTTCGGATTTTCGCCGATTAACGCCAGTCCCAGGGCGTTGACCGCCAATGGCTCATACAGGTTGAACAGCTGCTCGTGATCATCCATGCAACACACTTCCAGCAACTGCCGGACGCGTTTCACGGGAAAGGCGTTTATGAATTCCAGCTCGGTTTTCAAACGTTTAAGATAATCGGTTATATAATCCACCCCTTTCAGCGCTTCGGAAACCGGATGGCAGAGCGGATAGTCGATCATACAGCGGAGCTCATGGGCAAACAGCGGGTCGTGCCGGCTGAAAAAACCGCCGATTTCCTTCAGAGTGTCGCGCAGCGCGAGATTGCCCAGATCCGGCGCGTCAAGGCAGATTTCGCGCCAAAGGCCCTTTGCGGTTTCCATCTTTTGTGTCAGCGTTTTTAGTCCATTTTCATATTGGCGCATAAGATTTGCCCCTGGAACCGGTGTGCCCAACACAAACAGAAGGCCATCAAGCAGCTCCTGGGCAATTTCCCTGGGCACGGAGGTGCTGTCCCCGCCGGTGTAACGCCTCACACAAAGGGCCATGAGTTCATAGAGCTGGCTGAAAAAGGCTGCCTGATCCGAAGCGCTCCATTTCTCCGGAGCCACTTCACTCTGTCCAGCTGTCATCAAAATCCTCCTCCCCATCTTCCGGCGCCCTGAGAAGATCCTCCACCGGGGTTTGCCCCAATGCCTCCAGGGAGCCCTGAACCCTGCGGTCAAAGGTGTCTTTCATGGCGTGAATGAGCTCGTCGTCGGTCATTCGATCCCTGCATTCGTTTTTGAAGGCATAAAACAAATCCTGAAGCGTTGCAAGAGTTTCTTCATAGTTGGATGGGTCAATATAGGGGGAGTCACAGAAGGCGTAAATTAACGCTTTCAGGATTCCGCCCCCGAATTCCACCCGGTTGGTCTCTGAAAGCGCGGCAAAGCGGCGCTCGATCAGTCGGCTCAGCTGGCTTTCGGACAGTGAAAGCCCGTAGCGCTCCCCCATTTGATTGTACTCGGACAATGCTTGCACCTCTTGGCGCAGGCCCCGTTTCCCCAGAACCACCAGTAAATTGTCTTCCATTTTATCACCTCATTTCTATCTATACAACCGCGCGGGATAAACTTCAAGACTTGAAATTTTTGCGATTTTGTGGTATTATAGAGGTATAAAAAGTGGAAAATTTACTTTTCAAACTTCCAAAAATGAAAGGACAGCCCGACGGAAAATCTCCGCCGGGCTCAGCGTGTCGAAAAAGTCGACACGCTGTCAGGTTCCTGAGTTGCATCATTTTCTTGCTGCCTTCGGCAGCGGCCAGAAAATGATAAAGGAAGCGGCCACTTGGGCCGCTCCGACGGCGCGGCGTCAAAATCTTCGATTTTGCCGTCCGCGGTCGGCGAAGCCGACTTGGAAGCCCAAAGGGCTTCCAACCTTGCTGCGTACATGCCGCCGCTGCGGATTGAATATGAAGGGGCCCCGGCCCCTTCATGCATCCCCAAGGAAATAACTAAGTTTTTTTGACAGCCTGAGCCCGGCGGAAAATCTCCGCCGGGCTGTCCTTTACTCTATTTATACCTTTTGTGGTTCGCTTTGGATATATTCGCCGATGGTCTCGAAGTTGAGTTTGCCATCCTGCGCGCTCACCCGAACCTTCTGACCCAGATGGATTTTGCCGGCCAGGATCTCCTCGCTGAGGGCGTCCTCCACCATGCGCTGAATGGCCCGGCGCAAGGGCCGCGCGCCATAGGTCAGGTCAAAGCCCGCGCTGGCCAACAGATGAACCGCGCTGGCCTCCACTTCCAGCTCAATGCCGCGCTCCTTGAGCCGGTCGCTGAGCTGATGCAGCATGAGTTCGGCAATCTTGTCGATATCCTGCTGCTCCAGGGCATGGAACACAATGATCTCGTCAACCCGGTTCAGGAACTCGGGACGGAAGATCTGCTTCACCTCGTCCATGATGTTTTCCTTCATAGCCTCATAGCTCTTCTCCCGCTGATCCTCGCTGCCAAAGCCCATGGTGCGCTGCTTTTTGATGGTATGCGCGCCCGCGTTGGAGGTCATGACGATGACGGTGTTCTTAAAGTCCACCACCCTGCCCTGTCCGTCGGTCAGGCGTCCGTCCTCCAGAATTTGAAGCAGGGTATTAAACACATCCGGATGCGCCTTTTCCACCTCGTCGAACAGCAACACCGAATAGGGCTTGCGGCGAACCTTTTCGGTCAGTTGGCCGCCTTCCTCATAGCCCACATAGCCGGGAGGCGAGCCGATCATCCGCGAAACCGAATGTTTTTCCATGTATTCGGACATATCGATCCGAATCAGGCTGTCCTCATCTCCAAAGAGCGCCTCGCCCAGGGCCTTGCACAGCTCGGTCTTGCCCACCCCGGTGGGGCCCAGGAAGATAAACGAACCAATGGGCCGCTTGGGATCCTTGAGGCCGGCGCGGGCCCGGCGAATGGCCCGGCAGACCGCCTTGACCGCTTCGTCCTGGCCAATCACCCGGTTATGCAGGATTTTCTCCAAATTGAGCAGGCGCGAAGCCTCGTCCTCGGTCATGCGGGTGACCGGGATGCCGGTCCAGCTGGACACGATCTGGGCGATATCCTCCTCCCCCACGGTTTCCACCTTGTCGTTGCGGCGTTGATCCCACTGTTCCCGCCGCTCGGCGATTTCGGTTTGCAGTTTCTTCTTTTCATCCCGAAGCTGGGCGGCCTTTTCAAAGTCCTCATGGGCCACCGCTTCTTCGGTCTCCTTATTTAGAGCTTCCAGCCGCGCCTCCTGCTGTTTCATATCCGGCGGCGCGGTGAAGGTGCGGATGCGCACCCTGGAGGCCGCCTCATCGATCAGGTCAATGGCCTTATCGGGCAGGAACCGGTCGGAAATATAGCGGTCGGACAGCATAACCGCGGCCTCGATGGCCTCGTCGGTGATGCGCACCTTGTGATGCGCCTCATAGCGGTCGCGCAGGCCCATCAGGATGGCCACCGCCTCTTCCTTGCTGGGCTCGCCCACCATCACCGGCTGGAAGCGCCGCTCCAAAGCGGAGTCCTTTTCGATATATTTATGGTACTCGTTGAGCGTGGTGGCGCCGATGCATTGCAATTCGCCCCGGGCCAACATGGGCTTTAAGATATTGGCCGCGTCAATGGCGCCTTCAGCCGCGCCCGCGCCCACTAGGGTGTGCAGCTCGTCGATAAACAGAATGACGTTGCCGCTCTTTTTTACCTCGGCCAAGGTGTTCTTTAACCGTTCCTCAAACTCGCCCCGGTATTTCGCGCCGGCCAACATGCTGGGCAGATCCAGCGCCATGACCCGCTTACCCCTTAGAATTTCGGGAATATTACCCTCGGCGATCAGCTGAGCCAATCCCTCGATGATGGCGGACTTCCCCACGCCGGGTTCGCCGATCAAAACCGGGTTGTTCTTGGTCCTGCGGCTCAAGATCTGAACAATGCGCTCAATCTCGCCGCTACGCCCGATCACGGGATCCAACTCGCCGCCCTGAGCCGCCGCGGTGAGGTCCCGGGCGAATTTATCCAACGTGGGGGTTTCGCCGGATTCTCCCTTTTGAGCCGCGCCCGAGCCGCTCTCCTCGCCGTTGGCCAGGGCGCGAAGCAGCTCTTCCCGCGCCTTGTTTAAGTCAACCCCCATTTTGAGCAGCAAATGGGCGGCTACGCCCTCGCGCTCGCGCATCAGGGCCAATAATAAATGCTCGGTGCCCACATAGTTGTTGCCCAAATCCCGGGCCTCGCGCGCGCTGAGCTCCAAGACCTTTTTGGTGCGCGGGGTGTAGCTCATGGACTTGGGCGTGGCCAGCTCCGCTCCCTTGCCCACCAATTGGATGAGCTCTTCCCGGGCCTGGTTGAGCGTTATGCCCGAAAGCACCGGGGCAGCCGCGCCCGGATCATTTAATATGCCCAGCAGCAGGTGCTCGGTGCCCACATAGGCCCGGCCCAACTGGGCGGCTTCCTTTTGAGCGGCCAACAGAGCCCGTTGGGCGCGCTCGGTAAATCTCGAAAAAAATGCCATATTTACCTCCGAATTAGTTTTGATTGGATAATAACCGGCCGATCTGATCGCGCAAAAGCTCGGCGCGCACCTGGTCGCATTCGGCGTCGGTGAGCTCGCTGTCGCACCGCACCCGAATGGAGGCCGGCTGAAGATCCATCATCATCTGGTCGATGGCTTGAAGCTCGGCCGTCATATAGCCCGAGCAGACGGCCAGCCGCATGTCGCTCATATATTGCATGAATTCCGAAAGCGGCATGATGCGCGCCTGAGACATGATGCCCACCGAGCGCATGATCTTGTCCTCCCGCTCGGCCGGATTGCGCTCAATGAGCTTTTCCCGAACGGCCAACTCATGGTCGGCCAGCTGGCGGGTGGCGGCGATGAGGGAACGAATCATATCTTCTTCTGTTTTGCCCAATGTTACCTGATTGGACAACTGGTAAAGATTGCCTAAGGCGTCGCTGCCTTCGCCGTAAAGCCCGCGCACCGTCAAGCCCAGCCTGGAAACCGCCTGGGTTACCGCGCCCATTTGGCGCGTGGCGCTCAGGGCGGGCAGGTGCAGCATGGTGCTGGCGCGCATGCCGGTTCCGGTGTTGGTGGGGCAGCTGGTCAAATAGCCCCATTGGGCATCAAAGGCATATTCATGGTTGACGGACAACATCGAATCCGCGTCAAAGGCAATTTCCGCAGCATGAATGAGCTGCATGCCGGGCAAAAGCCCCTGAATGCGCAGATGATCCTCCTCGTTGACCATGATGCTGAGCGTCTTGTCCCTGGAGATCAAGGCCGCGGACAGGTCGGTGAATTTCAAAAGATCGTAGCTGATCAGGTGATGCTCCACCAACCGGTTGCGCTCGTCCGTGCTCAACGCCTCCATGCGCAGCATCTGAAAATCCTGATCCCGTCCGGCGGCAATCACGGCCTGGGCCGCGTAGTCAATGGTTTTTTCCGCCCCGGCATGGTTCATCATGCTGGCAAAGGGCACGTCCTTATAATTGCGGGCCAGTCGAACCCGGCTGCTGATGACCACATCGGGCTGAAGGCTTTTCTCAAGCTCGCTCATGGCTGGATTCCTCCTTGGGCGCGTCCGGGGAATTCTGTCCCTCGGTTTGTTTTTGCAGGGCGCGAATTTGGTCGCGCAGCGCGGCCGCGGTCTCATATTCCTCGGCAGCCACGGCCTGGGCAAGCTTTCGCTTTAACTGGTCGATCTGAAGCTGCGCGCCGATGGAACTGTTGCCCTGGCGCGGCACCCGGCCGGTGTGCTGGGTATTGCCGTGAATGCGCTTTAAAATAACCTCCAACGGCTCACGGAAGGCCTGATAGCATTGGGCGCAGCCCAACAGCCCGGTCTTTTGAAAGGTGGCATAACTTAACCCGCAGTTCGGGCATTTGAGCGAGCTTTCCGCCTCGCTCTCTTCCTTGTTGTTTCCGGATTGAGCGGACTGGAAAAAGCCGCTCAACAGCCCGGCCAAACCGTCCAGATCCATATTGCCGGGCATTTGCTTTTGTATCTTCGCCATGCAGGCGCTGCACAGGTTCTTTTCCTGCACCTCGCCGCCGACGATGGTGGTCAAATGAACCACAGCGGGCCGAATGCCGCATTCGTCGCACATCATTGAGCGTCCACTCCCTCCTGATTTTTAAATACCTGTCTGAGCATGTTGCGCATAACCGCGGCCCGCAGAATATCCTTTGCGTTAATGGGCAGCGACAGCGCGTTTTCCTGAAGCGCCGAGCGCATCAACAGGGCTTCCCGATCGGTGAGCATACCGCGATCCTTTAAGTGAGCCACAATGGCCATGGCCGAATCCTCGTCGATGGAATTTCCCACCCTGCTTAAAAGTGTATTCAGGAAATCGGCGTCCGCGTGCTCCTGCATGCGGACAATACGCACAAATCCGCCGCCACCCCGCCGGCTTTCAATAATATAGCCGTGATCCACCGAAAACCGGGTGGCCAATACATAGTTGATCTGCGAGGGCGCGCAGCCGAAGTGATGGGCCAGCTCGTTGCGCCTGAGCTCGATTTGCGCCTCCTGATCCATCAATTCTTTAATAAACTGCTCAATGGCGTCACTTAATTGCGCCATATGAATCCCTCCTGTTCGAGCGTTTCCATACTCGGAAACTCAATACTCGGAAAGGTTCACACAATTTTTGACCTTTCTTGACTTTTATTATATGCAAAATCGAGAAAAATGCAAGGACTTTTTAACTTTTTTTACATATGCAATCCCTGAAAACAAGAAAAAGCGCGCAGCGTATCCCCGCCGCGCGCCCAAATCCCGATAAAAAACTTACAGTCCCAATGCATGGGCGCTCTTTTGCGCCTCAAACAGCACCTTTTCCTTATCCAAGGTCAAATACTCTCCGTCCTTATACAACACCTTGCCGTCCACCATGGTCAACCGCACGTTGAGTCCCTGGGCCGCGTACACCAGATTGGCCAATACATCGGTGGAGGGGGTCAGGTTGGGAGCGTCCTTATCCAGAATCAGCAAGTCCGCGCGCATGCCCGCTTCCAACACGCCCACGTTTTCAAAGCCCATGGCCAGCGCCCCCGCGCGGGTAGCCATATGCAGCACCTTTTCCACCGGCATGGCGGTGGGATCCATCAAAAAGCCCTTCTGCAAAATCGCGGCCAGTTTCATATCCGCGAACAAATCGGTGGTGTTGTTGCTGGCCACTCCGTCGGTACCCAAGGCCACATCGATGCCGGCGGCCATCATTTTGGTCACCGGGGCCACCCCGCTGGCCAGCTTCATGTTGCTGGCCGGATTGTGTACCACCTTCACCTGGCGCCTGGCGAGGATTGCGATATCCTCGTCATCCACGGCCACGCAGTGGGCGCCGATTACCGGCACCTCAAACATGCCCTCGCGCTCAAAATAGCGCACCGGGGAGATTCCGTACCGCTGGCGGCATTCTTCCACCTCCCGGGGTGTCTCGGAAATGTGGATGTGGATGCCGGTATTTAACCGGGCTGCGGCCCGGGTGGCGCGGTGGATTAAATCCGGGGTGGTGGTGTATTCGGCGTGGGGCGCCAGATAGACCTTGATGCGTCCGTCCGCCGCGCCGTTCCAATCCTCGAAGAGCCGAACGCCTTCCTGAAGTTTCTGCTCGTCGTTGCCGCCCGTGGATACAATGCCCCGGGAAAGGTTGGCGCGCATGCCGCTGTCCACCACCGCCCGGGCGGTGTCGTCCATAAAGAAGTATTGATCCGCAAAACTGGTGATGCCCCGGCTGATCATCTCCATGGCGGCCAGCATGGTTCCGTTGTAGACATGTTCGCCGTTCAGCCGGTCCTCGGCGGGCCAGATCTGCTGAAGCCATTCCTGGAGCTGCAGATCGCTGCCCACCCCCCGAAGCAAGGTCATGGCCGCGTGGGCATGGGCATTGCACAGCCCAGGCATGCAGATGCCCCCCTTGCCGTCGATGACCCCCTGAGCGCCCTCCGGGCATCCGCTTCGCTCGCCCGCGTACAAAATCGCGCCGTCCCGAATGAGCAGGCAACCGTCCTCCACCAGTCTAAGACCGGTATACAGCAAAATATGTTCAATTTTCGTGGTCATTTACGCGCCCTCCCAGCCGGAAAGATATTGTTTTTGCGCCTCGCTCAGCGCATCGATTTTAAGCCCCAAGGTTTGAAGTTTCATCCGCGCCACCTGTGCGTCGATTTCCGCGGGCACTTCCACCACCTGATTTCTGGAAAGCAGATGGGCGTGTTTGCGCACATATTCGGCGGACAGCGCCTGAAGGGCAAAGCTGATATCCATGATCTCCGCCGGATGGCCGTCGCCCGCGGCCAGGTTGACCAGCCGCCCCTCGGCCAAGAGGTAAATCGTCTTTCCGTTGGGCAAGCGATAGCCCTCGATGTTGTTGCGCACAGTCTTGTGCTCCACGGCCAATTCCCTGAGGCCGGCCACAGCCACTTCCACATCGAAATGGCCCGCGTTGCACAGGATGGCGCCTTCCTTCATCTTCATCATGTGCGCCGGGGTGATGACGTCTTTGCATCCGGTCACGGTTACAAAGATATCGCCCAGCGCGGCGGCCTCATCCATGGGATACACGTCGAAGCCGTCCATGACCGCCTCCACCGCGCGCACCGGGTTGACCTCACAGATGATGACCTGGGCGCCCAGGGCACGGGCCCGCATGGAAACGCCCTTGCCGCACCAGCCATAGCCGGCCACCACCACCCGCTTTCCGGCCACGATCAGGTTGGTGGTGCGCATGATTCCGTCCCAAACCGACTGACCGGTGCCATAGCGGTTGTCAAACATGAACTTCATCTGGGCATCGTTGACGCAGACCATGGGAAAGTTGAGCTGTCCCCCCTGGGCGCGCGCCCTGAGCCGAAGCACGCCGGTGGTGGTCTCCTCGCATCCGCCCATCACGCATTCGGCCAAATCGGGCCGTTCTTCGTGCAATATGTGCACCAAATCGCCGCCGTCGTCGATGACGATATGGGGCTTGCATTTAAGAGTGGCCACCAAATGATCGTGATATTCCTGATCGCTGGCCCCGTGCCAGGCGCATACCGTCACGCCTTCGCTGGCCAATCCGGCGGCCACGTCGTCTTGGGTGGACAAGGGGTTGGAGCCGGTCACATACATTTCCGCGCCCCCGGCTTTCATTAAGAGCGCCAGCCGCGCGGTCTTGGCCTCCAGGTGGATGGACATGGCCACCCTCAGGCCGCTAAAGGGTTTTTCTGCCTCAAAGCGCTTTTCCAGCAGGTTCAACAGCGGCATATGGGCCCTTACCCAGTTGATTTTATCCATGCCGGACGGAGCCAGCGACGGGTCGCGCAAAATACTTTTCATATTTCCTCCTTGGTATAAAGTTTTGCCAGCCGGCAGACCGCCGGCTGGCAATTGTTTGATTATAGGGCCGAGAATCAATATCCGTAGGGATGGGACTCGTGCCAGCGCCAGGCCGAGGCGATAATCTGCTCCAGCTCGTTAAACTTGGGCTTCCAGTTCAGCTCGCGCATGATCTTTTCGGAGCTGGCGATCAATACTGCCGGATCGCCGCTGCGGCGGGGGCCCTCCACGGTGGCCACCTTGCGGCCGGTGACCTTTTCCACCATGCCGATCACCTCGCGCACCGAAAAGCCGTTTCCGTTGCCCAGATTGTAGGCCGTGCTGGCCATACCGTCGCGCAGCGCGTTCAGGGAAAGGATATGAGCCGTGGCCAGGTCGGTCACATGGATATAGTCGCGCACGCAAGTTCCGTCCGGGGTGGGATAATCGGTTCCGTAGATGGAGATATGCTCCCTGCGGCCCAGCAGCACCTGCATAATCAACGGGATCAAGTGGGTCTCCGGATTGTGCGCCTCGCCGATCAAGCCGCTCTCGTCCGCGCCCGCGGCGTTAAAATAGCGCAGCGCCACCGAGCGAATGCCATAGGCCGCGTCATAATCGCGCAGGATTTTTTCGATCATCAGCTTGGTGGTTCCATAGACACTGGCGGGATGCTGAGGCGTTTCCTCGCTGATCGGCACCGAATCCGGCTCGCCAAAGGTGGCGGCCGTGGAAGAGAACACGATGCGCTTTACGTTGTTCTCCTTCATGGCGTTGAGCAGCTTGATGGTGCCGGCCACGTTGTTATAGTAATATTTCCCAGGGTCGTTCATGGATTCCCCCACCTGGGAATAGGCGGCGAAATGGACCACCGAGTCCACATCAAAGGCGCGCATGGTTTCCACCAGCTTATCGTAATGGTGAAGCGAACCCACCACCAGCATGCAATCCTGCGCGGCCTGATAAAAACCTGTGCTCAGATCGTCGTAGATAATTACCTGTTCGCCCCGGGCCCGAAGCTCCTTTACGGTATGGCTGCCGATATAGCCGGCGCCGCCGGTCACCAGTATGGACATAATCCGCCACCCTCTCTTTAGATATAGGCCTTTATTCCTTATATGTATTATATGACGATTGGAAAGGCCATGTCAAGCGGCGAAGGATTACAAAACCCAGAGAATCTTTCGCACCGTCCCTTGACCATGGGGGAATTTTTCACCTGCCGTTCGGCTGGGCCGGTGAGATAATCTATGATATAATCAGATCAAAGTCTATTTCGCAAGGGAAACGGCAAAGGTAGGGATTTTTTGTATGACCAAGTTGGTATTTCGGGCGGTTCTGGCCGCGCTGTCGGCCGGGCTGCTCTATCTGGGCGTCTGTCTGGGCCGGCCCGACTTTATGCTTTGGGGCGTTTACTGCGCATTGGGCAGCAATTTGGTCTACGCCCTGCCCGGACGCCCGGTCTTTCTCTTGTTCCAGATCAGTTTCTTTTTCATTCTGCTGGCTGAACCTGGCCTCAGCGCCCTGAGGGGCGCGGCTTGGTGGCCGGAAGGCGCGGCGTTTTCTCCGACGCCGCTTATTGCCATGGACGTGAGTTTGCTGGCCGCCCAAGCGGGGGATATGCTCTTTAACCGCTCTTTGGGGCGGCGAGGCAGGGCGCGGAGCAGCCAAGGGGGGCTCTGCGATTTTGTGAGAAGGGTTTCTTTGATCTTCCTGGGGCTGGCCTTTTGCTGTTCCATAGCGCGGTTTTATCTCCGCTATCCGCTGTTGGATCAGTTTTCCGCGCTCATCGGGGCGTTCTTTTGCGTTTACCTGTCCACCCGTCCCGAGACGGGCGGCGTCTATCTGGCCATTGGCTTTTATCTTATCCCCACGATTCCCGGGCTGTTTGGCGCCAGCGAGTATACCTTTACCCTGAGGCTGCTGCTGTGCGTGGGCTATCTGTTTATCCGGCGCTATGCGATATGGCAAGGGCTGGCGCTGCTTTTAGGGCTGCCGGCCGTTTTGTGGGCGGTGGCGCTTGTGCGCGCCGGCACGGGCTTTTCCCTGAGCTGGCTGAGTCAAAGTTTCGATGCGTATGTCGCCCAGATGGGCCGGAGCTTTGAGGCGCTGGTCAGGGCCATGCCCAGCGGCATGAACGGCGGTTCGCGGATTTTGCAGGCGTTTTCCGACGCGCTAAGCCCCGAGGCGCTTCTGGGGGCGCTTTCCGGGGAAAATATATCCGTGTCCTCTGGTCTGGGCCCGTTTCTGGCCGATGCCTTTGCGGACTGGGGATATGTGGGCGTTGCCCTTTATTCGGCGGCAGCGGGCTGCTGTTTGGCGGCGGTGGAATGGGTGAACGACAGGCACTATCTGGCCTTTACTTTCCTGCTCATGGCCCTTCATGGCCTGCTGGCGCTGCCCGGTTCCACCGCCCTGGCCCCGGTGGAATTCCTGCTCAATCCGATGTTCTACCTGGCGCTGATGCTGTGCCTGTTGTCGGCTCTGCTGTGCCGGGCCTTTTCCGGTGGTTCGCGCCGGCGGGCCTAAATCCAAAGGGAGGTGTGAGGTATGATTTTAAGCGCCAGCCGGCGCACGGATATCCCTGCGCTGTATGGGGATTGGATGATGAACCGGCTTCGAAGCGGCTTTGTGCTCTCGGCCAATCCCTTTAACCTACGCCAGGTGAGCCGCGTTCCCCTGTCCCCGGCTTGGGTGGATATGATTGTATTTTGGAGTAAACAGCCCGAGCCCATGTTGAAGCATTTGGACGAGCTGGACGATATGGGCTATGTCTATTACTTTCAGTATACCCTGAATGGCTTTGGGCGGGATATGGAGGCCGGGCTCGGCGAGGTGGAGCGAAGAATCGACACCTTCCTGGCGCTGAGTGAAAGGCTGGGGCCGCCGCGCGTGGACTGGCGGTTCGATCCGGTGCTGTTTTGCGAGCGGTATCCGATGGAAGAGCATCTCATGCGCTTTGAGCGCCTGGCATGCAGGCTTGCGCCCTATACCACCCGCTGCATCTTCAGCTTTGCCGATCGCTATGCCCATGGCCCGGCCTGGATTCAGGAAACCACGGCCGCCGATCAAACGCGCTTTGTGGAAGAAATGGCGCGCATCGCCCGGCCCTTGAACCTTGCGCTGTATACCTGCTGCGAAAGGCAGGATTTTTCCAGCCAGGGCGTAAATCACGCCAGCTGCATCGACCGGGACAAAATAGAGCGCATACTGGGCGTGCCCATTCGAGCGCGCAAACACGCGGGCCAGCGCGCGGATTGCGGCTGCATTGAGAGTGTGGATATTGGGGCGTACGACACCTGCGTGCATGGATGCGCCTACTGCTATGCCACCCATAGCCTTAAATTGAGCCAAACGCGCTTCGCCGCCCACGATCCGGAGGCCCCCAGTTTGATTCCCCTTTCAGAAAATGCCAAAATCACAGACCGGCCGGTGAAATCCGACCGGCGGCCCGCGTTGATCTAATCCTCCTTGGGCGCGCCCGTGCTGATTTCGGGTTCGGCGGCGATTTGGGCCAGCAGCATCTGGGCCACCAGCCGCTGGGCGTTGATTTCCAACACCAGCTGCAGCGCGGTGTGCTGTAAATCCTGTCCGCTTTGGGCGATTTGGCAGTATTGTTCCGCGGCCTTGGCCAGCGCATGGTCTTGAAGTTCGCAAAATTCGCTGAGCATGTGCGCTTCCCCATCCTTTGCGCAATGTTTAACCAAAAGATCCACCTGCTGAATGGGCAAAACTTGCTTGAGCGTGCATACCATGAGTAGGCGGGCAAGATGTTCCCGGGTATATTTCTTTTTTTCCGGCCGGGGTATGAGTTTACTTTTCACATAATTGTTGATCATGGAGGCGGTAACGAGCTTTTCCGACTGGACGCTTTGGAAAAGTTCCAACCGGCGCTCCAAATAAGT
>DVJW01000025.1 GCA_018716505.1 Candidatus Faecaligallichristensenella faecipullorum | reverse complement strand
TTCGCCCTGAGCATGATCAGGCAGTATAAATCCAGGATCGTTTCCAAACGAGCCTTGTCCAAACTTATGTTTGATTGTTTGCTGGATCCGAATATGATCCTTCGGGTGCTTTCTCAAAATTGATTTCCGTGGCCGCAAGGAGAATTTCCTTGCGGCGGTTTTTGTATCTAGCGGCAGGCCGCGGAAAGGCTTTCCCGGGGCTGTTCGGTCTGGGGCGTCTGATCCGCCTCGACCGGCCGTTGGGCGCTCCGCTCCCGGGGCTTTATGGCGCCGGCCAGCCTCAGGGACAGCTTGGCCAGCGCCGGGCCCACCAGCTCATACAGCACCGCCGAGGCCAAAATGATATTGGAGAGCATGGCCCCCATTTCCGCCGGCAGCATGCGCTCGCCCAGGGCGGCCAGGCCGATGGATACCCCGGCCTGGGGAATCAGGGCCAGGCCCAGATAGCGCCTGACCTCGCGGGTCTCCCGGATAGCCGCCGCGCCCCAGAGCGCGCCCAGGTATTTGCCCACAATGCGCGCGATAAAATAGGCCACCCCGATCAGCCCGGCCGAGGAAAGCGCCCCCAAATCCAGCTTCATGCCCGAGATTACAAAAAAGCAGGTCAAAATCGGGGGCGAGAACTTTTCGGTGAGCTTAAACAGCTGGTTGCCCTTGGCGGTGTTGGCGTACACCGCGCCCATGGCCATGCAGCCCAAAAGGGGCGAAACCCCCATCATGCCGCACATTCCGCCCATCATGAGCAGCAGCACCACGGTGAGCAAAAGCCGGTTATAGGCCGAATGCAGGCGCTGCAGCGCGCCCTTGAGCACCAGGCCCATGCCCGCGCCCAGAATCACCGACAACAGGTTATAGGCCACGGGCAGCGCCAGGAGCCATCCGCTCACCGCCTGGCCCTCTTCCACCTGGGCAATGGCCGCGCAAAGGCTGAAGCAGATCAAGGCCACCACGTCGTCCAGGGCCACCACCTGAAGCAGGCGCTTTACAAAATGGCCCTTGGCCCGGTATTGGCGGATGGTCATCAAGGTGGAGGTGGAAGCCGTGGCCGAGGCAATGGCCGCCAGCATCAGCGCCAGCTCCAACGGCAGTTCAAAGACAAAAATCAGGACCACGCCCACCAGCAGCGCGGCGCTCAGCGCCTCGGCGGCAGTGAGCAGCACCACTTTGGGCCCGCTCTTTTTTAATGAACCCCATTTAAAATACCGGCCCACCCCAAAGGCAATCAGGCTCAGGGCCAGATCGGTCACAAAATCCATGGATGAAATCATTTCCTGGGACACCAGGTTCAAAGCATGGGGCCCGATCACCACCCCGGCCAGCAGGTAGGCGGTCACATTGGGCAGCTTTAGACGCCGGGTCAGCCGCGACAGCAGAAACGCGCCCAGCAGCATGACGGTCAGCTGAACCAAAACCGCGGTGGAACCATCCAAAGAGGCCCAAAACGCGCCGAATCCTTCCCAATTTCCCATTCCTTGTCTTTCCTCCGATTCGAATTATTTTCTCCATTTGGAAATTATAGTTGATTATATGCGCGATCAATGGTAAAATCAAATAATAGTTTTCTAGGCAATTATAAATTAATTTTATGACAAGGCACATGGAAGGAGGCGCCTATTCATGGTCGATCCGAAAATTAAAACCCTTTTGAAGCTCAACGAGCTGGGTTCTTATACCAAGGCCGCCCAGGCGCTGTCGCTGTCGCAGCCCGCGGTCAGCAATCATATTCGAATTTTGGAACAGGAATTCGGCATCAAAATATTCATCAAGGGCCAAAAAAAGCTCAAACCCACCCCGGCGGGCGAGGTCTTGATCCGCTATGCCCATCGGGCCGTGGCACTTTCGGCCAAGGTGCGCCAAGCCATCGAGGATCAGCAGCGCGAGGTGCGCAGCCTGACCGTGGGCCTGACCCCCACGGCCAGCGACATTTTGGTGCCCCAGATTCTGGCCACCTTCTGCAACAACCATCCCGGGGTACACATCACCATCGTCACGGATACCATAAAAAATATTGATAAAATGCTTCAATTTTATGAGCTGGACTTTGCCATCGTGGATGGGATTTTAAACAACCCCAACTATGTCTCCATTCTGATGGACACCGACTATCTGTGCCTGGTGGTATCGCCCCAGCATCCCTTTGCCCAGCGCCAAAGCGTGAATCTCAAGGAGCTGCAGCGGGAAAACCTGGTGCTGCGGCCCAAAAAGGCGGGCACCCGCAAGCTGTTTGAGGGGTACCTCATCAGTCACGGCTACAGCATCCGCGATTTCAACGTCATGATGGAGGTGGACAGCGTGGCCACCATCAAGGAACTGGTGGCCCTGAACCTGGGCATAACCGTAATCAGCCACAGCGCCTGCCGGGAAGAGGAGCTGTCCGGGCGGCTGGTGGTGGTGCCCATTGAAAATTGCCGCATGGTACGGGAAATCAATATGATCTATCCCCGGAACTTTGAGTATGTGGATATGCTCAACGAGCTCCGGCAGCGCTGAAACCACAACATGTAGTGGTTGCACAAAGTTCCATGCAACTATTTTTGCTGATATTTTTTCCAAAATAGGTTTCATTTCCTTCCGGTATGGGTATATAATGAGTAGTGTAAGGAGATGATTGCATGGAATGCAAAGTAACGGTTTCGCAGGGTGAATTGGATCAGCGGGAAATCGACGCCTATATCCAGCATGGAATTGAGAAATATGGCCGCAAACCCGTGGGCCTGAATATCCGGGTGGACGGGGATTATGTGGATCTGGACTATGATTTCGGACACGTCCCCTTTGACCGCATCCGGCGCATCACCGGCTATCTGGTGGGCACCTTGGACCGGTTCAACAACGGCAAGCGCGCCGAGGAACGCGACCGGGTCAAGCACAGCCTTTCGTAAATTTTCGCCCATGAAAAACGGCTCCGCGAGTTGCCTCGCGGAGCCGTCTGCATATCGTCTAAGTCACACTTTCCAAAAAATGGACGATCCACTTTCCCGACGATTACTCGTCGGCAAAATTGGTGAAATAATCCTGCACCAGCACAATGGGCGTGCCCTTGTCTCCGCTGCCGCTGGTCAGATCGCAGAGCGAGCCCAGCAAATCGGTATAGCGGCGGGGCGTGGTGCCCTGGGCGGCCATGGAGCCCACCAGGCTGCCCGACTTGGCCTCAATGGCCTTGCGCAGCGCATCCTCGGCCGCGCCTTCCTCCATGCCCTTTAAGCTGGTGTCGGCCAGATGCTTGAGCTTGAGCTCGTTGGGCGTGCCCTCCAGCCCGCTGGTGTAGCCCGGGGAGACCACCGGATCGGCCAGCTCCCAGATCTTGCCCACCGGATCTTTAAACGCGCCGTCGCCATACACCATGACCTCCACGCGCTTTCCGGTCTTTTCAAGCATCATCTGCTGCACCCGGTTTACAAAATCCTGGCAGTCCCGGGGGAACAGCTTGACCGTGTGCTCATCCGAAAGGTTGGAGCCGTACAGCCCGTAATTCGGGTTGTAGCCGCTGCCCTCCACCGGCTGGGACAGGATATCGGCCATGGTATAGACCCTTTCCGCCCCCGCCTTTTGAAGCAGCCTTTTGGACCGCTCCCGGGTGTGGATATCGCAGCACAGCACATTGGGGGTAAACTTGAGCATGGCGCGCGGGTCGTTGGCCAGGAAAATTTCGCAGTTGGGCGCGATTTCCTTGTACATGCGCACATAGTCCACCCCGGTAAAGGGATGCAGAATCTCCTCGCCGAACAGCTCGCGGTACTTTTGCTCGGTGAGCACGTCGCTGGTGGGGTTGACGCCCTTTTCGTCCAGCTCGTCCCAGGAGATCAAATGGTTGCCCACCTCGTCCGAAGGATAGGCCAATTGAATATACAGCTTGTCCAGGCCCATGGAAATGCCCTTGAGCAGCAGCGAAAAGCGGTTCCGGCTCAGGATGGGGTGGACAATGCCCGCCACCCCGCCCGGGAATTTGCTGCGCACATCGGCTGCAATCTGTTCCACAGTGGCATAATTGCCCTGGGTGCGCGCCAGGGTGGACTCGGTCACCCCGATCACGTCCCGGTCCTTTATGGCAAAGCCCTCGCTCTGGGCGGCCTGGAGCACGCACTCGCAGGTCAGCTTCGCCAGATCATCCTCCTTGCGGAAAATGGGCGCGCGAATGCCGCGCACCACCGTGCCAACGGTTCTCATATGTATTTCCCTCCGATCAGTGACTACCTTCAGCGGGCAAGGGGGCGCGCGGTCCTTTGGATACAACCCGCCATCGCAGTTCCCTCTTCGCCCCGTGATTGCTTTTTCATTTTATTATACCATTCCGCGCCCGCCCTGTAAATAAAAAAGCGCGCATGGGAATCCGGCGCCGGGCAGCGCGCCCAAGCGGCGGCTCGCGTCCCCATTTTTCCTATTTGACTCTCTTGATGGCGAACAGCTGGGGCGGTTTATTGGGCTGATTCAAATAGGCCTTGGTCAGGGCGTCGTACCGGCCGCTGTCCAAAGCGGCGGCCCATTCCTGGATGGCCCGGCGCTCCAACTCGCCCTCTTCATGGCCCGGATAGGCGCAGATGGTCATCAGCCCGCCCGGCTTCAAAAGCTCCAGACAGCCCTTGAGCGCCTGGAGGGTGGTGTCCACCCGGGTGGTAAACCGCTTATCGCCCCCGGGCAGCCAGCCCAAATTGAACACCGCCGCGTCCACCGGCTCCTGAACGTGGCTGAGCACCCGCTCATGGCCGTCATGGATCAGCCGCACCCGGTCCAAAAGCCCGGCCTCCTCAAGCCTTGCCCTGCTGCGCTCCACCGCGTCCTTTTGCACGTCAAAGGCATACACCTTGCCCGTCTCCCCCACCAGACCGGCCAACCAAAGGGTGTCCTTGCCGTTGCCCATGGTGGCGTCGATGACCCGCGCGCCGGGCTCTATGCGCTGTCTGAGCATTTCCTCGGCCCAAAACCGCGCGCTCTTAAAGTCAAATGCCATTGGTTTTTCTCCCCTGTCCTCTGTTTCAAATTCCGATATGGAAAAAGCTCCTGAGCACCCGCAGGAAGGCATGGGCAAATCCGCCTTCATCCACCGGTCCGGCGGCCACCAAATCCACCTCCGAGAGCTTTTCACCGTTAAGCTCCACCCAGGCCGTGCCCAGCCATTGGCCCTCGCTCACCGGGGCCGCCACAGTTCTGGGCAGCTCGTAATAGAGCTGATACTGATCGCCCACCTTTACCGGAATGGTGATGCCCTCCCGGGCGCGCACCGCGACCTGCCCGGTCTTTCCGCCCTTGACGCCGGCCTTGAGGGGCTGTATGCCGCTTTGCATGACCTCCACCGGCTTGAAGGTATCAAAGCCCCAATCCAGCATGCGCTGGGCCGCGTCGAACCATTCCCCGCAGTTCAGCACCACGCCCACCAGCTCCATGCCGTCCCGTTCGGCGGAAAACACCAGACACCGCCCGGCCTTGCTGGTATATCCGGTCTTGATGCCGGTGGCGCCCGGGTATTCCTTGAGCAACCGGTTCTTGTTGGTCAAGACCCGCTTGTATTCATGATCCACCCAGGGAATGGTGGCCCGCTGGGTGGAAACCAGCTCGCGGAATTCCGGAATTTCCATGGCCGCGCAGGCAATGCGCGCCATGCCCAGGGCCGAAGCCCCATGTCCCTCGGCATCCAGGCCGTTGGGCGTCACGAAATTCGCGTCCGCGCCCAGCTCTCTGGCGCGCTGGTTCATCATCTCCGCAAAGTTTTCCACGCTGCCGCCCAGGTGTTCGGCAATGGCCACGGCCGCGTCGTTGCCCGATTGCAGCATCAGGCCCTTGAGCATGTCGCTCATGGAGAGCTGCTCGCCTTCGCTCAGATAAATGGAGGTGCCCGTAACCCCGCTGGCATTGGGCCCGGCGGTCACCATCTGATCCAAATTTCCATTCTCAAAGGCCAGGAGCGCGGTCATGATCTTGGTGGTGGAGGCCATGGGCAGCATTTCGTTCATATCATGGTTATACAAAATGCGGCCGCTGGCCCGATCCACCAAAACCGCGCCTCGGGCCGCGACCTCGGGCGCCTCCTGGGCCCAGGCACATCCATTATACACCAACAGCAGAATCGCGCAAAGCACCAGCGTGTGAAGCTTTTTCACCGGTCAGCCGCCTCCTTTGCTGTCCAGTATATGCTTTGGACAAGGGGCTTAGCCCTTGAATTCTACCCCTTACTCGGCCGGAGGCGGCGGGGCGGGTTGCGGCTGTTTGTCGCATTTGAGCTTATCCAGTCCGTTCTTGATCTCGGTCATCAATTGGGGCACCAGCTCGATAATCCGGTCCACCGGCGCGTAGTACTGGGCGGGCAGCAGCTTGACCTGGCCCTGGCCCACCACCAAAAAGCCCATGGGATGCACGGTCACGCCCGCGCCCGTGCCGCCCGCGAAGGGCAGCTCCTCTTCGGTCTGCATGGGGTGCTTGCCGCCCTCCACGCTGTATTCGCCGCCGCCGGCCACAAAGCCGAAGCAGACCCGGGACAGCGGGATAATGGTCGATCCGTCCAAGGTCTGAACCGGGTCGCCGATGACCGTGTTGACGTCCACCATATCCTTGATATTTTCCATGGTTGTGGTCATAATGCTTTCGATGGGGTGTTTGTCCATGTGTGAATCCTCCCTTTGGCATATTCCAGCGCCGCAATCAGCGCCGCGTACATAATATGCCCCGGGCGAAATTCAATCATTCCCATAATCCGCCCGCCGAGCCTGGGCTCGGAAAAGCTCACCCCAAACCGCATCCGCCATTTCCCGGGCCATCGCGCCCACAAAATCTGGTTCAAGGCGTTCAGCGCCCCGTATGCCATGGCGCTTTGGGCCGCGTCCCCGGTGGAGAACAGGATTTGCGCCTCGCCTCCCAGGCTCAGTTTGGGCAACAGGTATTTCAGCGCCTTGAGGATTCCGGGGAGCCACGCCAAGACCACGGGCAAGATCTCCTTGAGCTCGGGCTTGGGCTTTTTCGGCTCGCGCTTTTCTTTTCTCAGGGCCAGGGCGCGCTCGCTCCCGCCGGGCAAATCAATGTCATGATAGCCCGGCTCCAAATAAATTTGCCATCGCGAGGCGTCCAGATCCGCCTTAAACACCAGCCGGAGCGGCGCGGATACCAGGCAAACCGCGAGGCCCAAAACCAGAACCCATCCCATGCGTGATCCCTCCAAACACAAGCCCCAAAATCGGGCTTTATCCGTCGGGTTATTATGCGCAAAATGGAAAAGGCGCATGCCTTTTCTTTCCTGAAGAAAAAACAAGATGAACAAAAAACGAGACCGCACGGCGGACGCTCTGTCCACCGCACGGCCTCATCTCCCCCTATCCCTTGATGGACCCCACCATCACGCCCTTGACAAAGTAGCGCTGAAGGAAGGGATAGACCACCAGTATGGGCACCGTAGCCACAATAATGGTGCAGTATTTCACCAACAGCCGGTATTGCTCCTGTTGGCTCTGCCCCACCGCACCCACCTGGGTCATGGAATTGGTGTCGTTTTTCAGCAGGATCTCGCGCAGCCGAAGCTGAAGCGGGTACTTGGTCTTGTCCTGCAAAAACAGCGAGGGGTTAAACCAGTTGTTCCACCAGTATACCGCGTAGAACAGGGCGATGACCGCCACCGTGGCCTGGGCCAGGGGCAGAAAGATGCGCCACAATATGGTCCAGTCGTTGGCCCCGTCCAGCCGGGCGCTCTCCTCCAGGCTGTCCGGCAGTCCGGCAAAGGAGGTGCGCATGACGATCAAATTCCAGGTATTCACCAGCACCGGCAGAATGATGCCCGAATAGGTGTCCAGCAGGTTCATCTGCTGAACCATCAGGTAAAAGGGAATCAACCCGCCGGAAAAATACATGGTAAAGGCGATGAGCTTCATGACCTTTCCGTTCCAGAAAAGTCCCTTCCGGCTCAGGCCATACGCGCCCATGCAGGTCACAAACATGTTCAGCAGCGTGCCCACGCCCAGATAAATCAGGGTATTCAAAAAGGAGCGCGGAATGTTGGGGTCCTCAAACACCAAGGTATACCCCTTGGTGGTCATGGGCTGCAAGGGCCAGAGGAGTATGCCCCGATTGGCGTACATCTGCACCGGGTCGCTCAGGGAGGCCACCAGCACATACCACAGCGGGTACAGGCAGACGATGCACAGCACAATCATGACCAGATAGTTGATTACGTTAAACACTTTCTCGCCGGGGGTCCGCTTCAATAACGCCACGCAAATCCCTCCCTACCACAGGCTGGTCTCGGTAAGCACCGCGCTCACCTTGTTGGCGAACACCACCAGCGCAAAGTTGATGACCGAATTAAACAGGTTGACCGCGGTGGAAAAACTGAAATCCGCGTCCACAATGCCCTTTCGATACACATAGGAAGAGATCACATCGGCCGTTTCGTAGGTCAACCCGTTGTACAAAAGGATGATCTTTTCATAGCCCACGTTCATCATGGACCCCACCCGAAGGATCAACAGTATCGCGATGGTGGGCATGATGCCCGGAAGGGTGACGTGAATGACCTGTTTCATCTTGCCCGCGCCGTCGATGGTGGCGGCCTCATACTGCTCCTGATCGATGCCGGCCAGGGCGGACAGGAAGATGATGCTGTCCCAGCCCAGCTTCTGCCAGAGCTCGCTGCCCACATATACCGAGCGGAAATAGCGCGCGTCCCCCAAAAGGTTCACCGGATCCATGCCCATGGCCCGCTGAATCGCGCCGAACACACCGTCCGTGGAACAGAAGTCCACCAGTATGCCGCACAGCACCACCAGGGAAATAAAGTACGGCATGTAGGTGATGGTCTGCACCACCCGCTTGAACTTCATATTGCGCATTTCATTGAGCATGAGCGCCAAAATAATGGGCGCCGGGAACCCGATCAACAGGTTCCAGAAATTGATGACCAGGGTATTGCGGATGGTTCGATAGGCAAAGGGACTGCGGAAGAATTCCCTGAACCATCTCAGCCCCACCCAATCGCTGCCAAAGGGGCCCTTTTTGGGGGAATAATCGTTGAACGCGATCACAATCCCGTACATGGGCCCATAGCACCACACCAGATAAAAGATCACCGTGGGCAGGATCATCAAATACACCGGCCAGTGCTTTTTAAAATCCCTGACAATGATCTCCTTCAGGGTCCTTTCCTTATAGCCCCCGGGCAGGGTGGTGTTGGCATAAATGGCCTCCAGCTGTTTGTGGCGCGCCTGCCGGGCGCCGATGGCGGCGTCCACCGCGGCCAAGACCGCCGCCAAAAAGCAGCTCCCCACCGACAGGATCCAACCTACTCCAAAGCTCAGGCTGTCCTCGTCCATGCTGAACTCGTTTTTGGCGCTATAGCACACATCGAAGCGAAACATGAGCAGGCACCCGCTGGCGACCAACAGCAACAGCACCGGCCAAAATCGCTTGTCCGGTTTAACAATCAGCATAACCAGGGCCAAAACCAGGGCTGCCGTGGAGCCCAAAAGCATCGGATGGGGCGAGCCGGCGGAGCGGCCCTCAGGCCTGCCCAAAAGAAAATCGATCCCTGTGAAGTTCACCGCCTCGTCGCTGCGCCTGTGCACCCCTTGGGCATAGCTGGTAAACAAAAGGCCCAGGGCCACCAGGCAGAGCAGCGCCATCAGCAGCCTGCGCACGCGCCGGGCGTCCATCAGGCGGCCCGACGGGGTATTGGTGGAAACCGTCATGGTCATCAACTCTTTTCGCCTTATGATCTTATTTCCCTCACGGATGAAGCAAAGGGCCGGACGGCCCGCGCCGCCCGGCCACAACGTTAGAGCCTGATTACCGCTCCAGATAGCGGTCCAGCGCGTCCTGTTTGATCTGAACCGCGTCCTCCACATACATGCCCTTCATGTTTTCCACATAGGCGTCGAAGTTCTCCAAAGGCTCCTGGCCGGTGATGAACTTCAGGGTCATTTCCTCCCGGTAGGTGTTGACGTTGGTCATAATGCTGGCCAATTCCTCTTCCTCGTCCGCGGTATGGGCCACCGGCGGCATCACCCAGCTGTCGTCGGTCTTCTCCCATTCGGCGATGCACTGCCAGACCTCGGGCTGATTTTCATAGGCGGTGGAATCCCTCAGATATCCCCAGTTATGCAGCTTGAACTTGGGATATACGGTCCAAAAGTCCAAGGTGTCGTCCTTTTCAAACACGCCGGTCTCATCATAGATCCATTCCAGCTCGTTGTTTTCGTTCCACTGATAGCTTTGGCCCTCCACCCCGTAGGAGCACAGGTCGCCGCCCTCCTGGGAATACCAGTAGTCCTTCCACTGCATGGCGATCTCGTCAATGCCGTCCTCCACACACCGGGTGGTCAGATAATCCCGGTCGGTGCGCACGATGTGATCCGACTGCCTGAGGTGCAGAACCTGGCCTTCGTAAGAGGTGGGCGCGGTGATGGCCAACACCTTAAAGTCCGGGTTCTGGGAAAGCCCGGTGACCTTGGCCTGGCCCATTTCGCCGTAGGCCAGCCCAAACACCCCGTACTCGCCGTTGGCCACCTTGGCGTTGTAGTCGTCATTGGTGCGGGTGGCGAAATCGGGATCCAGCAGGCCTTCGGCATACCAGGCGTTCATCTGGGTCAGCCACGCCTTGTATTCCTGGGTCATGGGGCCGTACACCGCGGTGGTGCCGTCCTTGGCGAACCACTCATAGCCGGTCTCAAAACCGCTGGCAAAGTTGAAGTTGGTGGCCACGCCGTACCAATCCTTGATATTGCAGCCCAGCACCGCGCCGTACTTGTCCTTCATGGCGCGCAGCACCTCGGTCACCTCGTCCATGGTGGTGGGCACTTCCATGCCCAGTCCCTCCAGATAGTCCTGGCGCACCCAAAGCCCCGACCAGGGCGAGGAGGGCACATAGTCGATCATGTGCCAGGCCACCATCAGCCCGGAGTCCAGCATGGTATCCACCGCGATTTCCTCGTAGGTATCGCGCAGATACTTGTAGTTGGGGGTCAGCCCCTTGTCATAATACTCGTTGATGGGCAGGTAGATTTCATCCTCCACCGCCTTGTCCAATCCGCCGGAATATTCGGGCGGGCAGGAGAACATGTGGGGCAGATCGTTGGAAGCAATGCGCAGGTTGTAGTTGTCCGTGGCCTGCCCGGCGGGCGGATAGACCCATTCGATCTTAACCCCGGTGCGCTTTTCCATCTCCTGGAAAACCAGGCATTCGTCCAGCTCCTCCATGATGGTGGAACTGAAGTCACGCCACACCGTGATGGTCACCGGCTCGTCCCCTTCCTTGACCAGGGGCAGCTCTGTTGCGTTGGTTCCGTAATTCTGCTTATGAATCACGCCCAATTCGCTCGACTCTTCGGCCAGCGCCGCGCCAGACAGCACCAGCATCAGCACCAGCGCAAGACACACCCATCGCGAAAACTTCCTCATGAAAATCCCTCCTCTTTTCAAAGACTTAATGAGCTAATTTATTATATCATCCCTTGTAAAATATTGTCAATGCATTTCGTAATCTTTATTTTACTTTATGTTGTTCTCTTATAATATATGACCGGGATTAAACGCGATATTCCTCTATATTCGCCTTATTTTTGTTAACATACTTGTATTTCATTTGTGAATACATGCATCAATACATTTGTCGTTTTGTAAGGCGCCACACCCTAAAAAAAGCAAAAAAATCCGTGGAGCGCTTTGTCCACGGATTTTCGGGCTGTCAAAAGAGCACAATTCAACCCCACAGGGAGGCCGTTTCGCGATGGCTGAACCCTCTTTCTTTCCTGCACTGCCTGAGCCGTTTGGCCAAAATTTCCCTCATTCCATCACCTACAACTGTTCTTGACAAGACGGGTACAGGGAGGTGAAATTTCGTTTCATTATCCCGGCATCCTGGCCTTGACCGATTCGGCCTCGCTTGTGCGGCCCAGGCGCTGATACAGCTCGCTGAGCAGCTGATAGGGCTCGGCCTCCTCGGGCTTGAGTTGGATACAGAGCAAAAGCGCCTTTTCCGCATCCTCGTTTTCCCCAATCAAAGTCAGGGTCTTGGCCAATTGGAGCGCGCCGTCATAATTATCGGGATCCAGCCTCAGGGCATCGTGATAGGCGTCGGCCGCGTTTTTATACTGTTGGCCATCCAGATAATCGTCGCCCAATTTCCAATAGGCCCCGGCGGGCGCGGCCCAGCCCATGCGGGCGCAGAACAGTTGTCCCGGGCCGGTGAGCGCCAGAAACGCCCATGCGCACACCACCAGCACCGCCACCAAGGCGATGGAAAGCAGCCAAACCCGTGCGCGCACAAAGCCGCTCTCCTCCTCCTCGTCCCAATCCTCCAAATCGTCGATGTCCTCGATCTCCTCCGGGGTCACGCTGCGCCCCGCAGCGCGCTGGGCCGGCGGACGGTGGCTGAGGGGGATCTGCGCGCCCTGGCCCCCTTCGTCCAGGGAGACCTTTCTGTGCCCGCGCTGGGGCTTTTCGCTCTCATAGTCCACCGGAAAGGCCGGGGCCGGGCCGTCCGGGGTATCAATGCCCGGATAGGGGCCCGGGCGCACCGCCCGATGGCCCCGGTTGGGCTGGGCCGGGTTGCTGGCCAGGGGCCGGGCCGTGGCCCTGGGCGGAATATAGGGCCTTCGGGGCACAGCCGGGCGCGGTGGGTCGGGCTCGGGCGCGGGCTCCTCTTTCTCCTGGGCCTGATCCTCCTCAGGCTGCGCCTCCTCATCCTCGTCCTCAAAATTCAGGGGATCCGGAGCAAAGGGCGGCTGGCCGTCCTCGTCCTGGGGGGAATCGCGCTGAACCTCATCCCGAGGGGAATCAAACACCTTCAGCGGCTCATCCGGTATATCCCAGGCCATATCCTGATCCTCGGGCGCTTCCGTTTTCAAGAGCCGCGCTCCACAAAAGGCGCAAAAGCGCGCGCCGGCCGGATTCTGCTTTCCGCATTGGGTGCAAAACATCGCTCATCCCTCCTTTGAACCTGTCATTGCGTGGACCGGTTGTTGACCGGATGGCCGTTGACCACCAGGTCAAAGCCGCAGCCCAGATAGGCCGCAGCCTCCTCGCACATCACGATGCGGGACATATAGATTTGCAAGTACTCCATGACCGAGGAGCTCTCGTCCATCTGAAGCTCGTGGCGGATGACCCGCTTTTCGGGATCCACCAACACCGCGTTGCGCTGGATGGAAAGGTTGACCCGGTCGTGAATATCGTGCTCCGGGTCGGCGTGTCCGGCGCGCACCCGGCTCTTGTGGGCGTCCGATTTGTCGGCGATGACCAGGGCCGCGGACACCGGGCTGGACACCCGGCCATAGCCCTCCTCATGGTTGCCCACCGCGGTGATGATGGTCAGCACGTCCTCTATGGGCATGCCCATATCCCTGAGGATGGGGAACAGCAGCGCCGCGCCGTTGGGCCCGTGCTCCTTGCGGTTGATGCAGTTGCCCACATCGTGCACCCACCCGGTGATGGCGGCCAGTTCCACCTGATGCTCGGAATAGCCCAGCCGCCTTAGGATATCCGCGGCCACCCGGCAGACATAGCCCACATGGCGCGGGCCATGTTCGGTAAAGCCCAGCTGCCTGAGATAGTCGTTGGCCGCGTCGATCATGGTCCTCAATTCGCTGTTGCGCCGGATCTCCTCCAGGGTGATCAACCGGCGCTCTTCTTTTGTATGATTTTCCTGCATAGATTTTTCTTTCACTCCATTGATCTCATGGATTCGTAATCCGGATCCCCGAAAAATTCCCGTTCCTCCTCCACCTCGCCGCCCAGGGCCTCGATGGCGTTGCGGATTTCAATATAATCCAGATAGCCCAAATCCACATATTGAAGGGCGGGGCGCAAAATTTCAATGGCGCGCTCGTCGCCCAGTTTGGCCAGATAGCTGGCGAACAGCGCCCGCCGCTCGGGCCGGTTGCGGAACGCGCTCTCCGCATAATTATAGATGCGTTCGTCCCCCGGAAAGTTGCACAGCACGTCCAGGAAGGTCTCCTTGGCGTCCCGGGAGCTGCGCTCCATGCGCTGCAAAACCGGTTCCACCACCACCCGGCCCAGGTTGGTCAAGAGTTCGGCGGCCACGTCGGCCAGCTCATCGGTCTCGGCCCGGTTTTCGATCAGGTCCATGCACATTTCCATGGGCGCCCGGCTCCCGATTTCGTTCAGCAGGTTCAGCGCGGTCACCCGCAGGCCGGAATCCGCCTCCGGATCCCGGGCCAGGGCCATCAGCCGCTCCACCCCGCCCTCGCCCAGCTCCACGATGCGCTCCATGAGCTGGTTGGGCACATCCACCTGCTGGCGGTGGTATTCCTCCATCCAGTCGATGAGCTCGTTCACATCGTCGTATGCCTGAAAATAGCTGCCCGGGGTGCGGCCGTCCAGCCATTCGGCGCTTTGATTGAGCCAGCGCAGATACACATCCGGCATCTGGGCCTCCATCTCGTCGGCATTTTTGAATTTTCCCCGGTTTTCGGCCATCCATTTTTCGGCGTAGTGCATGAACTCATGGTCAAAATCAATACATTTCATCTTTATTCCGCTCCTTTATCGTTGTACAGGCGGCCGTCCCGGCCCATGATGCGGGCGCATCGCCTGGCCTGCCGCAGCGGCGCCCGGTAGAGCCTGGCCGCCTCCTTCAGGCTGGCCGGATAGCCCGAGCGCCTCAGGTGCCAATAGAGCAGCGCGGCCATCCACCCCCTTGGGTTGCGCAGCGCGCCCCTGGGCACGCCGCCCGAGGACAGGCACCGCATCCAAAGCGCGGTCATGGGCCCGGTCAGGTCTCCAAATCTCCCGCGGGCCGTGCGGGCCGCACGGGCAAGCATCATCCGGTGCGGCATGGAAAGCATCTGCTCCTGCTTGGCCGACAGCACCAGCCCCTCCACTCCGGTGAGGGCATATTGATAATAGGGCTCACGGGCGCCCGCCTCTTTCAGCAGCCTCACGCACAGTGCCCGCGCCTCGTCCCCATTGCCGGGCCTTAAGAGAAAGGCGCGCAGCATGGCCTGGGCCTCCTCGCCCCCAACGCGCCCCAAAAGTTCCAGGGCGCATTTCTCCAGCCCGTCCTGGCCGCTCGCAAGTGCCCACTCCAAAAGGGTTTGAACCTTTTGATCCTGAAATTTTTCCCTGAGCGCGCCGTCCGCCAGGACTTCCAGCGCCCGCACGGAATCCGCCCGGGCCCGCCGCTCTCCCTCGGGCACCTGATATTCATAGCCCAAGGGCGGCCGCATGCGCCCGGCGCTCAACGCCCGCAAAAAATATTCGGCCACCCCGTCCCTGGGGTACACCCGGCGGATGCGCTGATAACATTTTTCCGCCTCCTGGGGATGATGTTCCAAATTCAGCGCGGCAATGGCGTTCAAATGCAAAAGCTCCCGGTCATAGGGCAGCTCCTGAAGCAGCGGGCGCAAATGCTGATACAGCGTGCTGTGCCACCCGGCCATGGCCAAGGTCCTGAGCAAAAGGCGCACGTCCTCGGGCTCGAACAGCATGTTCATCTGGGCCCGTTCCAGCATCAGCGAGCACTTTTCCTTTTCCCCCAGGCGCCAATAGGCCTGGGCCGCGCAGCACATGCCGCGCATGGTGGAAAACCCGCTCCGGTTCAACAGCGCCCTGGCCTGGGCGCGCCGGCCCTGCCGCGCCGCGATGAGGGCCAGGATGTCCCGGGCGTCGCCCTGGGCCGGGTAAAGGGTCAAGCTCTCCCTGAGCGCCCGGGTTGCCGCCCCGGTTTCCCCGTTTTGAAACAGCCGCCAACCCCTTTGAACCAACCGGGCGGCCTTATGCCGCCGAAAGGGCCGGTAAAGGCGCACCCGGTCGCGCATTTCCCCCATCAGCTCCGAGACGTCCTTGCGAAACGCCCCGCTCCGCTCCCGGGCGAGATAGCGCTCCAGCGCCAGCCGGGCCGAGGGCAAGTCGGCCATGGCGTAAAAATTGCAGCCCATGCCGAAATGGCATTCCGCCGGCGCGTCCTCCCGGGCCAACACCCGGACCAGCTCCTCATTGGAGCGCTCAAAGCAGCCCATCTCGTAATATGTCTCGGCCAGATCCATCCGATATTCCAAGTTGTCCGGCTGAAGCTTCAGCGCCTGGCGAAACAGATCCAGCGCGCTGATCAGCTGTCCCTCTGCCCTGCGCTTGAGCGCGCGGCGATACATGAAATCATGGCCGTGCTCAAAGCGCAAGAGCGTGGCGTTTAACGGTTTTTCCTGGCTCATCAGCCGGTCACCTCCCCGGATTTTTTGATTCGCCCGCCTTTACCTGGCCTGTTGAAGCAGGGCCCGCAGGTCCTCCTCGGAAAAGCGGTGGAAGCGGTTGCAAAATTGACAATGGATTTCGGCCCCGTGCTGGGTGCGGATCATATCCTCCAGCTCTTCCTCGCCCAAAGAAATCAACACCTTTTCCATGCGGGCGCGGCTGCAGTCGCATCGGTAGACCGGCTGGGCCGTCTCCAACACCCGGGGCTGCAAATGGCCCAGCAGCTGAAACACCGAATCCTTCAAACCATATTCCAAAATGGTGGCGCTGATGTTCATGAACATGGGCGCGCTGGTTTCCAGCGAGCGCAGGGCGATTTCCGAACAGCCGGGCATGGGCTGAATCAGCAGTCCGCCCGCGGCCAACACCTTGTCCTCCACCATGACCCCCAGGGAAACCAGCGAGGGCGTCTGCTCGGAAACCGTGAAATAAAAGGCGAAATCCTCGGCAATTTCCCCAGAGACCAGGTTGACCTGGCCCACATAGGGATCCCTCAGCCCCAGATCCTTGACCACGGTGAGCTTGCCCTCCTTGCCCACGGCCGCGCCCACATTGAGCTTTTTGTCGGCCCTTCTGGGCGGGTCGGCCTCGGGATGATCCACATAGCCCTTTACGCTCCCGTCCGCGCGGCCCACCGCCACCACCGTGCCCAGCGGCCCGCCGCCCTTGATGGTGGCGGTCACGGAATCCTTCTCGCCCTTTAACATGGCGCCCAGCATGGCCGTGGCGGTCAAATGGCGGCCCAGCGCCGCGCAGGCCGTCCGCGAAAGGCCATGGGTCGAGCGGGCCTGCTCCACCAAATGGGTGCTGTCCACCAGAAGCGCCCGGGCCTGGCCCTCCAAAAGTTCGATATGCAAAAGCCCGTCGCTGTTCATCACATTGATTTTACCGTTCATCTTTTATCGCTCCGCTTCCTGCGTAATTTTTATTCCTTCCGCGCCGCGAAATGCAGCCGCAGCGCCTTTTCCCCGGGCGGTTCAAAGCCGAAGTCCCCATAGACCCCGGCCCCCGAAAAGCCCGCGCGCTTGAGCGCCTCCAAAATCTCCCCTTGGGTATGGGCGCGCTGCACATGGGTCTCGCGAAACTTTCGATACAAATCGCCGCTCTGGCGCACAAAAAAGCTCAAGTCCATGGTAATCAGCCGCTTTTCCCGGTCGGCCCTGTTTTGCCAAAGATAGGTGATCTCCTCGCGCTCCTCCCCGAAAAAGCCGTCGCCGGTCAAATCCATCAGCTTATACGGGCTGGAGATATCAAAGGCCAACACCCCGCCGGCCTTCAGGTTTCGAAAAGCCGCCTCAAAAAAGGCGTCCAGATCCGCCACGCTCAACAGGTAGTTGACCGCGTCACACCCCGCGATGATGGCGTCCATGGGCCTGTGAAAGCTGAGATGCCGCATATCCTGGCGCACAAAGGGGATCATCAGCCCGTTCTTCCGGGCCTTTTCCCCGGCCAGGCGCAGCATATCCTCGGAAATATCCCCGGATACCAGCTGAACGCCCCGCTTGGCCAGCTCCACGCTCAAGGAGCCGGTTCCGCATCCGCATTCCCCCACCCGCCGGGCCGTGCCGCCCATCCGCTGAATGAGCTTCAGGTAATGCTCCGCCCAGGCCGGATAATCAAAGTCATCCATCAACCGGTCGTATATCGTGGCAAAATCTCTGTACTGCATTGGTTTTCTCTTTCCTATACTCAGTGGGCGGCAAGACCAAACGCCTCGCCGCCCCTCTCAATGGTCCGCTGTGCGGCCCAGCCCGCGCGCCACCAGAGCGCCCACCCGGCCGGTCTCCTCGGCGGTCAAGCCGCCCCAACCCACATCCAGCAGTTTGTCCAGCAGGCCCAGTTCGTGGGCCGCCTGATATTTCATTCGCTCGGCCTCGGTGGCCGCCCTCCAGCTTACCTTGCGCATACCATTCCCTCCCCTGTCATTTGGCAGTTGATAGTATGCCCAGCGGCGCGATGTTTATTTCTCCTTGGTGAGATCATTTTCGTCCAGATCGTCATCATCATTGAGCCCGTCGTCCAGCGAAGGATCGCGCAGGCCCATGTTCACCTGGGCGCCCTCAATGCGCGGATTGAGGAACTTGTCAAAGCAGCTGTTGGCATAGGAGGCGTACAAAAAGCCGTTGAGCGCATAGCCCAGAACCATCAGATACAGCATGGTGAAAAACGGCCCCATGGGCGCCAGCAGGGCGATCAACACCGGAATCAACAGGGACAGAAGCCAGATTCCGATGGACAGGGGCAGCCGCGCCACCACCATGATGGCCGAATTGCGCACCAGCTGGCTGAACTTCATGTCATAGGTAACCATCATCGTATAGATCACCATGTTCATCATCCACCACACGCAGCCCGCGATGATGACCATGGCCTGGGGAATCACAAATATCAGGCTGCTGGTGGCGGCCATCTGGCCGTAGAAGCTGTAGCTGATCCACATCAAAAACAGGCTCAGCCCGTTAATCAAACCCACGGCCAGGCCCTGCTTCCAGTTGCCCTTGACCGCGTCCTTAAAGTCGCTCAGGGTGAAGGAATGCTGATCCCGCGCCCAGTTGCGCAGGATATACATGAGGCCGGGCGCGCCGATGCCGCAAATGCCCAGGCAGGGAATCATGATCAGCAGATAGGTGGTCATGTAATTCAACGGGCTTTCCGCGTAAAACAGCATTTGAACATTGATATACGACCAGATCAAGGCCGGGATACAGAACAGCGAGTACAAAAGGCTCAACCCGAACAGCCCGCCAAAGCGCACCCGCAGGGTGCTGAAAAAGAGCTCCACCCGGTTTTTGGGCAGCTGATCCGGGGTGAAATCGGCCTTCCCGGCCTTGCCGTAATAGAAGTTGTTAAAAAAACTGGACATCCGTCATTCCTCCTAAAATCGTCTCTATTCCACCCGGTCGATCAACCGGACAAACAGCTCCAGTCCATACATCAGCGCCCGCTCGTCAAAGTCAAAGGTGGAGGCGTGCAGCGGGGCCTTCCTGTTATCATCCCCACAGCCCAAAAACACAAACACCGCGTCGGTGGCCCGCTGAAAATTGGAAAAATCCTCGGCAATGGTCCTGGGCTCCACCGGATACAAACTGTCCTCCAAAAGCTCCATGACCAGGCGGGTGCTTTCCGGCGGATTGATGACCGGCGGGTAATGGGTATGCTGGGTCATTCGGGAGCGGGTGCCGTACAGCGCGTCCGCCCCGTCCATGGCGGCCTGAATCATTTTCAGCGCCCTTTGCGTCAGATCGCCGTCAAAGCTGCGCAGGGTGCATTCCAAATGGGCCGAATCCGCCACCACATTGCGCAGCTGCCCGGCCTCCACCCGCCCGATGGTGAGCACCGCGGGCATAAACGGGTCCACGCACCGCGCCATGGCGCACTCCAGGCCCGTGATGATCTGGGCCATGGCCATCACCGCGTCCGCGCCCAAATGCGGGGTGGCGCCGTGCACGGCCTTGCCCTCTATATCGATATCCAGCTCCACGGCCGAGGCCATCATGGGCCCGGGCTTGACCCCGATTTTGCCCAGCGGGATATCGGGCATCAAATGCAGCCCAAACACATGCTTCAGATCCGGATTCTTCAGGGCGCCGGCCTCGATCATGGGCTGGGCGCCGCCCACGCTTTCCTCCGCGGGTTCGAACAAGAGCGCCACATCCCGCTTAAGCGCGTCCCGCGCCTGGCCCAGCATGCGCCCCAGGGCCAGCAGCACCGCCATATGCCCGTCGTGGCCGCAGGCATGCATGAAGCCCGGATTCCGGGAGGCAAAGCTCAAGCCCGTCCTCTCTTCCACCTGAAGCGCGTCCATATCGCTGCGAAAGCCGATGGCCGCCTTCTTCTTTTCCGGGCTCAGGGGCGAACAAAATACCGCGCGTATGCCGCCGCCCATCTGTTCCAGCTTGTCGGGCTCCATCTCCGCCAGCATTTCCAGGATATAGGCCCGGGTCTGCGTCAGTTCAAACCCGGTCTCCGGCATCCAGTGCAAGGCGCGCCGGCAATGGCGCATAAAACGGGTCTGATCCAAGACCTCGGAGCTGATTCGCATGGCCGTTCCCCCTGAGCGTCATTTTTATACATCATCTATCATATCATAAATTGTGTTCCGTGCCAATTGGCTGGCCGCATTTTTCCACGGAAATCAATTTTCAAGACAAAAGCAAGGCGATGTGGTAAAATAGAGAAATGAGAGCAGAAACATTAATGGACTTCATGGAAGAAGTAGAGAGTGAACGGGAGTATGACGGGTATTATTACAGCTTG
>DVJW01000232.1 GCA_018716505.1 Candidatus Faecaligallichristensenella faecipullorum | reverse complement strand
CGGAACTCCCCCTGGCCCCCTCATAAAAGGTTCCCTTCTCAAGGGGGATTTCAGGGGGAATCTTCCCCCTCCCCAGGGGGCTCACAGGGGGCCTTCCCCCTGAATCATGAAATCCTTCAGCCGCTCATACAGCCCCAGATACCGCTCAAAGCCCCGGTCGTACACCGCCCGGTTTTCCCCATTGGGCGCGTGTTCCCGGGTGATGGACACGGTCTTTTGAACCGCCTGTTCAAAGCCCTGATACAGGCCCACCCCCACCCCGGCCAGAATGGCCGCGCCCAGGGTGGTGGCGGTGTCCGAGGCCGGCACCGCGATGGGCAGGCCGGTCAGGTCGCTCTTGAGCTGGGTCCAGGTAAGGCTGTTGGCCGCGCCGCCCATGGCGTGCAGCTTATGGAAACTGGCCCCGGCCTGGCGGGCGGTTTCCAGATTATGGCGCAGGGAATAGCCCACCCCCTCCATGACCGCGCGGGCCATGTGGGCGCGGGTCTTGTTGTAATCCAGCCCGAAGAACACCCCTTTGGCATCCGGGTTCCAGATGGGCGAGCGCTCCCCGGCCATGTAGGGCAAAAACAGCACGCCCTCGCTGCCCGGCGGGATTTCGCCGGCCTCCCGGCTGAGCTCCTCAAAGGAGGTGGAGCCGTTTTGGCGGGCCGCCTCCCGCTCAAAGGCGCCCAGCTGTTCCTCGAACCACTTGAGCGCCCCGCCGCCGCCCACGCTGCCGCCCTGCAGGAGCCACCTCCCGGGCACCACGTGCATGCCCAGAATCAGCCGCTCATCGGCCACCGGGCGGTCCATGCAGATGCTCATGCCCCCGGCCTGGCCGCCCTGCTCCTGGGTCTGGCCCGGGGAAATGACCCCGGCGCCCAAGGTGCCGCAGGCCGCGTCCAGCCCGCCCGCGGCCACCGGGGTGCCCTCGCAGAGGCCGGTTTCCCGGGCGGCCCTTGCCGTCACCCGGCCCACGATCCGATGGCAGGGCACGATTTCGGGCAGCAGATGGGCCGGGAGCCCCAATTCGGCCAGGATGCCCTGATCCCAACTGCCCTTTTCCATGTCAAAGCATTGCAGCCCGTAGCCCTGGGAAAGGTCCTGGGTTATGGCCCCGGTGAGGCGGAAGGCGATGAAGCTGTTGGACTGCAGGATTTTATCGGTCTTTTCATACACCTGGGGCTCGTTTTCCCGATACCACAGGATTTTGGGCAGGGTATAGGCGGGCTGCAGCGGATTGCCCGAGACCTTGAACAGTTCTTCCCCCATCCGGGCGTTGATCCGCCCGCACAGCTTTTGGGCCCGGGTGTCCATCCAGATCGGGGTATCCCGCAGCACCTTGCCCGAGGCGTCCACCGGTATGGCCGACCAGCTCTGGCCGTCTATGCCCACCCCGGCCACATCCCCCGGCCTGTGCCGCCCGTCCTCGAACAGCGCCTTCACCGCCCGGCACACCGCCCGGTACCATTCCTCCGGGTCCTGCTCCACCATGCCGGGGCCCGGATAATTCACCGGATAGGCCTGGCTTTTCGCGGCCAGCACCCGTCCGTCCTCATCAAACAGCGCGGCCTTGCAGGCCGAGGTTCCGATATCGATGCCCAGCAGCGTTTGCATGGCTCATCTCCCCCTATCGCTTTTTGTCGCGCTTACCTTCCGAACCGATTTACCCGGGCACAGCCGGGCCCTCAGGTATTGCACCTGGGGCGAAGGGACGCCCTCGCCCCGGAGCCGCTCCATCATGCGCCCGGCCAGGGCCGCGCCCATATCCTTCAGCGGCTGTTCCACCACGCACAGGCCGGGCTTGACCACCTGGCTGAGCTGCATGTTGTCAAAGCCGATCATGCTCATCTCCCGGCCCAGGGTGAGGCCCAGCTCGTTCAGGGCGATCACCGCGCCCAGGGTCATCTCATAATTGGTCACCAGCATGGCGGTCATGGCCGGATGGGCCTGAATCAGCGCCTTGGCCGCGCTGTAGCCCCCCTGCACCGTGTAGTCCCCAAAGGCGATGTGCTGGCCCTCGGGGTCCAGCCCGGCCTGGCGGTAGGCGTCCTGACAGCCCATCAGCCGCTGGCTGGAGGTAAACACCTGGGCCGGGCCCGCGATGACCCCGATCTCCCGGTGGCCCCTTTCCAACAGATGGGCGGTGGATTCCCGGGCCGCCGAAACGTTGTCCACCAGCACCGCGTCCAAATCCAGCCCCGGAATCAGCCGGTCCATGAGCAGCACGGGCAGGCCCTTTTGAAGGGCCGGGCGCAGGTTTTGATCCCCCTGGCCCACCGGCATGTTGATGAGGCCGTCCACCCGCCGGGCCATGAGAAAGCGAATGGCCTCGCCCTCCAGTTTGGGATCGGTGCGGCAGTCGCACACCAGCACCCCATAGCCCTGCTGGCGCAAAAGGTCCTCCATTTGGGAGATGATGGTGGTGCTGAACAGGTTGCTGAGCTCGGGGATCACCACGCCCACGGTGTGGGATTTGCCGGTTTTGAGGCCCCGGCCCAACTCGTTGACCTGAAAATCCAGGGCCTTGATGGCCTCCTCGATCAGCGCCTGGTTCTTTTTCAGCACATGGCCGCCGTTCAGGTATTTGGAAATGGTGGCCAGGCCCAGCCCGGTGCGCTGGGCGATATCCTTGACCGTGGCCGCCATGTTACGCCTTATCCTGGCAGCCGCACAGGGCGATGCGGTCCTTGACCAGAGCGATCACCGATTCCCGGCCGGCCTTGCCGTAGGATTTGGGGTCAAAGGCCTCGGGTTTTTGGTTCAGATAGGCCTTCACCCCGTCGGAATAGGCGATCCTGAGCTCGGTGGCATAGTTGACCTTGCAGATGCCCCGGCGGATGCATTCGCGCACCTGGTCGTGGGGCACGCCCGAGGCCCCGTGCAGCACCAGGGGAATGTCGACTTTTTCCCGGATGCGGCTCAAAAGCTCCACATCCAGGTGCGGGGTGCCCTTATAGATGCCGTGGGCGGTGCCGATGGCCACGGCCAGCGAGGAAATGCCGGTCCTCTGGGCGAACTCCCCGGCCTTGTCCGGGTCGGTATAGGCCACCGAATGGGCCACGGTGTCGTCCTCCTTGCCGCCCACGGTGCCCAGCTCGGCCTCCACCGGGGTATCGCCCACCGCCTCCACCACCCGGCAGGTCAGGGCGATATTGTCCTCAAAGTCCAGCTTGGAGCCGTCGATCATCACCGAGGTATAGCCGGTGCGCGCCGCGTCCCGGGCCATTTCAAAGCTCTCGCCGTGATCCAGGTGCAGCGCCACCGGGATTTCGGCCTTTTGGGCCAAGGCGGAGACCATGGCATAGTACAGATCCAATCCGGCGTATCGAACCGTGCCCGGGGTGGTTTGAATCATCACCGGGGCGTTCATTTCCTGGGCCGCCGCGATCACGGCCTGAACCATTTCCATATTTTCCACATTGAACGCGCCCACGGCGTAGCCGCCCTGTTGGGCCTTTTTCAGCATGGAGCGGGTGGATACCAAAGCCATATGATGCCCTCCTGTTCGTAAAGCGAAACGTTTCGTCTTTTGAGGCTATTGTACCACGGGGGCAGGGGGCGGGTCAAGGGGGCTGGGGGGATTTTA
>DVJW01000231.1 GCA_018716505.1 Candidatus Faecaligallichristensenella faecipullorum | reverse complement strand
AGCCCCACGATATACAGGCCTTTGCCAACCGCCTGGCCAAACAGCCCAGCCCAAAGACTGGCAAGCCCCTGTCCGCCAAGACGGTTCGGAACATTATCCAAGGCACTTTGAGCAAGGCCCTGTCCGAGGCTGTGCGCATACGGTATATTCCCATGAATCCGGCTGCCGGGTGCATATTGCCCAAGGCCGGACGCAGGGAAATACAGCCCTTGGAGGGGGAGCAGATTGCTCAGTTCATGCAGGCTATCCGGGGCAATCCCTCTGAAGACCTGTTCTTTGTGGCCATTAACACCGGTATGCGCCTGTCCGAGCTGCTGGGGCTCAGATGGTCGCGGGTAGACTGGAAAGCCCAGACCATTAAAGTAGACGCTCAGCTGATGGTCAAGCGTGGCACCGGCTCGGATCGTGCGCTGGGTACCACCAAGAACGGCAAACCAAGAACCTTTAAAGCCGCGCCTGCCGTCATGGAAACCTTGGCAAAGGTACGCAAAGAACAGCTTGCCCACAAGGTAAAAGCAGGGCAGACCTGGAATAACCCTTTAGACCTGGTGTTCACCGATGAGAGCGGGGCCAGCATCCCACACGCAACCGTAGAGCACAGGCTTAGCAGGATTATGCAGGGCTTGGGCCTTAACAGGCGCTTCCACGATTTACGGCATACCTTTGCCACTGAATGCTTGCGCATAGGTGTGCCCGCCAAGACGGTGTCCGAATACCTGGGGCATTCCTCCGTAGCTTTTACCCTTGACCAGTATACCCATGTCACCGGAATCATGATGGATGATGCCAGCAACCGCATACAAGCCGTTATCTCGGAACGTATGCGAAACGGTTAACCCCCTTGTTCCGCCCTATATGGAACGGTTTCCCGCTTCAATTGTGGTCAAAATTGTGGTCAAACGTCTGTTTCAATAAAGCAAAAACCCTTGAAAACTCAGTGTTTTCAAGGGTTTCTTTATGGTGCGGGAAACAGGACTTGAACCTGCATGAGCGTATTGCTCACTAGAACCTGAATCTAGCGCGTCTGCCAATTCCGCCATTCCCGCTTGGAACGGTAAATATGATACCATAACTCCTGGAAGGTGTCAACCATTTTTTGCGTAAAAGCTTAGTATATATCAGAAGCGGCATCATCCTTTAGGCGAACTTGAAGCTCGGTCAAAAATTCGTCCTCCAGGGCGGTGTGACGGTTGTCGATATGGTAAAGCTCCAAGATGTCGCCGGATTCGCTCAGACCGCTGTCCACCACCCAGCGCCGCAGCAGATCCACCTGGGATTGACATTTGCGGTAGCTGCCCCGGTAATACAAATGGGCATATTGGCCGCCGGACAGCAGAAAATCATAGCGCTGGGCGCCCGTTGGCAGCACAAAAAACACCGAGCGAAAAAGGCCATAGCGTCCGCTATCCAGATCCTTGGGCGATAGCGCGGCGCCCATGGTTTGGCTGCCCAGGTCGCGTATGGTGTCGTTGTGCATGTGGTGCAGCTTTTTGATGGCAAAATCAAACTCTTCATCCCGGGCAATATCGGTGTTCAGCCGCACACAGGGCCGGTCGGGCAGCGTGATGAGGGCAATTTCGCCGGGTTGCATGGCGCGATATTGATTCAAATCGCGGATGCGGCGGGCGATGGAGCGTTCGGCCTCGCGCAGCTCCTTCTGGCGCCTTTGGATGAGGGCGCGTTCGTCCTGAAGCATGGAAATGGTGTTGTCCAGGCTCAGGCCGTTTAGATATTCGCGGATATGCTCGGTGGTAAAACCCAACTGGCGCAGGTCGCGAATGATGGTCAGGCGGTAAATATCGCTCAGACTATAGAGCCGGTACCCGTTTTCGCCCCGCTTGGGTTTGATGAGGCCCAGCCGCTCATAATACCGCAGCGAGTCGGGCCCGATGCCATAAAGCTCCGCAATCTCGTGAATGGTATAATGGTCTTTCAAGAAAGCGCGCCTCCTGAAAAAAATAGTTTGGGCCTTGACCTTGGTATTATACCAAGGTTTATACTAAAGATGCAAGAAAAAAGGCAAGGAGTTTTTAGAAAATGAATCTGAAGGCGCGGCTTCAAGGGGAGATACAGAATTTTAGACGGCTGTTCACGCCCAAACGGCTGATACTGCTGATGTTGGGCACGGCCATTCTCTCCTTTGGACTGTATAACATCCATAGGCGGGTGGGCATTACCGAGGGCGGGGTGCTGGGCATGGTGCTGCTGCTGGATCATCATTTCGGCCTGCCGCCCTATCTCGCGACGCCCATATTGGACGGCCTGTGCTACCTGCTGGGATGGCGGTTTTTAGGAGGCAATTTCATCCGCCTTTCCGTGATTTCCACGTTGGGGGTTTCCGGATTTTTAAAACTTTGGCAATCCCTTCCGTACATGCTGCCCGATCTCACCGCGCATCCGCTGGTTGCGGCCATTCTGGGCGGCCTGTGCGTGGGCATCGGAGTGGGATTGGTGGTGCGTCAGGGGGGCTCCAGCGGCGGGGATGACGCGCTGGCCCTGGTCATCTCCAAAAAGACCAAGTGCCGGATTTCCCGGGCCTATATGGCCACGGATTTTACGGTGTTGTTGCTGTCGCTGAGCTATATCCCGATCCAGCGGATTGTGTTTTCGCTGATTACCGTCACCCTCTCTTCGCTGATTATCGACCTGGTGCAAAATTTCGGGCGCAAAGGGACGGTGGCCACAGAATAGTATATAATAATTGAAGCAACGGAGTTTCCGCGCTTGGAGTTCAGGGCGGAGGCTCCGTTTTAAATTGCGGATGTTTTAACGTCCAATTCGGCTAAAGAATGGTATAGTAATAATACGAATCAAGTTAATTTTCGGAACACGATGAGGGAGGAAACGCGCATGTTTCATATACTGGTGGTGGATGACGATAAAAATACCCGGCTGCTGATGCGCGCGGTGCTGGAAGGGGAGAATTATCAGGTAACCACCGCGGAGAACGGAGAAAAAGCCCTGGAGGCTTTGGAACGGGAACACATCGACTTGGTGGTGCTGGATGTCATGATGCCCGGAATGGATGGCTATGAGTTTACCAAGACCCTGCGCTCGGCGCAGAATGACCTGCCCATCCTCATGGTTTCGGCCAAACAGCTGCCCGCGGACCGCAAACAGGGTTTTCTGGTGGGCACAGACGACTATATGACCAAGCCGGTGGATGAGGAAGAAATGCTGCTTCGAATTAAGGCGCTGCTGCGCCGCGCGAAGATCGTGAGCGAAAAAAAGATCACCATTGGGGAGATGACGCTGGATTACGATTCCTTTACGGTTACCAAAAACGGCCAGGTCCAGGCGCTGCCTCAGAAGGAATTCTTGCTGCTGTATAAGCTGCTTTCTTATCCGGGGAAGATTTTTACCCGAATTCAGCTGATGGACGAAATATGGGGAAGCGACACCGATACCGGCTGGGAAACCGTGACCGTACACATCGGCCGGCTGCGCAAGCGTTTTGAAGGGTGGCCGGAGTTTGAAATACAATCGGTCAGGGGGCTGGGATACAAGGCGGTGAAGAAATTATGAACAGGAAAAGGAGGCGGTTTCACCTTACCCTAAAATGGCCGCGAGGCTGAAAAAGCAATACATCCTGACCTGGAAGCCGCAGCCCGCCTATTTGGCGGAGGAGCACTTTGATCCAGATTTTGTGGAGCAGTATCTTTTCGACAGCCTGAGCGCGGCCAAGGAGGGCTATCCGGAAATTATCCTGAGGGACACCCACACCTGCCGCGCCCAGCCCGAGCGGTTTGGGGCCTTTGTGCGGGCGGCCCGGCGCGCCATAGAGCGGGTGTACGACGCCTAGACTGAAACGGCCCGAAAGGTCAAGTCGGTGAACGGATGCTGCATGAGCAGGCCCGCATCCGCGTCTTGGCTCAGCCAAAGTTCCTTTGTTTCTTCGGGCAGGATGACCGGCATCCGGTCGTGAATTCCAGAGAGGCCGGGCGCAGCCTGGCGCGTCAGGATCACAAATACCGGAAGCCGGCCATTTTGTTCCATCCGCCAGAGGCCGGCCATGTAAAGGGGTTTTCCAGGGTGATAGAAAGCATATTTTTCCCCGGATTTGGAGCCGCCCCTGGTGCGCTGCCATTCATAGTATCCGCTGGCCGGAACCAGGCAGCGCCGCTCCATCAGCGATCTGCGGAACATGGCCTTGTCCATGGCCGTCTCGCTGCGGGCGTTGATGATTCGGTTTTTATATCCCGAATAGCCCCATTTCATGAGTTCCGGGCCCTGATGGGTCAAGATGGGCACGATGTTGGTGGGATAAATTTCGCCCAGACGCATGGCGGCGCGGAGCTCCGGATCGCTTTGCCTGCGCTCGGCTTCCTCGATAATTTGTTTCAACTGCTGATCCATACCCTCAGTGTACAGGGGGCAACACGGTTTTCCGGGGCGGGCCCCGTCCATGTCTGCGTTTTCCTCCTCGCCTTACGTGGCGGGCAAGTCGAGGACGAGAACACAGTCCGCGCCGCTTTCAAACCCCGCCAGGCGTATTGCCCCCTGTACACTGAGGGTATCCTCGGTTTCGATATAATAGCGTCCGCACATGGTCATTCCTCCACAAACCATTTGTCCCTGTCATGGAAAAGATACAATTCCCGGGCGCCCACCCGACAGGTGTAGCGGGTGCCCTGGCCGCCCATCTTCAGCGAGGGCGCCTCGCGCACCTCCAGAATCCGGTCGATGCGCACCGTTTCCCCATCCTCAACCCGAAACATCAAGGGCAGGATGCGCCCGTCCGGGAAATGGTCGGCGCGCACCTTGGCATACACCTTGTTCGGATTTCGACGGTCATGGTCTTGCATAGCTTACCCCGTCCTCTCGAAGAAATGCCACGGGATGGATCACCTGGCCGGCCGGATTCACCCGGTTGAACGCCGGGTCGGCCAACACGATGCCGCGGCGAATGATGGTATGGCCAAAGCGATAGCGCAGGCTGTCCAGCGCCTGATCCAGCCGCTGGGCCCGATCGTTCCGCTCCGCTTCCCCCAGGAAATCCATTTGAACCGGCGCTTCCTCCCCGGATAGCTGGCCGCAGTTCAGCCCCAGGCTTCTAAAGGGAAGCAAAGGGGAAAATTGCTGCTCAAAGAGCGCGATGGCCTGGCGCGCGATCTGGCCGGTGGACGCGGTGGGCGAAGTCAAGGTGCGCTGGCGGGTATGGCTGACCAATTCCGGGTTGCGCGCGGTTACCGAGATTGTGCGCCCCTTGAACCCGCTTTTGCGCAGCCGTTCGCCCACGCTCTCGGCCAGGAGATACAGGATGGCCCGGGCCTCCTCCGGGGTTCGGATGTCATGGGGCGGGGTGGTGCTGTTGCCCACGGATTTTATGGTTTCCTCCGCGTCCACGGCTTTCACCGGCGATTGATCCAATCCCAAGGCAAAGGCCTTGAGCATGATTCCGTTTTTGCCCAGCCTGGCTTCCAACATGCCGGCGTCTGCCCGCGCCAAATCCCCGATGGTATAAAGCCCCAGCCGCGCCAGCTTCTGACAGGTGTGCGGCCCGGCGTAAATCAGGCTGCTCATGGGCAGCGGCCAGGCGGCTTGCCGGTAATTCTCCGGACAGATTCGGGTCACGGCATTCGGCTTTTTGTAATCGCTGGCCAACTTTGCGAACACCTTGTTATCCGATACCCCGATGGAGACCGTAAGGCCGGTTTCCCGGCGGATGCGCCGGCGAATGGCATGGGCCAAGCGCTCGCCCTGCGCCCAATCCATGCCCGCAGCGCTCACGTCCAGCCAGCACTCATCCAGTCCAAAGGGTTCCACTTTGTCGGTGTACGCCTGGTAAATCCGGCGGAGCTTTTGACTGAAGTGCAGGTATAGATCGAAATCCGGGGGCACGCATTGCAGGGAAGGACACAGCGCCTTGGCCTGCCATATGGCCATGCCGGTTTTGACGCCCAGGCGCTTGGCCGGTTCGCTCTTGGCCAACACGATGCCGTGCCTGTCGTCCGGGCTGCCGCATACCGCCATGGGCCGCCCCCGCAGGGCAGGGGTATACAGGCATTCCACCGAGGCATAATAGCTGTCGGCGTCGGAATGCAGGATGATGCGGTTCATGCGCCCTTCACCTCGTTTAGAACATATGTTTGTATTTGTATTTTAGACCAGGGCGGCGCAAATGTCACCCGGTAAATTTTTCCATTTTGGAAAGATGGCCCCGGCGCTATAAAAGAAGCGGGTGAAGGCATAGCCGCCTTCATCCGCTTATAATGCACATGGATGTTCAATTATCGTTTTTTCCCGCTGACTGCCATGACGGCGGACACGGCGATATCCCAAACCTTTTCGCCGCGGCGATAGCGCTCGATGCGCCCGTCGAAGCGCGCGTTGGTTAGCTCCGAGAGCCTGCGCCATTCGGCCTCGCTCAGGGCGTCGGGACACATGCGCCGGGCCTTGGCCGCGCTTTCGGTGGCGGTCAGCCGTTCCGCTTCAATTTGCCGCAGGGCCAGTTCGGGGGAAACGCTGGCGCTGTCCGGCGCGTAGCGGGTCAGGGCGGCGAATTGGATATCGATATCGGAAAACCCGGCTTGCTCAAAGGCCTTGGGATAGTCGCTTTCGGCCATGGGATGGGAGGTGAAATGATTCGCATCAGCCCCGGATTCCTCCACCGCGTTCCAGGCCCGATCCAGGAGCGCCTTTTCCTCTCCGGCTGCCGGAAGCCAGCTTTCCCTGCCTATGGAGGAACGCACGCTCAGCACAACGGCGGTTCCGCCGTTTTTCAGCACCCGGTGCTGCTCCCTTAAGAAGGCCACGGCGTCCATAAATTCCATGACCGTATGCGAATAGCATAGGTCGAAGGTATGTTCCTCAAACGGAAGGCACAAGGCGTCGCCCACCACAAAATCGGCGGCTATTCCCAATTCGCGGGTCTTGTTCCGGGCGTAGGCGATATGGCCGTCGTCCCGATCCAGCCCCATGGCCTGGATGCCGGGATAAAAGCGCTTTAGCCGGTGCAGCAGCACGCCGCCCGCGCAGCCCACTTCCAATACCCGGAAGCCGTCCTTTACCTGCAGCAGCGGAAGCCAGCAAGCCCGGTTGTCCTCCCGAAAGCGCAGCCCTCGGGATTGATACAGCTCTTCGGTGCTTTGCACAAAATCCGACCAGATGGTGTTCACGGCGCATATCCTCCTTGCTTGATATATAATGCAGAATTTTATCATAGAAAGGCGGAAATGTCGAGAAAGCAGGGGGAGGTATTATGAAAAGGCGTTCCTCTTTTCCTACATGGAGGCGAGTGCTATAATGAAAAAAAGGGCGCTTTGGGCGCGGGCAGAGGAGGCGCGGATATGAATTACTATTCGACCCGGTATTCATCGCCCCTGGGCGTGATTACCTTGGCCTGTGACGGGGAAAATCTGGTGGGGCTATGGATAGAAGGACAGAAATACTTTGGGGAATCCATCCTGGACGGTGCGGCCGAGCGGGACGGCCTGGCGGTATTTCATGCGGCCAGGAAATGGTTGGACCGATATTTTGCGGGGGAAAAGCCCAGCCCCGCGGAGCTCTCGTTGGCCCCGTTGGGCAGCGATTTCCGCCGGCAGGTGTGGCGGATGCTTTGCGAAATTCCGTACGGCGAAATCACCACCTATGGCAAGATCGCCCAAAGGCTGGCCGTTCAGCGGGGTGTTGCCACCATTTCCGGCCAGGCAGTGGGCGGCGCGGTGGGGCATAATCCCATTTCCATTATCATCCCTTGCCACAGGGTGGTGGGCGCAAACGGAAGCCTGACCGGCTATGCGGGTGGAATTGAAAAGAAGATTCGGCTGCTCGAGCTGGAGGGCGCGGATATGTCGGGCCTGTTTGTCCCCAAGCGGGGGAGCGCGCTATAGGATTTGGAACATAAAAAACGTCCCCGATGGAAAAAATGCGCCTGCTGGAATTCAGGCATGCACCGCCTGCTTGGCTTTTCTTGGGGCTATAATAAATCACCCCACTTGTCAGGGGTATCATACCTGTCCAACAAATGGGGTGCAGTTCAGGTTGTGATGAAGTCAAAGTTCAACGTTGCTGTCGTCCTTCATAGACGGCACCATCCACCACAGAAAAAGTGCAGCATCCCTCCGCCGACCAGGCTGCCAGGCGCGCTGGAAAACCGGGCCGAATGCATCCGGCTTCGGATAGCCCGGCCGCCCTTGCCGGAGTCTGGCCGGCCATTAGAAAGGCGTGTTCCTTCGGAATCCCCCAAGCGGTCAAATTGCGCACGGAACCGTCAATGTAACATGCCCCTCCCGCCAAGGTGAGCCCGTCCCTTGCACGGTTTACACCATCCACCACCCGGTACTGCCGTCCGCCGAAGGTATAGTCTCCGTCCGGCAGACCCGTGGGAGCGCCGGAATCGGATACCACCATCATATGGTCAGGCCCTTTCAGCCGGTAAATCATTTCCAGGATCGCAGGATGAAGGTGTTTGCCGTCACAAATGGCCTCGCAATATACCGTTTCTTCCATGAGCGCGGCCGCTACCGCGCCGGGCTGGCGGTGATGGAGGGGCGGGCAGGCATTAAACGTATGGCAGAGGCTGTCCGCCCCCAGTCCGAAAGCTTCTTTCGCGGCCTGGTAGGAAGCCTCGGTATGGCCCAACTGCACGCGCAGATCCCGTTCACGGAGCCACGGGATCAATGCCGGCGCCCCCTCCAATTCGGGCGCCACAGTGACCATCCGCAGGAGGCCCATGTAGGGAGCGAACAAGCGCTCAAAGGTTTCGGGAGAAGGCGTTTGCATATGGGTTGCGTCCATGGCGCCCGCTTTTTTCGGGTTTACAAAGGGGCCTTCCAAATGTACGCCCTGCACGCGCGCCCCCATGGGTGAACCCGCCGCCTGACGGTGCATGACCTCCTGAAAAAGCGACAATAGCGCGCCATAATCAGGCACCGAGCCGATGGTGAGCAGCACATCTGTAATCCCATGCCGCGCCAAAGCCAGCAAATAGCGTTCCAATCCTGCCGCGTCGGGATATGCGGTATAATACCCTTCTCCGCCGTGGGCATGTACGTCAACCAACCCTGGGGTGAGGATATGGCAGCTCAGGTCCCCGGCGCTTCCGGGGGTAATGTCCTCAATCCGTCCGTTCAGGACCGTAACCACCTGCTCTGCGAGCCATTTGCCGTCCAACAGCAGGCGTTGTGCATAGATCTTCATAAGCGGCTCCCTCAAATGCTTTCCGGGAAGAGGTAATATTGGGCCAATATTGCCGCGCCAATCATACCCGCTTCATTTTTATGTGCGGCCAGCACAATATGCCCTTGGAAATAATCGATGCGCGCCGCCAGCTGGCGATGTACGTCTTTGGTAACGCCGTCCAGAAGCGCATCGCCCGCCGCGCTGACTCCTCCGCCCAAGGCGATGCGATCCGGATTAAAAATGCTGATTAAACTGACCAATCCAATTCCGATTTCGTGATAATAGGCTTCCAGCAACGCTGATAGGGCATAATCTCCGGTCTGGGCGCGTTCAAAAATCTCCTGGATTTCCAGCCCGCCTGCCATGCGGGAAAGGGCGCTGCCCGAGGCATACATCTCATAACAGCCCTTTCGGGTGCACCGGCAGGGGAGGCCGTCCCCATGGGTAATCATGTGGCCCAGCTCTGCCGCGGTATTCGTTCCGCCCCGCCAGGGCCGTCCATCCAACAGCAGCGCTCCGCCCACGCCTGTGCCCAGCGTAAGATATACCGCGTTTTTCACCCCTTGCAGCGCGCCATCGAATACCTCCGCCATCAGCGCCGCCTGGGCGTCGTTATCCACCCAAACCGGCATATGCAGCCGTTCTTCCACCAGCTTCCTCAGGGGCACACCCCACCAGTCCAGATTGCCCGCGTAAACCAGCCCGGTATCCAGCCGCACCGAACCGGCGCTGCCTATGCCCACGGCCGAAGCGTCCATCTCACGCACCTGACGCGCGATCAATCCTGCCATGGCCTGCGGGTCGCCCAATGGTGTGGGGAAGGATGTTTTATCCAACAGCCCTCTGGCGGTATCCACCAATCCCACCTTGACATAGGTGCCTCCAATATCCACGCCCGCAATGCGCATGACCGTCTCCTCCTCAAATCAGGTTTTTCAGATATCGATACCCTGCTTTTATGGCAGGCAGATTCTCTTCCATGCCTTCGAATTCCACGTTGATATACCCATTGTAACCCGCATTTTTTAAGATGCGCAGGCACTGCTCCACGGGCACCGCGCCATG
>DVJW01000230.1 GCA_018716505.1 Candidatus Faecaligallichristensenella faecipullorum | reverse complement strand
GAGGGCCCTAAGGGGGGAGATTCGGAATCCCCCCTGGGCCCTCCAAGAAAAAAGCCTCCCCGCCAGGGGATTTTCGCTTCCCTTTGAAAAGGGAAAGTGAACCTCCCCCTGGCCCCTCCATAAAAACCGCTCCCCCAGGGGAATTTTCGCTTTCCTTTGAAAAAGGAAAAAAAAACAGCGCTTTCGCCCGGAGGATTTCCGGACAGAAGCGCCTTTTTGTTTTTGCTTTTTACCTTCCGTAGAACTCGTCCACGGCCTTGAAGAAGGCGTCGATATTCTCCCACTTGGAGGCCGGGGGGATATCGCAGCCCGAGGAGATCACAAAGTTCGGGTACTTGCAGCAGGCGTTCATGATGGAAAGCGTTTCCTCGCGGATGCTCTCCGGGGTGCCGTTTCGGAACTGGCCGGCCGGGTCCACGTTGCCCATGGCCGGGATATCCGCGGGCATCTGGGCCATCATCTCTTCCATCTTCACGGCGTTGCCGAAGTGATAGGCCGCGCAGCCGGCGGAAACCACCTCATTGACCATGCGGTTGACCGCGTTGCCGCAGTTGTGGTAGATGACGATAAAGTCGTCGGACTGCACCGCGTCCACGATCTTTTTCACATAGGCGCAGGAGAACTCGTCGGCCAGGGCCGGGCTGAGCAATCCGGCCAGGGGTTCGGCCAGCACCACGCCGTTGGCGCCCGCCTCCTTATAGGCCTGGCAATATTTGATCAGGAACTCGGTCACCTTTTCCAGCACCGTGTGCACGGTCTCGGGCTCGTCGTAGCAGGTGTACATGATCTCGGTCACGTCCATCAGCCGTCCGGCCAGGGAGTAGGGCCCGATCACCCCGGCGAACACCGGGCGGTCGGTGATCATTCCGGCGGCCTTTCTGATGGCCTCGATGTAAATGCCGGTGCGGCAGGCGCCCACCTCGGGCACCTGAAGGGCCTGGGCGGCCTCCTCGGAATCCACCACCGCGCCGGTCACGGTGGGCACCTCGTTATCGGACACATGGATGGTGGCGCCGAAGCACTCGGCCTCCACCGACAGATCCATCAGGCTCACCGAGGCCGCGGCCGGGGTCCGGCCGGCCACCAGCTTCATGGCCTGGGCCTGATAATCGCTGCTCTGGATCAGGTCCTTGACCGTGATGCCCATGAGCTGCACCCCGGGGAAGGACAATACCGGCATGGCCTTTTTGGTGGGCGCGGCCACCAGATCCCGGATCCACTGTTTCATATCGCGTTTCATAAAAGCGCACCTCCATCAAAATTGAGCGGCTGCATGATTTTGAAGACTGTCCCTATCATAGCACGCGCCGGGGATTTCGAATTGTATAAATTTACGATTTCTGGTAAAAAACCAGGATCTTTTGAAAAATTCCGGGACCGGGGCCCGGGGACCGCCCCCGGCCTGGCCTGCCCGAAAAAAACATGGCGCGGCGGCGGATTCCGTGCTATAATGGAGCGGGTTGGATGAATTTGTACTTTTTTAGGATCGCTTGTATTTTTTCAAGGAGGAAGGGCCATGCAAGCCGAACCCAGGGTCTATCAATTGGTATCCCAGGAGCGCATTCGGGATATCCTGACCAGCTTCAACGCCTGCTTTCACCTGCCCATCCAGCTGCTGGACGAGGACGGGTCCATTTTGATGCGCTTCGGGGAGGAGACCGACTACTGCAAAATGCTCAAGAAGCATGTGTTTTCCCCCCGGGCCTGCGAGCGGCTGCACATGGACGCGGGCCGGCGGGCGCTGCAGCTGGGCGAGGCCTATATCTTCTCCTGCCACGCCAATCTGAACCACATCGCCTTTCCGCTCTCCAGCGCCGACCAGCTGCTGGGGGTGATCCTGGCCGGGCCGTTTCTGATGGACGAGCCGGATTCCTCGCTGGTGAGCGGCATCGGGGAGAACCATCCCATCGCCTCCAGCGTGCTGTTGGACCTGTACGACGAGCTGCACAGCGTCAGGGTGGTCAAGCCCGCCCAGGTCAACCACATGAGCCGGCTTTTGTACTACCTGCTCAGTCCGCTTTTGCCCGAACAGGGCTCCATCCTGCGCCACAACCACGAGACCGTGTATCAGCAGGCGCGCATCAGCGAAACCATTCAGCGCTTCAAGGAGCAGGGGCCCGGGCCGGAGGAGAGCTATCCCTATGAGTTGGAAAAATCCCTGATGACCAAGGTCAGGACCAAGGATCTGCCCCAGGCCAAGGGGGTGCTCAACGAGCTGTTGGGCTATGTGTTCTTCTGCGAGGGCGGGCGCATGGAGACCATGAAAAACCGCTCCCTGGAGCTGTGCGCCCTGCTGTCGCGCATCTCCATCGAGGGCGGGGCGCTCACCGACGTGACCTTCCGGCTCAGCAACCAGTTTTTGTCCGCCCTTCAGCACATCGACACGCTGGACGAGCTTTGCATCAAGCTGCAGGAGATCGTGGAGGCCTTTGTGGACGCCATGTTCGGGGCCCAGGACGGGCCCGGGGCCGAGCCGGTCAAGCGGGCCGTGGCCTACATCGCCCGCCATTACGCCGAGCCCATCGAGTTAAACGGCGTGGCCGGGGAGGTGGGGCTCTCGCCCTCGTATTTTTCCGCGCTGTTCAAGCGGCTCACCGGCTCCACCTTCCGGGCCTATCTGAACCAGGTGCGGGTGGAGGAGAGCAAGCGCCTTTTGCGCAGCACCGATTACAATTTGGTGGACATCGCCATGGCCATGGGCTTTGGGGATCAGAGCTATTTTTCCAAGGTGTTCAAGAAGTACACCGGGATGACGCCCAAGGAGTACCGGTAGGGGGCGCTTTCCGGGGAAGCGCATTTCCCCGGGCCCGCTCCGGGTATTATGTTTTTTTATATCTACCATTAATTGACAATATTGTAAAACAAAAGTATAATAGAGTATGATATAGACATATCAGTAGAACATGAAAAAACTGCCTGGAGCGCAACAGTACCCATACCGGGAGGGGTGTACCGGTATGGATTGCTTGGAGCACACCGGCAGTTTTTGTGTGTATGCGCATTGAATTTGTCTGTGGAAAGGATGAAAAGGATGAAGCCCACGCTTACCCGGATACTGGTCTTGATGTTGGTCCTGACTTTGCTGCTGCCCGGCGGGGTAATCGCGGAGGAGCCGCCGCATCAGCCGCTGCCCGAGGCCACGCTGGAGAGCGCCACCCAACCCGCCCCGGCCACCGCCAAGCCCTCCGAGGCTCCGGCCACCGCTGAGCCCACCGAGGCTCCGGCCACCGCCGCGCCCTCCTCCGAGGTCCCGGCCACCGCTGAGCCCACCGAGGCTCCGGCCACCGCTGAGCCCACCGAGGTCCCGGCCACCGCCGCGCCCACCGAGGTTCCGGCCACCGCTGAACCCTCCGAGGTCCCGGCCACCGCCGCGCCCTCCACCGAGGCTCCGGCCACCGCCGCGCCCTCCGAGGCTCCGGCCACCGCCAAGCCCTCCGGGGTTCCGGCCACCGCCGCGCCCTCCGCCAGAGTGCCCGCCAACAGCGCCTTGATGGCGGCCAATTTGATGGCGGAAGACTGCACGCATCCCAACGCCGCCCCCTCCGGCAAAGTCTATCTTGAGTGCGAATACATTTCCATCACGGTGGAATCGCATACGGCCAGGGCCTATGTGCTCCAGGAGTATACCTGTCCCGACTGTAACGCGAGCTGGACCGGGGAGAAGCCCGCAGAAAAGACCGAATTCACCCAAAGGCACGACTTCCTGGACGCCACCTGCGCCTGTGGCTATGAATGCCAACACCCCAATTTGCTGCACAGCCAGGATGTAACCGGCGACACCTACAGCGACGGTGATGAAACCGGCCATACCCACTCTTTCTATCTAAAGGACTATTACTACTGCTACAGATGCTCCAACGAATGGTACGGTGAAACGTCCGATCAACTGTTCAGCAAACGGGAGGCCCATTACTATTTGGATGACGGCCACTGCCTCGACTGCGGCTATATTTCTCCCGCCGTGGCTTCCTGCACCCATCCCCACAAATCCGTTATCAGGGAAACATTCGCCGGCGATGCGGTGTACAAAGATCTGGGGGACTCCGGGCACAGCGTCACCGGACAGAAGCGCCAAACCTGGTATTGCTATGCCTGCGGCGATATCTGGGAGACCACCCCTGCCGAAACCTATACCAAAACCCAACCGCACGTCATATGGGAAAATGAGCCCATCTGCGACAAATGCGGCCATGAGCCCACCTGCGATCATCATAATTCCTACCGGAAGATCCACTATACCGCCCCTGAATTGGCCGCCGCCGACGGCGATCGCGGCCACTATCTGACCGGCGCCACCCAGGAAATTTATACGGTCTGCAATGATTGCGGCTATACACGATATGAAGAGGTTCCCGGAACCGATGGGTTTGAGGAGCACACTTACATCAACGGGTTCTGTTACCTCTGCGGCTATGAACCCCAATGCCCGCACCCCAATGCGGCCGTCGACAGAACCTCTGTGGTTTGGGCGGATTCCTATGAAAACGCCGGGACGGAGGGGCATTATTTGACCGGAATCATACAGACCCGCTACCACTGTGAGGATTGCGACCAAAGTTGGTATCAAACCAACTCCGAACCCGAACGGATCCTGATGCCGCATGATTTGTTCCTGGGGGATTGCGTGTGCGGTTATCATGTGGACTGCGCCCACGAACATATTGATTTCAGCCGTTCTTCCCCCACGAGCAACCCGCTTCTGTACACAGCGTACGACGAAAACGAACATACCTGCCAGGAAGTGTTCATATATTCCGAACCCATGTGTCTGGACTGCGGCGAATACTTTTTCACGGAAGAGGGTATGAACAGAACCCATACGTTCAACGAACCCCACAAGTTCCAGGACGGCAAATGCGTGCTGTGCAACTATGTGTACACCGAACCGGAGCCCACGCCAACGCCCGCTCCGGCGGCAACGCCCGAGCCCACCGCCGAGCCCTCTCCGGAACCCGAAATTACCCCGGTTCCCGAGGCAACCCCCGAGCCCACCGCCGAACCCTCTCCGGAACCCGAAATCACCCCGGTTCCCGAGGCAACGACCAAGCCCACGGCCAAGCCCTCTCCGGAACCCGAAAAGGAGGACGGGCAGGAGGACGAACCCCGGCCCACCGCCACACCCGCGCCCCAATACACCCAGCTTCCCCAGGGCGAAGCCCTGCACGGGCTCAAGGTGGAGGACGCCCCCAGGCTGGCGGATGTACTCAGCGCGGTGGCCCAGGAATTGGCGGTTTCCCCCGAAGCCCGGGTGGAGCTGATCCAGGCCGGCAAGACCGTCACCCCCGAGGAAAGGGCCAGGCTGGAGGCGCTGCCCCTGGAGGAGCAGGTGTACACCATTCTTTCGGCGATCGGCCTTGAGGACGCGGTCAACCGCGCCCTGGACCAGGGCCGGATTGCCCTTTCCGAGGAGGCGGCGGCGCTGAAGGCCGACATGATGGCCCGAATCGCGGCCATGAGCGCCGAGGAGCGCGCCGGATTTGAGGCCATGCTCCAGGAGGCCTTCTCCCGGCAGACCATCCTCATCGACGGGGTGGAGCATGCCTTCTTCACCCTGGAACTGAAAATCACATCCGGCGGCGAAGTCCGCTATGAGCGCTATGGATTCTGTCTGGAAGGGGAGGAATGGATCCTGACCCGCCTGGAAGTGGCCTGACCGCATAAAACCGCGCGCGAACCCCAAGGATTGGGCGTTCGCACGCGGTTTTTTATGTATGGGATGGATCCCCCCTAAACCCCCGGAATATCCTCGTCCGAGGGCGGCGGCGCGTCGTCCGGGGGATAGGAGGGCCCGGGCGCGGATTTTTTCCCCTTGGCCGGGGGCGGCTTGACCCCGGGCGCGGGCAGGAATCTGACCCGGCCCTCTTCAAAGAAGATCTCGCCCTTGGGGTGCTGGACGCGCGCGCCGGACAGCAGCTTTTTGACCATGGCGGCGGTGAGCCTGGGCCCGCCCATGCGCTCCAGGCAGTCCTTCCAGATGGTAAAGGCGCAGCCCTCCTTCCAGCGGGCGCAGCCGAAGGCCTTGGAGTTTTCCTGAAGCTCGCCCTGGCCGCAGGCGGGGCATTTCAGGCCCAGGGGCTTGACCACCGCGCTCTTGCCGGATTTGGTTTTGCGGCGCTGTTCGGGCTCAAAGGCCACCGAACCGTCGGCCTTCAGGGCGGCCTGGGTCAAAAAGGCGGCGTAGCGGCGGATGCCCTCCATGAACCGGCCGGACAGGGCCATGCCCCTGGCGTCGTCCCCGGATTTGGCGATGTCGCTCAGGGCCTTTTCCCATTTGCCGGTGGTCTCCGGGGAGGTGATCTCCGGGGGCGCCACCGCGATCAGCCGCCTGCCCTTTTCGGTGGACAGGATGGTCTTGCCCGAGCGCTTGGCATAGCCCACCTGGATCAGCCGCTCGATGATGGCCGCCCGGGTGGCCGGGGTGCCCAGGCCGCTGTCCTTCATGCTCTCGCGCAGGGCCTCGTCCTCAAGCTCCTTGCCCGCGTTTTCCATGGACAAAAGCAGCGAGGCGTCGTTGTGGGGGGCGGGGGGCTTGGTCTGCTTTTGCTCGACCCTGGTGGACTTGACCTTGCGCTCATCGCCCACCTTCACGTCGGGCAGCGGCCCGTCGTCCCCCTCCGCCTTTTTCTTGCGCCCCGAGTCCTGATACAGCGCCTTCCAGCCCAGGTCAATCGGGATGGAGCCGGTGCTCTTGAACCGGTGGCCGTTGACCTGGGTCATGATTTTGGCGGCCTCATACTGATAATCCGGATAAAACGCCGCCACAAACCGCCTGAGGATGATCTCGTACAGCCGCCGCTCGGCCGGGGGCAGGGCGTCCAGGGCCGCCTGCTTGCCGGTGGGCACGATGGCGTGGTGGTCGCTGATCTTTTTGTCGTCGAACACCCGGCTCCTCACCGGCAGGCGCTCCAACTCATTCACCGGCCGGGCCAGCCCGTCATAGGGCGCGGGCAGCTTTTTCAGGGCCTGGGCCGCCTTGGAGATCATGTCATGGGGCAGATAGCGGCTGTCGGTGCGGGGATAGGTGATGAGCTTGTATTTTTCATACAGGGATTGGGCGGCCTGCAGGGTCTTGGCCGCCGAAGCGTTCATCACCCGGTTGGCCTCCCGCTGAAGGGTGGTCAGGTCGAACAGCTGGGGTGGGGGAACGCGCTTTTTCTCCCGGGCGCTCTCCACCACCCGGCCCGTGCCGCCCTTCACCGCCGCCTCGATTGCCCGGGCCTTTTCCTCGGATTCCAGGCGGGAGGCGCCCTTTTCATCCACATACAGCCCGGAATAGCCGGAAAAATCCGCCCGCAGCTCCCAATAATCGCTGGGCACAAAGCGCTCGATCTCCCGATCCCGCTGGACCAGCAGGTTCAGCGTCGGGGTCTGCACCCGGCCCACCGAGAGCAGCACGTTGTAGCGCAAAGTAAAGGCCCGGGAGGCGTTCATGCCCACCAGCCAGTCGGCCTCGGACCGGCAGCGGGCGCTTCTGTACAGGGCGTCGTAGGCCGTATCGCTCTTTAGGTTTTGAAAGCCCTCCTTGATGGCCGCGTCGGTCATGGAGGAGATCCAGAGCCGGTCCACCGGCTTTTTGCAGCCGGCCTGCTCATAGATATAGCGGAAGATCAGCTCGCCCTCCCGGCCGCTGTCGGTGGCGCAGATGATCCTGTCCACCTCCGGGTCGGCCATCAGCTTTTTGATGACGGAAAACTGGGCCTTGGTCTTGGGCAGCACCTTGGTCTTCATCTTTTCGGGCAGTATGGGCAGGTCGGCGGCGTCCCATTTCTTGTATTTGGGGTCCAGCTCCTCGGGGTCGCACAGGGCCACCAGATGGCCGATGGCCCAGGTCACGATGTATTGGTCCCCGGACAAAAAGCCCTCGCCCTTTTGCCTTGCGCCCATGACCCGGGCGATGTCCCGGGCCACCGAGGGCTTTTCGGCCAGGATCAGTGTTTTCATGGCGATTCAATCCTTACTGTTTATTTGCGGGTGGTTCCTTTTTGAAAAAGGAAGCGAAAATTTCCCCTTGGGAAGGGGAGACGTTTTATGAGGGGGCCAGGGGGAGGTTTTTTGAATTCCTTTTGCAAAGGGAAGCGAAATTTGCCCAGAGTGGGCGGCAATTTGTGGAGGGATTAGGGGGAGTTCCGTATCCTCCCCCTTAAATCCCTCCACACCACCCATAACCCCCTTCAAACGGCCGCTGTGGGGGCTCGCCGCCCCCGGCGCGGAGCCACCCCCGCAACGCTCCGCTAAAGGTTGGCTGAATTTGCCCGCTAAGCGCGGCAAAACGGAAAAAGTGACCCTAATCAGGCGGGCTTTACGCTTTGGGTAGGGCCTTAGCCCTTATCCTGCCGTGCACGGCACGGCAAACTCCGATAGCCCAAAGCGGAGCGAACGTTACCCCAAAACCGCTAGAGGGGGTAGGGGTGGCTTGGAGGGGCCTAGGGGGAACCATAACGGAAGGTTCCCCCTGGCCCCTCCATAAAATCCCTCCCCGCCAGGGGATTTTTGCTTCCCTTTGTAAAAGGGATTCACATCCTCCCCCTGGCCCCCTCATAAAACGTCTCCCCTTCCCAAGGGGATCATAAGGGCCCTCCCTTAAATAATCCCATTATACCACACCTCCCCCCGGGGCGCAAAAGCCCCACGGTTGACAGCCGCGCGGGGGACAGGATACAATAGAAATATAGCGATTGAATGAAATTCCCTGCCCCGGTTTATACTTGAATTACTTATTGTTAGGAGAATGCAATCGTGTCAACGGCAAAATTCGCGGTGTTTGTGGACCTGGAGAACGCGGGCGGCAAGGAATCCATGCTCAACAACATCATCGAAAAGGTGAAGATTCGGGGGGATATCCTGCTGGGCCGGGTGTACGGCTACACCGACCGCTACTCCAACCTGAAGGAATGCCTGCTCAGCAACACCTTTTCGGTGGTGCCCTCGCTGCGCTACGGCAAGAATCAAAAGAACAATCTGGATATCCAGCTGGTCATCGACGCCATGGAGGTGGCCTATGTGAATTCCCTGATCGACAGCTTCTGCATCGTGTCCGGGGACAGCGACTACATGCCCCTGGTGGGCAAGCTCAAGAGCATGGGCAAGCATGTGCTGGGCATCTCCCGGTCCGAGGCGGCCTCCAACATCTTCATCAAGGCCTGCAACGAGTTCATCTTCCTGGAATCCGTGGCCCGGGAAAAGCCGGCCCCCGCGCCCAGCGAGCCCGCCCATTCCGAGGAGGGGGATATAAACGAGCTCATCAAGCTGGTCAAGACCGTGCTGCAGGATCAGGACGAGGACACCATGTACGCCAGCGAGCTCAAGGACACTTTGACCCGGCTGCGCCCGGACTTCAACGAGCGCAACTACGGCTGCGCCACCTTTGGAAAGCTGATGGCCCTGATGGACGAAAAGAGCGAAGAACTCAAGGTCTGGACCGAGAATTCCTCGCTCAAAATCGCGCTCAGCACCGCGGAGAGCGCCTCCCTGGTGCTCACCAAGCAAAACTGGCTGCCCGCCTTTCGCCAGCAGCTCAAAAACTTCAAGGATCAGGGCTTTGAGCGCATCAATCCCTCCATCCTCAAGTCGGCCATCCAGGGGGAATACCCGAATTTCGACGAGCATCAGATCGGCTTCAAGCGCTTCAGCGACATCATGAAGCGGCTGGAAAAGGAGGGCCTGCTGGTGGTGGAGATGGACGAGGCCCACACCATGCTGCTCAAAATTTGCTGAAAAAAGGGAAGGAACGCTTTCCCCAAAGCGCCTTCCCCTTTGTCCGTCCGTGGAGGGATTACCGCTGCACCCGGCCCGAGCCGTCCCCGGCCATCAGTTTTTCCACCTCCGGCACGGTCACCCGGTTAAAGTCGCCCGGCACCGAATGCTTGAGGCAGCTGGCCGCGGCCGCGAATTCCAGGGCGTCCTGGCGGTCCGGATAATGGTTCAGGCCATAGATCAGGCCGCCGGCAAAGCTGTCGCCGGCCCCCACCCGGTCCACGATATCGCGGATTTCATAGGTCCTGGAAAGACGGAAGGACTCCCGGTCGTTCAGGCAGGCGCCCCAGGTGTTCCAATCGGCGCTGTGGCTCTCCCGCAGGGTGATGGCGATCATCTTCATATCCGGATAGGCCTTCAGCACCTTGTCGCTGAGCAGGTGATACTTGTGGCGGTCCAGCTGGCCCGATGAAACGTCCACGTCCGCCAAAATGCCCAGGGATTTCTGCACGTCCTCCTCGTTGGCAATGGCCACATCCACATACCGGGCCAACCGGCCCATGACCTCGCGGGCCGAAGCCCCATATTTCCAAAGATTCTTGCGGTAATTGAGATCGCAGGACACCGTGATGTTCCGCCTTTTCGCCTCCATCACCGCGAAGAGGGAAAGATCCCTGGCGCTTTCCGACAGGGCCGGGGTGATGCCGGTGATGTGAAACCAGTCGATCCCCTCAAAGACGGCCGCCCAATCGAAATCCTCGGGCCTGGCCTGGGCGATGGCCGAATATTCCCGGTCATACACCACCCTGCTGGGCAGCTGGTTGGCGCCGCCCTCCAAAAAGTAAATGCCCATGCGGCCCTTGCCCCGAAGGATGCGCCCCGTGCCGATATGATGGTAATGCAGCTCGCGGATGCAGGCATCCCCCACGGTGTTCTCCGGAAGCACGGTGCAGAACTCGGCATCCATTCCGTAATTGGCCAACGAAACGGCCACATTGGCCTCCCCGCCCCCAAAGGTGGCCTCCAGGGCGCCGCTCTGGAAAAGCCGCTCCTGGCCGGGCGATTTCAGGCGAAGCATGATTTCCCCCAAAGTTAGAACCTTCATGATGACCCCCTTATGTGTAAGTATATACAGGTTTTATTATATAGGGAACGGCGAAGGCTGTCAATGTGTGCCTTGCGGTTTCCACGACGGCCGTGCCGGCGCAAAAAAAGGCATCCGGATGGAAATTCTGGGTGTTGACAAAGTCAACACCCTTCGGAAAAATGAAATTTTCATTTTTCCGAGTTGCATCATTTTCCTGTCACCTTCGGTGACGGCCGGAAAATGATAGAGGAAGCGGCCACTTGGGCCGCTCCTC
>DVJW01000229.1 GCA_018716505.1 Candidatus Faecaligallichristensenella faecipullorum | reverse complement strand
AAAATGATAGAGGAAGCGGCCACTTGGGCCGCTCCTCGCGGCGTACATGCCGCCGCTGCGGATTGAATATGAAGGGGCTGCGGCCCCTTCATGCATCCCCAAATGAGGAGAATAGGTTTGTCAATGCTCTGAGGCCGCCGGAGCGGCCTCTTTCATCACTTTAGGGCTTTAATTGTGGGCGATTTTGGGCAAAGAGACGATCACCTCGATGCGGTCGCTCTTTTCTTCCACCCGGCTCACGGCGGGCACCCCGGCGGCCTTGAGCTGCTTCACCGCCCCGAAGACGGTGTTGATAAAAAAGCGGTGGTCGCGATAGAGGGCCTTGGGCGGTTTGGGCTTTGCGGGCCCGGGCGCGGCCAGCATCTGCTCGATGAGCGCCTCCAACTGTTTCACGCTCATCTGCTGTTCAATGGCCGCCTCCAGAGCCTGGGCGCGCAGCGCGTCGCTGCCCAGCTTGAGCAGGGCCCGGGCGTGGCGCTCGCTGAGATGGGCCTCGAGGATTTTGTTTCTAAGCTCGCCGCTCAGGCGGAGCAGGCGCAGCTTGTTGGCCACGGCGGACGCGCTTTTGCCCAACCGGTGGGCCAATTCCTCCTGGGATAGCCCGTGGTCTTGGATCAGCGCGGCGTAGGCCTCGGCTTCCTCGAAGCAGTTGAGCTGTTCCCTCTGCAGGTTTTCAATGAGCGCGATCAGCGCCGCGTCCTGCTCAAAGGCCGGCAAAATCAGCGCGTCTATGCGCTCCATGTGAAGCATTTTGCAGGCGCGCAACCGGCGTTCCCCGGCGATGAGCTGAAATTCCTCTTCGCCCGCCCTGCGCACCACCACCGGCGAAAGCAGGCCGTATCGCCGGATGGACTCGCTCAGCTCCTGAAGCTGTGCCTCTGAAAAACTGCGCCGGGGCTGATAGGGATTGGGCGCGATGCGCATGATCGGGATGCTGCATAGCTGCCGCGTTCCCCGGCGCGGCGCACGATGGTTGATAAGCCCCAGCATATCCATTCCCCCTTTGGCGGATTGGCTCCGCGATTCAGTATATTCGCCGGAATGCCAAATCTGAAGCAATCGACGAAAATATCGGTTTGCGCGCGGAAGGGGCCGGGATTGAAGCCTACAAAACGAAATAAAGACAGCAATTATCTGCCTTTAAGGCGGTTGTTGACAGGGTGGGGAATAAATATTAAACTGATATTAAATATTGGCAATGAGGAGTGGAAAATATGCGGGGAATGGGTGGGGTTCGTCCGTTGGCCCAGTTCATGGAGGATGGTTCGTTCTTGATGCCCGAGGTGCCCGCGGTGCTGCGGGCGTTGCAGGCCATGGGCGCGCCGGAATGGCTGGATTATGACTATGCCATGAGCGTCAGCGGCGCCGCCTTGCGCCTGACCTGGCAGATGGGCTGGGCCGGATATGAGGGTTTGCCCAATCAGGCCGAGGTCTTTTTCAACGGCCGGCCCCATGGGCTGATTGAAACCGCGTTGACCAATCTGGGCGCGGCCTGGCGCTATCGGGATATGGCCGGCTTGGAAGCACTGGAAGCCGAGCGGGAAATTCGCGCCGCCCTGGATCAAAAGCGGCCGGTGATCCTGTTTCAGCAGGATGTGTGCGTGACCGTGCTGGGCTATGATGATGAGGCGCTGTACGTGGTGGGCACCTTGTTAAATCCGGAAGAACGGGTGGAGCCCTACGGCTATAACCGGCTGACCCGGTGGAAGGAAACGGCTGAAGGCTACTTTTTGATCGATGGTTTTGCGCCCAAGCCCATGGACCGGGCCCGGCTGATTCAGGTCATGGCCGGCGCCTGCCGTTTGGCCAGAACCCGGAGGACAGAGGGGTTCGATCATGCGGCGCTTGGCCTTGCGGCCTTTGAGGCGGTGGCTGATTTGATGGTCTGGGACGAGGGATTTGAGGGACTTTCGGTGAATGAGCCGTGGGCGGGCGCGCTGTCCTTTCCGCTGGAGCGTCCCGCGGGCTATTACCGCGCCGACGGCGGCCGGACGCTGAGCCAGCGCTTTTGGCAGGGGTATTGCGACTTTTTGTGCATGCTCAATGGCTATGAGAATTTTTACCGGTTTTTGGTAAAATACGCGGGCCTGATCCCCGAATGGTCGGAGGCCATCCTGCGGGCCGCCGGGGATTATCGGGTGGCCTGCGAATCCTCGGGCCTGTTGTGGGATTATGTTACGCCCGATGAGGCGGGGGTGGAGAAGTTTAAGGAAAAGCCGGTGCGCTATGCCTTTGCGGCCCACATGCTGCGCGCCCGGCTGTATACCCTTCGCGGGGTGGAAATCTTTGAAGGGCTGCTGAATAGCCCCTTAGGACAGGCGGGGTATTGAAATCCGGGCGGCGAAACTTTGCCAGAGATGCCCGGTGAATAAGAAGCGTCATAGGGGAGAGGCGCGGCAGGCGCCTCTTTTTCGCGCGCGAAAAAAGGCATCCGTTCGTACTTTTCGAACAGATGCCCTTATATTCTATTTTTCAGGTTAGCCTGCCTCTCTTACAAAAGTTCGGCTCGCTAAGGCTTTTTCCGATTTTTCATTAAGCCTGTAAGATGCTTCCCTTGCCATGATGTCTGATACGAAAATTTTTCAGCAAAATCAACCGTCCTCTGAGGCAGTTAACCCTCCACATTAAACTCTCATATCCCATTCCTGGCAGCAATTACGAAATCACATTACCCAAGCGAGCCGACAGCGAATGTTGATTTTCTATACTCTCCAACGGCATCGCCCCCTTTACAGATTCTGGTCTTTTTTATCCTCTTCCTCTGAGTTCGTCTTTATTATAGCATGGGTTCCTGGATTTGTAAAGAGGAATTTTTGAATTTGGACTAAATTACTAATAATTAACCGAAAACAATTTCGGTTTGAATATAATTTTAGAAGAATTATTAAAAGATAAGGCCGTAGGGCAAAGCCCAGCGGCCTGGCGCTTACCCTTTCCTCCTGCTGAGCGAACTCAATAGGTTCATGACCAGCTGCTTATCCTCCGGGCCCAGCGTGTTCCATTTCATGAGCAGCTCATGCTCTTCCTGATTCAGCAAGGTGAGCTCGGCCTCTGCCAGCAGCTGAATCAGGCTGATGCCCAGTCCTTTGCACAGCGCTTCCAATGTGGGCACGGTAGGTTCGGTATTTCGCTGAAACATGTTGCGTATGGTGGACCAGGATACGCCGCTCTCGCGGGATAACCGGTACATGGTCCATCCACGCGCCTGGGTTAGCTCCTGCAGGCGAGCCTTGACGTTCATATCGTTGTTCACCACCCTATACCTCTATTCTATATGTCATACGGGTCATCTGAAAGATGAAATGCGGGCCGTTTTGTATATGAAATACAGGCCATTGAATAGTATGGGTGCGTGAATTGGAAAATATGAGTTCAAATAAAAAAGGAGCGGATGGGATCCGCTCCTCAGGGTGTTGACAAAGTCAACACCCTTCGAAAAAATGAAATATTCATTTTTTCGAGTTGCATCATTTTCTTGCTGCCTTCGGCAGCGGCCAGAAAATGATAAAGGAAGCGGCCACTTGGGCCGCTCCTCGGTCCGGCAAAGCCGGCCCTGCGGATTTCGAAGGCCGCGCTTTGCGCGGCTGGAGGTTCGCAAACGTTGTTTGCGAACCGAAACCCCGGCCCGGCGAAGGCCGAGGCCGGGGCGAAGATATGAAGGGGCCGCGGCCCCTTCATGCATCCCCAAACGAGAAAGATAGGTTTGTCAATGGTCTGAGGGTGTTGACAAAGTCAACACCCTCGGGCGGGGGAGCTTGCTCCCTCGCCCGCCAGTTTTTAAACCGCTTCGGTATCCAGGAGCCGCTGAAGCGCCGCTGAATCGCAGGCCAAACCGCCGAAGTAGGTGACCGTGTTGGCTCCGTTGATGTAGTTGATGCCCGCCGTGCCGGCCAACTCGTTTACAAAAATGCCGTATCCCTCCAAAGAGCCGTGGGCCTTGTCCGGAAACCGGCAGGGGGCGTTGGGATAGGTGCATTCCTTGCACAGGCCGCATCCCTCGTTAGCCACCATGAGATAGCGTTCGATCAAAGGCTTGAACGCCGCGTCGATCTCCCGGCAGGTCTCCTTAAAGCGCGCCATGCCTTCCTGCATGCCCTCGAAATCAAAGGAATCCTCCAGGTCGTATTTGACGTTGAACACCAGCATCCGGTCGTATTGACAGATTCTCGCTTGGCATTCCTCCACCGTGCCCAGGGCCGGGGGACAGCACCAGGTCTTCCCGTATTGCCGGCAGGTGTTGACCTCGCACATGTGCCGGACCTCCTGGGAAAAATGGATGTCCTTGGTGTCGATGATGCCGTATTGAGTCACCCCGGCGCGCTCTAAAATTTGCTGCAATTGGTTCATAAGTTGCCTCCCATGGATGATGGCTAAAATCGGATTGCCGTTTTATACCCGCTCCAGGATAAAGCGCTCGGGCTTAAACCGCTCATCGCCCGCCTCGCTGATATCCAGACAGCCGGTGAAATGGTTCCACCTGAGATCGGCGCGATAACTTTCGCCGGCCTCATAGCCATAGCCGTCGCCCGCGTCGCTGTAATATTCGCCCACGCCGTCCCTTCCGTCGTATACCCGCAGGGTGACGGGGGCGTTGGGCTGTTCGTTTGCATGCTGGCGCGGCACGCCCAGCGGCAAAATGCTGCCCTCGGGCACAAAGAGCGGTATGGTATCCAGCCCAACCGGGCAGTCGATCCATTGGCCGCCCTCATGCCGCTCGTGGGTCCAGAAATCCACCCAGCGCGCGCCCTTGGGCAGATAGACCCGGCGGAATTTGGGGGGATTGCTCACCCTTTCGCCGCCCTCGGTAAAGCGGGTAGGGAACAGGACGGGGCAGACCATCAGCGCCTTGCCCAGCATGAACTGATCCTTTATATCCAATGCCGCCGGGTCGCCGCGGAAGTCAAAGGCCAACATGCGCATCATGGTGCCATTTTGCAGCGCGGCCTGGGCCGCCAGGGTATAGATATAGGGCAACAGCTGGTACCGCAGGCGGATGGCCTTGACGAGCGCCTCATAGACCTCATCGCCCGGCTCCCCGAATTGCCAGACTTCCCGGGGGGTATCGGTGCCGTGGGAGCGCATCATGGGCAGGAAACAGCCCAGCTGCATCCATCGCACATACAGCTCCCGATAGCCCGGATCCATGACCCCTTGGTCATAGTCGCTGTCCCGGAACCATTCCTGGCCCCGCTTCAGGAAAAAGCCGCCGATGTCCTGGCTCCAGTAGGGCTGGCCGCTCAGGCAAAAGTTGAGCCCGTCAGCGATGGACTTGCCCAGCACGTCCCATCGGGCCGAGGTGTCGCCGTTCCAGGTGATGGTGGCGTATTTCTGTTGGCCCGGAAAGCCCGAGCGGGTGAGGTTGATGACCCGCTTTTCCTGGGCCTCGGCGCGCTGGTGCTGGTAAATGCCCCGGCTGTGGAAGAGGGAATAGGCGTTGATGCGCGCGGGATCAAGGTATTCCTTGAACTCGTCCAGATTGACCGCCATGCGCTCCTCCGGGGGAAAGCATACCGGCCCGTACCAGTCCCGCTCAAAGGGCTCGGTGCAGTCGCACCACCAGCCGTCGATGCCGTGGCAGAACAACCCCTCTTTGAGCTGGCGCCAATAGATGGCCCGCGCCTGTTCGTCAAAGGCGTTGTAGGTGGAGCGGTTGCCCAGGAGCAGGCCCTTCTCCTCGAATTCCTTGCGGTTGGCGCCGTTTCCGTTCATGTTGGGCCAGACCGACCAGAGCACGTGCACATTCATGCCGTGCAGTTGGTCCATGGCCGCGTCCAGGTCAGGGTAGCGGGAGGCGTCCACCGTCTTTTGCCCCCATTGACCCTCGGGCCAGGTCTGCCAATCCTGAATCACGCAGTCCAACGGGATCTCCCGCCGCCGGTATTCCCTCGCCACTTCCACCAGTTCCCTTTGGGTATGGTAGTGTTCCTTGCTCTGCAAATAGCCAAAGGCCCAACGGGGCAAGAGGCGGGCCGGGCCGGTGAGGCGGCGCATCATGGCCACCAGGCCGTCCAGCTCCGGGCCATAGCCCACAAAGTAATCCAGCTCGTCCACCGTGTCCATGGAAAAGTAGCTGCCCATGCTGTCGTCGTGGAAGGTCATGGCGCTCTGGCAGTTGACCAGCATGCCCCATCCCCTGGAGGACATCAGCACCGGGCAGCTCACCTTTAAATTGTGCTGATAGAGCAGCTGATGCTGTCCCCGGTAGTTGAGCACACCTTCCTCGTGCTGGCCCAGGCCATAGACGGCCTCGCCCTGCTGGAATTCAAAGCGCAACAGGGCCGAGTATCCCTGGCGGGACAGGCGGGGGGTCCCCTTGGCGCGAACGCGAATGCCATCCACGCTCAGGGTTTCCGTAAGTTCGGCGTCGGGTTTAAAGTCGTTAACATAGATCTCCTTGGGCCGGAGCTGGCGGCCCTTGCGCCGGGGCTCCTGGGTCAAGAGCTCGTCTCCATGATAATAGGAGAGCGCGCCGCCCTTTTCGGCCACCCGAACCTGTATGCCCCCGGCGTCCAGGAGATAGCCGTCCTGCGCCCGCACGATGTTGAGGGCCGCCGGCTCAAGGGGCTCGATCATGCCGTTGTCCTGAAGCAGAAATTCCTCCCGCCCGGTGAAGCTGACCCGCAAAATGGTCTCGCTGATGGCCTCAACCCGGAGAAGTTCGCCGCCGGTTTTAAAAATCGCGGCACTGGGCGTGGATTTTACCAAGGAACAGGTCTGGATCATGGGAATTGCCTCCCTCCCGCTGAATTCAACGCCGCCCTGGGGCGCGCCTTATTTTCCAAACAGCTCGAACTCCACCGCCTGGCAGATCAGGTGGTACAATACCTCGTGGCTCTCCTGCACTAAATAGGTTTCGCTGTCCGGGGCGTGCAGCACCACGTCGCACAGCTCGTCCATCTCGCACGGGTTGCATCCGGTAAAGCCCAATATGCGCAGGCCCAACAGCCTGGCCATGCGCATGGCCGAGAGCACGTTGGAGGAGTGGCCTGATGTGCTCAATCCGATGAGCACGTCCCCGGGCTTGCCGTAACCCAATACCTGCTGGGCAAAGGCCAGGTCGGCCGCCACGTCGTTGGAAAACGCGGTCAAGAGCGCGCTTTGGCTGGTGAGGGCGATGGCCTCCACCGGCTGTTCCAGGGCCGAGGCCATGCGCTCGCCCTCCTGGCCGTATTGCCGGATGAGCGCCTCTTTGGTGGCCGGATCCAGGGGACGGGGCAGCCGGAAGCGCTTCATGAATTCGCCCACAATGTGTTCGCTGTCCGCCGCGCTGCCGCCGTTGCCGCAGGTGAGCACCTTGTGCTTGTTTTGGGCGCAGTCCACGATGATTTGCACCGCGCGCTGGATGGGTCCGGCAAGGTGGCCGAGCTCGGGGTGACGGTTTAAGGTTTCCTGTATAAGGTGTTGCATGGCCGTTTCCTCCTATGGTGCGTTACGCGCCGGTAAATCTTCCTTTGGGGTATTGTAACACAGCCCGGGATGCTTTTCAATTGAAAAGCGCAGTGGGCTTTGGCGATGGCCCAGGTCAGAAAAAAAGCATATCTTCTGGCGCCCCCTTTTCTTGACAACGAAGGAAAAATGGGGTATGATGAACCCAATTTCCTGGAAAGAAGGCGGAGGAAATGAGCGGCCATTGGGAAAACAAGGCCTATATGTTTTTCCCGTCCACTGGTTTTGCGTATGGGCAGACCGCTGGGCTTATTCCGCCGTATTCAAAATCCCAAACGGGCTGGTAAATGGGAAACGTATCCGGGCGGCATAGGCGTAAAAGCGTCTGTGCCGCCTTTTTTCTTTTTATCCGGCCCGTTGGCTGAACGAAGCGAGGAGGGGAGAGAATGGAGACCTTTCAGTATCTGAACGAATACTACAGCAATTATCAGGAAGATGCGCGGCTGCTTTCCCGGGCGGGCCAGGTGGAATACCTGACCACCATGCGCTATATTGAGCGCTATCTGCGCCCCGGTATGCGGGTGCTGGAGGTGGGCGCGGGCACCGGGCGGTATTCCGTGGCCCTGGCCCAAAGGGGAATTGAGGTAACGGCCGTGGAGCTGCTGCCCCACAATCTGGAGATTTTAAAATCCAAGATAACCCCGGCCATGAAGCTCACCGCCCTTCAGGGCAATGCCCTGGACCTGAGTTTTTTGCCCCGGGCGGCCTTTGACATGACGCTGGTCTTGGGGCCCATGTATCATCTGTACAGCGAGCCGGACAAGCGCGCGGCCCTGGAGCAGGCCTTGAGCGTTACCCGGACGGGCGGCGTCATCATGGTGGCCTACTGCATCGCCGAGGGCACCATGATCGACTATGTGTTTAAGGGAAACCATGTGAAAATGGTGTTGGAAGAAAAGATGATGAACCCCGAAACCTTTGAGCTGTACTCTGAGCCCAAAGATCTGTTTGAATTGGTGCGCAGGGAGGATATTGACCGCTTGACATACGGCCTTCCGGTTAAGCGGCTTCATTACCTGGCCACCGACGGGGCGGCCGGGTTCATGCGCGAAACCCTGGAGGCCATGGATGAGGAGGACTTTCGGACGTTTTTGCGGTACCATCTGGCCGTGTGCGAGCGGCCGGATCTGGTGGGCGCCACCCACCACTGCCTGGACGTGCTCCAAAAGACAAAATAAGCGCCCCGGGCCGCTCAGCCCAGGGCGCCGCGCGCCCGCCGGGTTACATGCCCTGGCGGGAGAGGTTTAAGAACTTGGTAAATTCGCTCATCCAGGCCAGCTTGACCGTATCCAGCGGGCCGTTTCGCTGTTTGGCAATGATGATTTCGGCGATATTCTTTTCCTCGGTGTCCTTGTCGTAATAGTCCTCCCGGTGGATGAACATCACCACGTCCGCGTCCTGCTCGATGGCGCCCGAATCGCGGATATCCGAAAGGATGGGCCGGTGGTCGGCGCGCCCGGCCGTGGCGCGGGAGAGCTGGGAAAGGGCGATTACCGGCACCTGAAGCTCCTGGGCCAAGCCCTTGAGGGCCCGGGAAATGCCGCTGACCTCCTCCTGGCGGCTGGCGGCCTTTCCGCTGCCGCTCATGAGCTGCAAATAGTCGATCATGATGAGATCCAGCCCTTCCTCCAGCTGAAGCCTGCGGGCCTTGGAGCGGATCTCGGGCACCGAAACCCCGGAGGTGGCGTCGATGTGGATGTGGCTCATGGCGATGGGGCTCATGGCCTCGGAAAGGCGGATCCATTCCTCGTCATTGATGGTGCCCCGGCGCACCTTTTGCATATCCACATTGGCCTCCGAGCACAGCATGCGCATGGCCAGCTGTTCGGCCGGCATTTCCAATGAGAACACCGCCACCTTTTGCCCGCCCCGGATGGCGGCATTGGCCATGATATTCATGCCGAAGCTGGTCTTGCCCATGGAGGGGCGCGCGGCGATGAGGATCAACTCCCCCGGGTGAAGCCCGGTGAGCAGGGCGTCCAGATCGTAAAATCCGGTGGGTACCCCGCTGATCTGTCCCCTGTTTTGATACAGCTTTTCGATCTGTTCATAGGTCTTGATGAGCACCGGGTTGATGGGCTGAAGCTGCTCGCCGCCCTTGCGCATGGAGATATCGAACACCCGCTTTTCGGCGTTGGCCAGGATGTCGCGCACCTCCTGATCCGCGGCATAGCTCTCCTGGGTGATTTCCCCCGAGGCCGCGATCAGCTTGCGCAAGGTGGATTTTTCGTCCACGATCTGGATATAGGAGGAAACGTTGGCCGTGGAGGGCACAAACTGGCTGAGCTCGATCAGGTAGCCTATGCCGCCCACGCCCTCCAGCCGCCCGCGCCGGGTGAGCTCCTCGTCCACGGTCACCAGGTCCACCGGCCGGCTCATGGCCGACAGGTGCAGCATGGCCGAAAAGATCTCCCGGTTGGCCGGGTCGTAAAAATCGTCCTCATGCAGCAGCTCCTGGGCCAACAGCACAGCCTGATGATCCTGAAGCATGGATCCCAGCACCGATTTTTCCGCCACCTCATGATGGGGCGGTATGCGTCCGCCGATGGGTTGCTCCATGAAGATTCCTCCATAATAAATCAAAATTTAAACCCGGGCACGGCTGTTGTAATGCGTGCCCAGGAAGAGGGGCGCACCGCCCTCTGCCAAGGACAGAAGATGCGCGCCCAGGCCAAAGGGATGAAGTTCTTTCAGGCGCGCGGCCTCTTCCAGCGGAAGCCAAAGACTTTCCAACATGCCCAAATCCTTTTCGGTGGGCGCAAGGGGCGGTTCATCCCCGGGTTCGGATAAAAAGATGTGCATCATTCGATGGGTATATTCGGGATAGCGCGCCCGCAGGTGCGGATCGGTGAAGATCTCCTCGGCCAATGCCGCGAAGCGAATCTCGCCCAGGGTATAGCCGGTCTCCTCCAAAACCTCCCGCCGCAGGGCGGCTTCCAGGGATTCATAAGGACACTGTCCGCCGCCCGGAAGGTCATAGTACGCGCTTCCGTCCTCATAGGCGCACCGGTTGAGCAGTATGCGCCCCTGGCGCACAATCAGAGCCTTCACGGTGCTGCGAATGGGCATGAACGTACCCCCCATATTATTTGCTTACCGCCACCACGTTTACGATCATTTTGGTGGACACCCCGGCCGCCAGCTTCAGGCCCACCTGGGTCTGTCCCGCCGAGCGGATGGGATCGCCGAGCTCGATCTTGCGCTTGTCCAGGCTGACCCCATGCTGGGCCTTGAGGGCGTCCGCGATTTCCTGGCTGGTGATGGAACCGTACAGGCGGCCGCCCTCGCCGGCCTTGGCTTCCACCTGAATGACCTTGCCCTTGAGGGAGCGGGCCAGGGCCTCGGCCTCCTCGCGCTGAACCTGCTCGCGATGGAGCTCGGCCTGTTTGGCGTTTTCCCTGGCGTTGAGGGCGCTGGCCGTGGCTTCCACCGCCAGCTTGCGCGGGAAGAGGAAATTCCGGGCATAGCCGTCGCTGGCCTCGATAATCTGATCCTTTTTGCCGGTACCTTTGATATCCTTAAGCAGTATGACTTTCATCGTTCGTCGTCCTCCCTGTTGTTGTCTTTATCCATGCGCTTGCGCGCCATATCCATAAACAGTCCCTTGGGCCCCATCAGCGAATCCACCAGCCCCAACGCCACCAGCACCATGCGCGCCAGCAGCACAAGGAGTACCAACGCCAACACCCGGGTGCCCGGCCGCATGCCATGGGTGCGCATCATGCGGCTCAGAGAAGCCATGCCCTGAATGGTAAAGCCCAGGTTCGCCAATTGGAGCGAGGCGTTCACCAGCGCAATACTTTCATTTATTCCCATGAAATACAGCACCGCGCTGACCAACAGGCAAAAGAGCAATCCCTTGGTGGCCTGAACCGGAAGATTCCACTGATGGATGCCCATATAGCTCACCTGAGGGGTATCGCCCCGGCGCGCGCAAATCCAGCTGGGCAATGCGGCCATGATGAGGCCGCTCAGGGCCGCGCTGTTGAGGATCGACGAAGGCAGCGTGACGCGCAGGCCGGCGTCCATATATTGGAACCAGGAATCCAGCAATGTGGCCCGGTCCTCGACGGTCAATATAGCCCGGGTGATATCGACTCCGCTGGCGTTGCCAAACAGGCCCATTTGGTATTGCAGGCGAAGGATAGAATCCACGTACAGGGCGGGGAGTTGTTCCACGCCCTGACGGAATAGTGTCAAGGCGTATCCGATCATATCCGGGCCCAGACGCAGGCGCAGCAGGATGACCCCCAACAGGTTGGCCGAAAGCTGAAGAAGCATGGAATAGCCCACCAAGCGGGGCATGGAGACCCGCTTTCTAAGCAGTTGAATCGAACCCCATGCGGGCAAAATTTCGGTTACCAGGCAAAGCGCGCCGAAAAACAGCCCGCCCACGCGCAGGCCCATGGCCAGCACGCCCACCGTGGCCAATGCCGCGCTGGCCGGGCCCGACCAGGCCATCAAAAAGCAGATGACCACCGGCACGATCATGATGCCGGGCGCGATGCCGAATGCCAACGCATAGGGTGAGAAAAACGCAAGGCCCACCGCCAACAGGCATCCCAGCGTAATTTTAAGTGGTGAATATTTGCTCAAGGCTCAACCTCCGCCCCGCGGCGCTAGATACACCGCCTGAATCTATATTATACCATGAAACCCAGGGTTGTGCAATGTTGGAAAATTCCGATTCAAGGGTGGTGGTTTTGCTTTTGGTCCGGGGGTGGACATTGACGGTGGAGGGGTGTTTTTGCTAGAATACAGGGGGATAAAAGGGAAGCGCCATTCGTATGGCTATGGAGGAAAGGCGTATGGAAAATCGGCTGTGTGCCGGCAACTTGGCACTGCTGGAGGAAATCGGTTTTCAAATTTCATGGACCTTGCTCCGGTTGGGTTATCATGAGTGCGGCTTTATCCCACCGATGTTTTCCCAAAAGGATATTTGCGGCTATGCGGCGAAATGCATCGAGGCCAAGAAAGATCAGGATATTCGGGTAGCCATGTTGCTGGGCGCGGAAAAAGACGGCTATGAGTTTGCGGAGATATTGAATGATCTGGCGAGAAGCGAAGCGGTTGACGTTGAACTTCAGTCGCGTAAACTGAGGGCGCTGTTTTTATACGGGCAATTCAGCGCCCTGCCGGATGATTATGAAAATGGATTGATGGAACTGTATCAGGTCTGGGGAACTTTGGGTTTTCCGGATGATTGCCCCTTTCAGGCATGGGTTCGGGACCGGCTGCTTACGGCCACGGAAGATTACACCCAATCCGCGTATGAGGCCTTGAAAAGGGCGAACTTTGAATGGCTTTATCAGGAGACCGCCTCCATCATCCGTCAGGAACAACCCAACAATTGCTCTCCAGGCGAAGGGGAATCAAGATGAAAAAAATACAAAAATGGCTCCGCAGTATCCTGCTGGTTCTGCTGCTCATCATCCTGCTGTTGTTGTCGGTTGGCCGGTACCTGGAAAACCGAAAGGCCATTTTGCCCGTGGAGGACCCGCGGAAAACCGCGCAAATTTATGATATGGTTGAGACAGGACAAAATTTGAAGCATTGCGCGCTGGCGCTTATGCCCGTTGAAGGCGCCTTGGGCCTTGCCCTTGTGATAACGCATATGGTAAACAGAAAAGCAGGACGGTGAATGGCGGATCATTGGAAAGCGTCCATATCCCTCCTTGCAGCGGTTGAGCCCGGCTCACAAATCTGCTATAATAGAAGGAACAGGCATGCCAGCGAAGGGGGAAGGCGAATGGCGGATCGGGTTCTGGTTTTGGATACCACCTTGCGGGACGGCGCCCAGGCCGAAGGGGTGTCCTTTTCCCTGGAGGATAAGATCAAGCTGATACGGGCCCTGGACGAGCTGGGCGTGGACTATATCGAGGCCGGCAATCCGGCCTCCAACCCCAAGGATGAGGAGCTCTTTCAGTTCGCCCGGCATGGATTGAGGCTTAAAAACGCCTGCCTTACCGCCTTTGGCTCCACCTGCCGGGTGGGCGCGCGGGCGGCGGAGGATGTGGGGCTTCAAAAGCTGGCCGGATGCGGGGCCAGGGCGGTCTCTATTTTCGGCAAGAGTTCGCTTTTTCATGTGAAAGAGGTGCTGCGCGCCCCGGCGGAAGAGAACCTTCGGCTGATTGAGGAATCGGTGGGCTTTTTAAAGGCCGCCGGGCTCCAGGTGCTGTTTGACGCCGAACATTTTTACGACGGCTACCGGGAGGATCCGGAATACGCCATGGAAAGTCTGGCGGCCGCGCGCCGGGGCGGGGCGGATATCCTGGTGCTGTGCGATACCAACGGCGGTACGCTGCCCCATGAGTTGGGGGAAGCCACCCGCCGGGTGGTGGAGGCGATGGACTGCCCGGTGGGGGTGCATTGCCACAACGACGCGGGCCTGGCCGTGGCCTTGAGCATGGAGGGGGTGCTCTCCGGGGCGGATATGGTTCAGGGCACCATCAACGGCTACGGCGAGCGGTGCGGGAACGCCAACCTGTGCACTTTGCTGCCCAATCTGTGCCTGAAGATGGGCAAGGAAGCCCTGGCCCCCGGGGCCATGGCGCGCATGGCGCCCACCGCCCGGCTGACGAGCGAGATCGCCAATCTGTCCATGGACGAGCATAGCCCCTATGTGGGCAATTCGGCCTTTGCCCATAAGGGCGGCATGCACATCGACGGCATGCTCAAAAACCGGCGCTCCTTTGAACATATTTCCCCCGAGCAGGTGGGCAATAAGCGCAGGTTCCTGGTTTCCGAGATGGCGGGCCGGGGCGCGCTGATCAGCCGGCTGGGGGCGCTGGCCCCGGAACTTTCCAAGGGCAGTAAGCAGACCGTGCGCATCATGGAGCACATCAAGGAGCTGGAGGCCAAGGGCTATGCCTTTGAGGCCGCGGGCGGCTCTTTGGAGCTTTTGGTGTTGGGCGCGCTGGGCCGCAGGCCGCGCTTTTTCGAGGTGTTGGATTTCCATGTGGTCTCCCGCAAGCCCGAAGACGACAAAAACGCCCAGGCCTATGTCAAGGTGGCGGTGGACGGCAGGATCGAAATCACCGCGGATGAGGGCGACGGCCCGGTGAACGCCCTGGACCTGGCCTTGAGAAAGGCGCTGAGGGTCTTCTATCCGTGCCTGAACATGATGCGGCTCAAGGATTTCAAGGTGCGGGTGGTGAGCGGCGCGGGCACGGCCTCGGTGGTTCGGGTTCATATCGATTCCACCGACGGCGTCCATCTGTGGAGCACGGTGGGGGTTTCCTCCAACGTCATAGAGGCCAGCTTCATCGCGCTCAGCGATTCCATTGAGTACATGCTGCTGGGCGAGAGCCGAGGCTGGGCCGAAACCGGGGCGCAAAATGGGCTTTAATGGGCTTGAAAGGTATAAACGCGCATATACTGTAAGGCGGTGATGCGCTGTGCCTTCAATGCTTTTGTACGGAAAGGCGAAAATATCCGGTACGCCTGGTTTTTAAACCGCGCTTTGTACACTGAGGGTAACCAAATGAGAAATAACTCCGAAGTGCTTTTTCCCGGGCGTATAAGGCGATATAATAGAAACATTGTGGATCGGCCAAAAGGCCGGGAACAGGAGATAAAAGACAGTGGGCAAGATCATCGCGGTAACCAATCAGAAGGGCGGGGTGGGCAAAACCACTACCTCGGTCAATCTGAGCGCCTGTCTGGCCGCTGCGGGCAAACGGGTATTGCTCATCGATATTGACGCCCAGGGCAACGCCACCAGCGGCCTGGGCCAATCAAAAAAGGCAAAATATTCCATTTACGACGTGCTGGTCAATGAGACCCCGGCCTCGGAGGCCATATTGCACACCGGCTACGGCAGTTTGGACGTGCTGCCCTCCTCCCGGGAGCTTTCCGGGGCCGAGATCGAGCTGGTATCCACCCCGGGGCGGGAACAGCTGATGCGCGCGGCACTGGAACCCATTCGGGGGAACTATGATTATATTCTCATCGACTGTCCGCCCTCCCTGGGGCTTTTGACCCTCAACGCCCTCACCGCCTCGGACAGCGTGCTGGTGCCCATACAGTGCGAATACTACGCCCTGGAAGGGGTGGGCCAGCTGATGAACACCTTGCAATTGGTGCGCAAACGGCTCAATCCATCCCTGGAGGTGGAGGGCGTGGTGCTGACCATGCTGGATGGGCGCACCAATTTGGGCATCCAGGTGGTTCAGGAGGTCAAAAAGCACTTCCGAGACCGGGTGTATTCCACCATCATTCCCCGCAACGTGCGCCTGAGCGAGGCGCCCAGCCATGGGCTGCCCATCCATCTGTACGACCCGCGCTGTTCCGGGGCCCAGGCATATACCGAACTGGCCCAAGAGGTCATCGAGTGGAACGAGGAAGAATTGGACTGACGGTTTGGCAAAGGCGGCCGGATATTTTTAAGGAGGCAATTTCATGACCAAGCACAGGGGACTGGGACGGGGATTGGACGCACTTTTGGGCGGAGACGCCTTTGAGGAGGTGGAAGCCCAGGTTCCGGCGGCCCGGGCGCAGGAGACGGTGCGGGAGATCAAGCTGGGCGATATCGACCCCAATCCCGGCCAGCCCCGCAAGAGCTTTTCCCAGCAGGCGCTGGAGGAGCTGGCTGAGTCCATCAGGAGCGTGGGCGTAATTCAGCCCATTTTGCTGGCCAGGAGCGGCCGCCGCTATACCATCGTGGCCGGGGAGCGCCGCTGGCGCGCGGCGCGGCTGGCCGGGCTGGATGTGGTACCGGCCATTGTGCGGGAATGGGATGAGCTGAAGCGATTGGAGATCGCGCTCATTGAAAACCTGCAGCGGGACGACCTCAACCCGGTGGACGAGGCCATGGGCATTCAGTCGCTGATGGAACAATGCGGGCTGACCCAGGAGCAGGCCGCCCAGCGGCTGGGCAAGAGCCGCCCGGCGGTGGCCAACGCCCTGAGGCTTTTGGCCCTGCCCGAGCCCATTTTGGATATGCTGAAAAGCGGGAAGCTTTCGGCCGGCCATGGCCGGGCGCTGGTGCCCTTGAGCAAGGACCGCCAACTGGCCCTGGCCCAGCTGGCCGCGGCCCAGGGTTGGTCGGTGCGCCAATTGGAGCGCGCCTGCCAGATGCCGGCGCAAAACGGGAAAAAGCCCGCCCAGCGCAAGGAGCCCGAAATGGCCGAGTTGGAGCGCATGGCCCGGGAGGTGTTCGGCACCAAGGCCTCCATTTCCGGCACCCCCCAAAAGGGCAAGCTGGTGCTCCAATACTATAATCCCGACGATCTTCAGCGCATTTGGGAGCTTTTGGAGTTCATGCGCCAATCCCAGTGAAACGTATGAAAAATCCGTCCGCGGCGCGCGCCGCGGACGGATTGATTTTGGGGTTGAAGCCTTATTTCGCGGGGGCGGCCACAATATGGCCGCCTCAATCATCCCAGCCCACCATGACCGGAAGCCCCCCCGCCGGCGGAGGGATACACAAGTAAATATTCAATTAAACCCCGGCTTTCAAAAAAATCCCGCGTGCATGGGTATAAAGCGGTGAAAGGCGGGCAGGATTGGGGGGAAGCCCCACAAAATCGCGCGAACATGCAATCTTAACGCGCATTTTCTTGCGATGAGCTGGTTTATTCTGTATAATATAACAGAAACTTTATAAGCAAGCACGCGGGAATCCTTTTCCGCTGTGTATAATTTCCAGGGTACTATTGTGAAAACGGATGTTAGGAGGAATAACATGTCTCACAAGTACGTTTACCTGTTTAAAGAAGGTAACGCCAGCATGAGAAACCTGCTGGGCGGCAAGGGCGCCAACCTGGCCGAAATGACCTCGCTGGGTCTTCCGGTGCCCCAGGGCTTCACCGTAACCACCGAAGCCTGCACCAAGTATTATGAGGACGGCAAGCAGATCTCCGACGAGATCATGGCCCAGGTAAAAGAGGCCCTCAAAGAGACCGAGAAAATTAATGGCAAGAAGTTCGGCGATCTGGAAAATCCCTTCCTGGTTTCCGTTCGTTCGGGCGCGCGCGTTTCCATGCCCGGCATGATGGACACCATCCTGAACCTGGGCCTGAACGACGTGGCCGTAAAGGGCCTGGCCAATCTGACCCAGAACGAGCGCTTTGCCTATGACTCCTACCGTCGTTTTATCCAGATGTTCTCCGACGTGGTTATGGAGATCCCGAAATCCAAGTTTGAGCGCGTGCTGGACGAGATGAAGGAAGCCAAGGGCGTGAAGTTCGACAGCGACCTGACCGCCGAGGACCTGAAGGAAGTCGTGGTCCGCTTCAAGGCCATCTACGCCGAGGAAAAGGGCACCGAGTTCCCCCAGGATCCCGAGGTTCAGCTGGTGGAGGCCATCAAGGCCGTGTTCCGCTCCTGGGATAACCCCCGCGCCATCTACTACCGCCGCATGAACGACATCCCGGGCGACTGGGGCACCGCGGTCAACGTGCAGGCCATGGTGTTCGGCAACATGGGCGAGACCTCCGGTACCGGCGTTGCCTTTACCCGCAACCCCTCCACCGGTGAGAACAAGCTGTACGGCGAGTACCTGATGAACGCCCAGGGCGAGGACGTGGTGGCCGGCATCCGCACCCCCCAGCAGATCGCCACTTTGAAGGACGTTATGCCCGAAGTGTACGATCAGTTCGCCAAGATCGCCGATACCCTGGAAAAGCACTATAAAGATATGCAGGATATGGAGTACACCATCGAGCGCGGCAAGCTCTACATGCTCCAGACCCGTAACGGCAAGCGCACCGCCGCCGCGGCCCTGAAGATCGCCGTGGACCTGGTGAAGGAAGGCATGATCACCAAGGAAGAGGCTGTGCTCAAGGTCGAGCCCAAGCAGCTGGATTCCCTGCTGCATCCCCAGTTTGACGCCGCCGCGCTGAAGGCCGCCAAGGAAGTGGCCGTCGGTCTGGCCGCTTCTCCGGGCGCTGCCTGCGGCCAGATCTACTTCACCGCCGAGGACGCCACCGCCGCCGCCAAGGCCGGCCAGAAGGTGTTGTTGGTGCGTTTGGAGACCTCGCCCGAGGATATCGAGGGCATGAACCACGCTCAGGGCATTTTGACCGCCCGCGGCGGCATGACCTCCCACGCGGCCGTTGTGGCCCGCGGCATGGGCACCTGCTGCGTCGCCGGCTGCAGCACGCTGCGCGTGAACGAAGAGACCAAGACCGCCACCATCGGGGATCTGACCCTGAAGGAAGGCGATTGGATGAGCATCGACGGCTCCACCGGTAAGGTGTATGCCGAGGCCATCAAGACCGTGGACGCCACGGTTTCCGGCGATTTCGCCACCCTGATGAGCTGGGCCGACGAGGTTCGCACCCTGCAGGTCCGCACCAACGCCGATACGCCCCACGACGCTGCGGTGGCTGTGAAGTTCGGCGCCGAGGGCATTGGCCTGACCCGTACCGAGCATATGTTCTTCGCCGCCGACCGCATTGCGGCCATGCGCGAGATGATCCTTTCGGATACCGAGGAGCAGCGCCGCGCCGCTCTGGCCAAGCTGCTGCCCATGCAGAAGGGCGATTTCAAGGGCATTTACAAGGCCATGGGCGTGCGCCCGGTGACCATCCGCTTCCTGGATCCGCCGCTGCACGAGTTCCTGCCCGCCAAGAACATGACCGAGGAAATCGCGGCCATCGCCAAGGAGCTGAACACCACCTCCGAAGCCATCATCGCCAAGATCGACTCGCTGCATGAGTTCAACCCCATGATGGGCCATCGCGGATGCCGCCTGGCGGTTACCTATCCGGAAATCGCCGAGATGCAGACCCGCGCCGTGATCGAGGCGGCCATCGAAGTGTCCCAGGAAGAGGGCATTGAGATCCATCCCGAGATCATGATCCCGCTGGTGGGTGAGGTCAAAGAGCTGGCCTATGTGAAGAAGATCGTTGTGGAGACCGCCGACAAGGTCATGGCCGAGAAGGGCGTCAAGGTGACCTATAAGGTGGGCACCATGATCGAGATCCCGCGCGCGGCCGTTACCGCCGACGAGATCGCCCAGGAGGCCGAGTTCTTCTCCTTCGGCACCAACGACCTGACTCAGATGACCTTCGGCTTCAGCCGCGACGACGCGGGCAAGTTCCTGAACGCCTACTATGACAAGAAGATCTTCGAGTCCGATCCCTTCGCCCGCCTGGATCAAAACGGCGTGGGCAAGCTGGTCAAGATGGCCGCTGAGCTGGGCAAGAAGACCCGCCCGGATATCAAGCTGGGCATCTGCGGTGAGCACGGCGGAGATCCGTCGACCGTTATGTTCTGCCATGACATCGGCCTGACCTATGTTTCCTGCTCGCCCTTCCGCGTGCCGATCGCCCGTTTGGCTGCCGCGCACGCCGCGATTCTGGCGAAGAAAAACTAAAGTTTAAACCCATGACCCGCTGGGGAAGAAATTCCCCGGCGGGTCAGACCATTGACAAACTTATTTTCCCCGTTTGGGGATGCATGAAGGGGCCGCAGCCCCTTCATATTCAATCCGCAGCGGCGGCATGTACGCCGCGAGGAGCGGCCCAAGTGGCCGCTTCCTCTATCATTTTCCGGCCGTCACCGAAGG
>DVJW01000228.1 GCA_018716505.1 Candidatus Faecaligallichristensenella faecipullorum | reverse complement strand
ATGATAGAGGAAGCGGCCACTTGGGCCGCTCCTCGAACCGGCAAAGCCGGTTCTGCGGATTAAATATGAAGGGGCTGCGGCCCCTTCATGCATCCCCAAACGGGAAAAATAGGTTTGTCAACGGTCTGAAGGCCAGGGGTCCGATGGGCCCCTGGCCTTCTGTAAGATAATCCAATTTTGTCCCAGCTGTTTAAGGTTTGTTCATATCCCATCCAAATATCCATGGTATTCTATACTCAAGATCAAAACAGACGTTACTCCATGGCAGATTGCCATTTTACATAGATACCCTCAGTGTACAAGGGGCAATACGCCTGGCGGGGTTTGAAAACGGCGCGGACTGTGTTCTCGTCCTCGACTTGCTGGGCGTAAGGCGAGGAGGAAAACGCAGACATGGACGTGGCCTGCCCCGGAAAACCGTGTTGCCCCTTGTACATTGAGGGTAAAAAAAGAAAATATAGAAAAGCGCGCGAATCCGAAAAAAACGGATTCGCGCGCGCTCTGTCTGCGCCGAGATAACGCCGCGTTCTTGGCGGCCCAGGGGAAAGCTTCAAGGAATCCCAAACAAAAACAGCCGGTTTTCCAACCGGCTGCTGATGGTGGGGTTAAATGGGCTCGAACCATCGACCTCCACGATGTCAACGTGGCGCTCTGACCAACTGAGCTATAACCCCAAAAGACAAGAATTATTATAGCGCATGACCTTGGGGCTTGTCAAGGTATAAATCCCCAAAAAATCAGAATTTCTCCGCAAAAAAACGGCCCCCAAGGAATCAGGGGCCGGCTGCGCTTTAGCGCAAGGTCGTTACGTTGCGAATGATCTTGTCGATGTCGTCCTTGAGGTCCTGAACCGCGGTGCCGTTTTTGATTTTGTCGGCCAAATCGCCCACGCTCTTGACGTCCTCGGCCTCGGCGGTCACGGCCACGGATTTGATGTTGGGGTCGGCTGCCATGACCTCGCCCGCCACCATGTCGCGGATGCGCTGGGTCAGCTCGCCCTGATACTGGTTGCTGAACTCAACGGCCACCAGCGCCGCGTCGCCGTTGACCACCACCCGGCTGGAGGAGATCTCAGAGAGCTGGTCGATGCGCTGCTCAACCTGCTCGCCCTGGCTCATCCAGTCAAAGGGCTCGCTGGCCGCCCCGGTGGGCTGGGCGCTGGCCGAACTTTCAGGGGCGGTGGACGCGCTGCCCGTGGCCTCGGGGGTCACATTGGGGGTGGGCGCGCTGGTGATCTGGGGCATCTCGGTGGTCACCGGGGCCAAAGTCACTTCGGGAGTGGCTTCGGGACGGTTGGTGGCGCCCATACATCCGGTCAGCATCAGCGCAAGCACGGTCATGGCCGCCAAAAGTACGAAGAATTTGCGGTTTTTCATCATGGTTTATTCCCTCCTTGCGATGGTATTTTGCGCCGATGGAGGGGTTTTAAACCGATAAAATCGCATAAATTCATTGGAAAATTCTGCTCAATCGTTGCGATAGAAGCAACATCCCCCGATGAACTCCCGCAAAATCGAGTTGGGCGGGATTTCATCCTCCACATCCGCGGATTGGAAGTAGTTGAGGAATTTGACCAATCTGCGCGACAGGGTGTAGTTGGGGCTGGAATCGGGCACCTGGATCAAAAGCGGATACACATAGCGCTTCAAGATCGCCAATTCGTAAACCAGCGAGGAGTTAAACACCGCGTCCGCGTTTTCCTGATAGGGAAAGATGTAATTTTGTTCGCCCCGGCGCACCGAGGGCCACATGCTCATGGTGCGCTCGATATCCGTGCCCCGAAAGCGCACGTCCCGCACCATGCGTCTGAGCAGCCGGGCGTCGGTGGTGCGGATGCGGTTGTGGTCGTCCAGGTTCAGGGTGGTGAGCGCGCTCACATAGATTTTGAACTTCATATCCCTGGGCACGTCGATGGTGAGCTCGTCGTTGAGGCCGTGGATGCCCTCGATGATGACCGGCTGGCCCTCCTCCAGGCGGAAGGCACGGCCGGTGGGGGCGCGCCTTTGGGCTTCGAAGTCAAAGCGGGGCATCAGAACCTCTTCGCCCTGCAACAGGCGCACCAGATGGTCGTTAAACAGCTCCACGTCCAAAGTGCTGAGCTTTTCCAAATCGGGCTGGCCGTCCGCCTCCAGCGGAATTTTGTCCCGGTCTATATAATAGTCGTCCAGGGAAATGGAGACCGGGCGCAGGCCCAGCACCCGAAGGGCGATATTCAGCCGGTGGGCGAAGGTGGTCTTGCCCGAGGACGAGGGCCCGGCGATTAAAATCAACCGCGCACCGCTCTTTTGAAACTGTTCGGCAATGCCGGATATGGATTTTTCCTGAAGCGCCTCGTTGACCCGGATAAAGGGCCTGAGGTTTTTGGTGGCCACCATTTCGTTTAGGTCGGCCGCGTTGGAACAGCCCAGAATCTCCGACCAGCGGGCGGATTCCGCAAAGCAGTGCATCAGCTTGGGCTGGTCGTAAAAATGGGCGGGGCGGTCCGGCTGTTTGCTGTCGGGCAGCATCAGCACCATGCCGGGCATGTGGAATTGAAGGGAGAACACCTTCACATAGCCGGTGGATGGCGTCATGACCCCATAAAAATATTCCTGCATGTCCCCGCAGCTGTACATCTGAAAATATTCATAGGGCCGGTAGCTCAATAGCCGAACCTTGTCCATCTGATGATCCGCGCGGAAATATTCGATGGCCTGCTGGCGGCTGACCCGCCTGGCCGTATAGGGCAGATCCTGATCGGCCAGGGCGTGCATGAGCGATTCCACCTGATGAACCGCATGAGCGGTCAGGGCCTCGGGCGTTTCCACCGAGAGGTAGATGCCCTGGCCAATGGAGTTTTCAATGCGCACCCGGGCGCCCGGATAGGTTTTGCGCAGGGCCAACAGCATCAAAAAGCGCAGCGAACGCTCATACACCCGCCGCCCCTCCTGGTCATGATAGTCGATGAGATAGGCCTCGCAGCCGGGCGTGGGCTTTTCGGTGAGGGAGACAGTGCGGCCGCCCAGGCGCACGGCCAGGGCGTTCTGGGGAAAGCGTTCGGGATCAGCCCGAAGAATCTGTTCATAGCTCATATCGTCGGACGCCACAACGTCCTGATGATTTAGGGTAAAATGGATTTGCATGATAAACCTCCTTTCCCAAAGGGGTGAACCCGGTTGGATACGATTATTTTATGGTATGCTTCGGATAGAGACCAGTCTGCCCGGCGAAGCGAAAAGCTTCCCGATTTTTCAATATAAAAAGAGCCGGGAAGCGGCCAATATCCGCCGCCCGGACAAAACGCTCAAAGCTCCGAGGTGCAGTGCGGGCATCGGGTGGCCTTTTCGTGAATTTCGCCAAAGCAATAGGGGCAGCGCCTGGGTTCAGGCTTGACTTCTTCCACCTTGGGCGCGGCGAAGCTGCGCAGTTTATTGACGGCCTTCACAAAAAAGAAGACGCACAGCGCAATCAAGAGAAAATCGATTACGGCCTGCAAGAACGCGCCATAATTCAGCGTGCCCACCCCGGCCTCATTGGCCGCCTCAATGGAGGGATAGGATTGGCCGTCCAAGGCGAAAAACAGGCCGCTTAGGTGTACCTGGCCGGTGATCAGCGACAGCACGGGCATGAAAATGTCATTGACCAGCGAGGTCACGATCTGACTGAAGGCGCTGCCGATCATCACGCCCACGGCCATATCGATCACATTTCCCTTAAAGGCGAACTCCTTAAATTCCTTCCACATGGGCCGAACGCCTCCCCAGCGTATCTCATTTTCTCTTGTTATATTTGTATTATATCAGGCTTTTATTCCAAGCGCCATAAATCCCGACAAAATTCCCGGGATTGCCATAATTGAAAACAGGCCGCCGGAGCGGCCTCTGGGTGTTGACAAAGTCAACACCCTTCGAAAAAATGAAATATTCATTTTTTCGAGTTGCATCATTTTCCTGTCACCTTCGGTGACGGCCGGTCGGAGGCCGCGTTTACGCGGCTGGAGGTTCGAGGACGGCCCAAAGGGCCCCGCAGAACCGGAACCCCAGCCCGGCGTAGCCGAGGTTGGGGCGAGAAAGAAAATGATAGAGGAAGCGGCCACTTGGGCCGCTCCTCGCGGCGTACATGCCGCCGCTGCGGATTGAATATGAAGGGGCTGCGGCCCCTTCATGCATCCCCAAATGAGGAGAATAGGTTTGTCAATGCTCT
>DVJW01000227.1 GCA_018716505.1 Candidatus Faecaligallichristensenella faecipullorum | reverse complement strand
GGCGGGATGACTGTGCTACGCCTCCCCTTCGGTCGCCCTTTTCGGACGGCCTTTTTGTTGTACCTTTCTCTTGTCTTCCCATAGCCGTAAATCTTTACATCTCTCATGCTTGATTTTTTATTTGCAGGCTTCATAATTCCACTTCACGACCCGAGCGGGCGGATCGGTAAATGGCGTCCAGCATGCGCTGCACCGTCACTCCGTCAGATATTGGGGCTATGGGTTCGCGGCCCTGGCAAATGCAGTCGATGAAATGACGGATCTCCTGGGCAAAGCGGTTAACGGGCTGCACCACCGGGCGTTCGTCCACCAGAAAATGACTGGCGTTTTCCCGATAGATGACAAAGGGATCCAGGGTGGCGCCCGCCTTTTCACCGCACAGCTGGGTATAGCGGCCCTCTGGGGCGTTGAGCGCCCAACTCGCTTCGGCGAACATAACCGCGCCATTCTCGAAATGAATAAAAGCCGCCGCCGAATCCTCGGTGTTTACCTTGCCGGTGCCGCGATCCAAGGCCTGCCAGCGGCTTACGCCGCGCACCTCGAAATCTCCAAAGGGCGCATAGGCGCTGGCGCTTACCCGAACCGGACGGGGTTTGCCCATCAGATACCATGCGCAGTCGATATTGTGCACCCCGATGTCGATCACCGGACCGCCGCCCGATTTTTCCAAATCGGTAAACCAGCCCACAGGCGTACCGCGGCGGCGCACATAGCCGGTTTTGACGTAATAGACGGTTCCCATTTCATCCCGGTCGATCATTTCCTTAAGCAAGGTGACCTCCTGGCTGAAGCGCGAAGCCATGCCGCACATGAAGGGCGTCCTGGTTTCGCGGATTACGCGCTCGGTTTCCAGGGCGGCCTCCAGGCTGGAAGCCAGCGGCTTTTCGCATAGAACCGCTTTTCCGGCCCGGGCCGCCGCTATGGCGATGGGCGCATGCGCCTGATTCCATACGCATACGTCTATCAGCTGCACGTCTTCATGCTCCAACAGCGCCTCCGCCGAACCATACCAGCGCGGCACATTAAATAGCTGCGCAGCTTCCTTCGCGCGCTCTTCGTTGAGATCGGCGATGGCCGTTACCTCCGCGATATCCCTGAGTTCTTTATAGGCGGGCAAATGGCCTGACCGGGCGATATTGCCCGCGCCCACGATTCCAACCCTCATTTTTTTCATCTTTCAATTCCTCCCATGGCGATAGTTTTACGGGCGAAGGAAGAAAGTGCGTTCAGGCACCACGTCTTTCCTTGCGGGGTTACCCCTTAACCGCACCGATAACGATTCCCTTGATAAAAAAACGCTGGAGAAATGGATAAAACATCAATACCGGAAGCACTGTGATCATGGTCATGGTCATGCGCAGCCCCTTGGGCGTAAGCTGGGCCGATATATCCACATCGTGGGCGCTTTCTGCGACCATGGCCGCAAGACGCTCTGCCTCATTGAGATAATTGTAGAGCAGGTATTGCATGGTGGTCAGTTTGTCCTCGGCAAAGGTATAGATATGATTGTCGAACCAGGCGTTCCATTGGGCTACCGAAGCGTACACCATGATGGTGGCCATAATGGGCAGCGACATGGGCAGGATAATCCTGAAAAAGATGACCAGGACATTCGCGCCGTCTATCATGGCGGACTCCTCTATCGCGGCGGGCAACTGCTCCACATAAGTCTTAATCAAAATGACGTAGTAGGCGCTGACCGCACTGGGCAGCACATAGACCCAAAAGCTGTTGAGCAGCATATAAGATTTCATGGCCAGGTAGGTGGGAATCAGGCCGCCGGACACATACATGGTAATGGTAAGCATTCGGTATAGAAATTTGCGCCCGGGCATGGTCTGCTTGGAAAACAGATACCCCATTAACATACAGCAGGTTGTGGTCAACCCGGTGCCCACGATGGTTCGGGCGAAGGACACCCCAACGGCATGCAAAACCCCCGGTATTTTAAAGATCTGCTGATAGTTGCTCAAGGTAAACTGATGGGGAAGGAGCAAGGCCTTGCCGGGGACAATTGAGCCGCTGAGCGATTGAATGAGAATATACCAGATGGGATAGGCGCAAACCAGGATCAGCACCAGAAACAAGAGGACGTTGGCAATGCAGAATATCCGCCGGCTGGCGCTCACATTGGTTACCATAGGGCCACTCTCCTTATATAATGCTCGCACCGCGAACTTTCCTGGCAATCCCGTTCGCGCTGAAGAGCAACAGAATGTTGACAAAGGATTTTAGGATGCCCACGGTGGTGGCATAGGAATAGTCGCCTACCTGTAAGCCCATCCGATATGTATATAGATCCAGCACCTCAATATTGCGGTACACAATGGAGTTTTTGAATACATAGTATTGATCCATGCCGCTGTTCACAAACCCCGATATGCCTAAAAGCATCAGCACCACAAAGGTCTGCATCAACCCTGGAACCGTCACATGCAGGGCCATTTGAAACCGGCTGGCCCCGTCGATGGCCGCGGCCTCATACAGTTCCCCGTCGATGCCCGCGATGGAGGCGATATAGATAATGGCGCTCCATCCCAGGCTTTTCCATTGGCTCACCGCCGTCTGGAACCAATAAACGGCGTTTCTGTCGGTCAGCACCGACTGTCCCCGAAGGCCCAAAACTTCTAAGATTTGGTTGAGCATGCCTTCCCGGGAAAAAACAGCGAAAGCCAGCGAATACACGATGACCCAGCTGATAAAATGTGGCAAGGTGGTGACTGTCTGGGCGACTTTCCGAAATTTTGCGGAAGTGATTTCATTGAGCAAAATGGCAAAGATCATGGGAAAGGGCAGCAGACAGAAATTCATGGCAGAAAAGATCAAGGTGTTTTTAAAGGCCCGAAGGATATCCGGGTTGGTAAAGACCATTTCGTAGTATTTTAACCCCACAAATTCGTTTTCCCACAGCGGATAGCCAGGCTTATACTCAATCAGCGAGAGCAGCCAGCCAGCCAGCGGCACATAGCTGAACAAAACCACCAAAACCATCAACGGCAGCACCAGAAAAAACAGGTTCCAATCGCGATGAAGCCTTTTTTTTGCACCGTTTTGTGTAAGCTCTCTCATCATGCCTAAGCGCTCCTTCCGACGCCGCCCTCCGTCGGGCGCGCCAGACCGGTAAGCCCGGCGCGCCTGAACGAAGTACGGCCGCAATCTTTTTCAGTAGGTCCGCATGCTTACTTGGCCAGGCTTTGATAGCGTTCCAACGCCTCCTGGTACGCAGGCGTCACGGCCTCCTTGGCTGCGTCGAACCGGGTACTATACCATTCCCATGCGGTAGCCTCGTTCGCATTTTCCAAATCCGCCAGCACCTGGGCCTGGATGGCGTCAAATTCTTCCTGGGATTCGGCCATAACCAGACTCGGAACCGCATTGTATAGAATATCATTGAGATTATTCATAATGCGCTGAATATCCAATGGCAGATCCGTAATGCTTAGGGCTACCAGCTGGGCATAGTCATTGAGGTTATCGATGGTCTTGCCTTCATACACCAGGTTCATCAGCGCCTCGGAGGGACGGGAAACTCCGTATGTTTCCGCCATATCCCTGCGCATGGGATCCAGGGTTCGAACGCGTTCATCGGGCATTTGGGCAAGATTGTACACATATCCATCCTCTGCAAGGGCTGTCCCCTGAAAGAACGTGAAGTTATACAGTTGTCCACAGATACCCGTTGCCTTCACATATTCGTCGGAGCCAAAGCCATAGGTATCGCGGTCTTTAAGCGCCTGTTCAGTGATGTACGGCACGCCATTCTCGTCGTAATCCCAGTCCTTGCCTTGAATGCCGCAATAGGTCATGCGCACAACGCTGTCATCTGCGAAGAAATTGAGCGCCTTCAGCGCGGCTTCCGCGTTCTGGGAGTTTTTGGAGATGAAAATGGTATCCGTGGGCATTCCGCCGCATACCTGCAACTTACGCGAACCCACCACCGCATTTTCAGAAGGCACCACGATCAACCCGGCCAAGGTGTTGGGATCGGTCTTGCGATTTTCGTTATACATGGCGCCATTGGCGTAGATGGCCGCCACATATTCTCCGCCCGCAATTTTGGCGTTCCATTCATCGATGGTCATGATGAACGAATCCGGATCCAACAGGCCGGCCTTGTACAGTTTGTTATAAAACTTCATGTCCGTCCAGAAAGCGGAGCGGTCGGTGTTCATATATCCATTTACCAGCGTGGTGTCTTCCAGCGCGGCCATGTACTGGTAGTTCGAAATGGTCCATATGCACAGGGCTCCGCCGTCCCGGATCCAAGCCCCGCGGGTGTACCATGCAGACAAGTCGTCATACAGGCCCATGCCGTAGACCTTGCGCCCATCCTCGGTTTCCGGATAGAGCTCCACCATCTTGCGGATAACCTCGATATAGTCGTCGTCCGAGTTGATGGGCGGGCAGCCCAGCTCTTTATACAGATCCCATCGCACGGTATATCCGCGGGAAGTGGTCTCGCTGACCATTTCACTCTCCATGCCCAGGCCGACGGCCAGGAAATACAGCTCCTGCTTCTCTCCGCCCAACATCTGACGGCTCAGCTCATTGCTGGCCTGAAAGGCTTCGCCCGCTAAGTTAGGCGCGTAGGTTGACAGTAGCGGATCCAGGTTCAGCGCCAATCCATTATCAATAATGGTGGTCAAATGCTTTTGACGGGGCATCACGATATCCGGTATGTCGCCGCCGGCC
>DVJW01000226.1 GCA_018716505.1 Candidatus Faecaligallichristensenella faecipullorum | reverse complement strand
AGGGGTTTTCTTTCAGCATGGTCGCGCCTTGCTGATGATCGGTCATAAAAATCAAAATATTTGGACGATTCATCAAACCGCTCCCTTATATTGTTACGGACATAATTTGTCAGGCAATCCGGTTTATGAATCAAAAAAATCATAATCCGCATAGCACCGGTTGGCCCAAAGGCAGGTAAGGGCCAGGGCGGCGATCAAAAAGACCGTCATCATCAGCCCGTTTTCCGGCCCCAGCTCTCCTCCGGTCAGGATTTCCCGGGAAACCGGATAGGCTTCCAGCATCGCGCTCACCGGGGTGATGGCGTTGCCGTAAAAGCCCAATACGCCGTAGGTCATAAAGCGGAACCCGGCGGAAATCCCGGCCCCAGGTAGAACGCTCCCGGTTCTCAAATAGAGATACCCCAATAAAAGGCCCAGCAAAAACAGGTTTCCATAGCCCAAGGGGCTGAGCCCGCTGCCCAACCCATGCAGCAATACCGTGGCCAACGCGCTCAGCAACAGGCCGCCCACCCTGAGGCGCGTGCCTTTAAAGGCGTTCATCAAATAGCCGCGCAACAGGGCCTCCTCGCCAAAGGCCACTGCGGCCATGCACAGGGCATACAGCAACAGATACGGCGTAAATCGAGCCGAGGAGACCGGCCAGCCCAGGCGGACCGCGTCCATTGCCCTGAATAGGCAGAACATCAAGACCGGAATCAAGAGTCCGGTCAGAAGGCCCACGGCCCCCTCCAGACCATGGCCGCGCAGTTGAAGGCTTTTGAGAAACGGTCGCTTCAACAGCCACTTAAAGCCCAAAAACGCGGACAGACAGGCCATGACCTGTTGAAACAGCGACAGCCAACTGCCGTACTGTATGCTTAACACCTGAAGCCAGATGGGCTGAAGGGTCAGATTCCGGCTGGTGACCCCGAAAAAGTTTAATATCGCGGTGATGGCCAGGCCGAACAGCATGCTGCCCGCCACCACCAGCGCCAGATACAGCAGGACGCCGCCGGCCAGCCGTGCCCATAGGCGGATTTCCCCGCCCGGCTGTTTAAACAGCCGGACTATTTGGAAAAACGCGCCCCGAACGCGAAGCATCCCGCCTTTTAAGCACCCCTTCATACCCTATTCCCCGCGGATATCGATATAATCATTGATATCAATATCCGCTTCATCAAAGGACAGCATATCGTGGGCCATGCGCAGCGCGGCTTCCATCATCATCATGGCCAAAGGACATGCGCTGCCCTCACCCAGACGCATCCCCATATCCAGATAGGGCTTGACGCCCACGGCCTGGGCCGCGGCCATAAAGGCCTTTTCGTTGGACACATGGGAGGCGAACAGATAGTTTTTCACCTCCGGGCGGATGCGCACGGCCAGCGCGGCGGCCACCATGGCGATAAATCCGTCCACCACCACCGGAAGCCCGGCCGCGGCCGAGCCGATATACAGGCCCGCCATGCCGCCGATGTCAAAGCCGCCCACCTTTTGTAAAACCCCTATGGGATCCCCCGGGTCGGGCTGATTGATTTCAAGGGCCCGCTCCACCACCTGGCGCTTTTTCTGGAATTGTTCCTCGGTGAGCCCGGCGCCCTTGCCCACGGTATCCGTCGCGGGCATGCCGGTGAGCGCGGAAAGCACCGCGGCGCTGGTGGTGGTGTTGCAGATGCCCATCTCCCCGGCGGCCAGCACCCGAACCCCCTGGGCCTTGGCCTGTTTTGCCAATTCAAAGCCGGTCATCAGCGCCTGATAGGCCTGCTCCCGGCTCATGGCCGGGCCCTGGGCGATATTCCTGGTGCCCATGGCCAACTTCCGGTCAATCATCTCCGGGCATTTGACGTGGGCGTTGATGCCCATGTCCACCACCTTGACCTCGCAACCCGCGTACCGCGCCATGGCGCACACCCCGGTCAGCCCCCGGGTCATGTTGACCGCCTGCTTTAAGGTGACGCTCTGGGGCACCGGGCTGATGCCCTCGTTCCATACCCCGTTGTCCGAGGCAAAGACCACAACCCGCTTCCAGCCCAGCGTAAAGGGAATTTCCCCAAAGATGCCGGCCATCTGGATGGCCATATCCTCCAGCTTGCCCAAAGAGCCCAGGGGCTTGGCCAGATGGTCGATTTTTTCCCGGGCGCTGATGAGCGCCTGTTGATTCAGGGGCTTGATTTCACATTCCAAAATGGTATTCATCGGTATGCTCTCCTTGTCTTGGGCGATGGCCGGCGCGGGTACGGCCGCTCAATCCGCCGCTATTCTTTCAAAATTATTTTTTATCCTTCGATATAATGCGTCCCTTGCGCATCCACCACCGCGTGAATCAGCCTGGGCGCGGGTTGACGGATGGGGCTCAGGCTGAGCGCCTGATCCATCAGCGACCGGGCCTGATTCAGGTCGGAGGCCGCGCCAACATGCAGAGTGCACCAGCACTCGCCCGCCTTCACAAAATCCCCAATGCGTTTTTTCATGACCAGTCCGACGGCCGGGTCGATGATATCCTCTTTTTTCAGGCGTCCGGCGCCCAGAACCCGGGCGGCGTTGCCGATCATGGCGGTGTTCAGCGCGCTCACATAACCCGATTGCGCGCTAAGCAAATCGATTTCCCGCCCGGCCTTGGGCAAGCGGTCGGGCTCTTCCACCACCCGCTCGTCTCCGCCCTGGGCCTGGATCCATTGGGCCATTTTTTTCAGACCCTCGCCGCTCTTGATCTTGCTTTCCAGGATATCCGCGCCCTGTTTTGCGTCTTGAACCAGCCCGGCGCTCTGTAAAATCTGTCCGCCCAACATCAGGCTGACCTGTTTGAGCGGCCCCTGAACCGCGCCGCTCAAGGTTAAAATGGCCTCCTTGACCTCGAGGGCGTTGCCCACATATAGCCCCAGGGGCTGATCCATGTCGGTGACCAGGGCGCTGAACCTGCGGCCGGTGCGGTTGCCGATCTGCACCATGGTCTGGGCCAATTCGATGGACTTTTCCAAGGTGGGCATCAGCGCGCCGCTTCCGCTTTTGACGTCCAACACCACCACGTCGCAACCGGCCGCGATCTTCTTGGACAAAATCGAGGAGGTAATCAAGGGCAGGCTGTCCACCGTGGCGGTCACGTCCCGGAGCGCATATAGCTTTTGATCCGCCGGAGCCAATTCGGCGCTCTGGCCGGTGAGCGCAACCCCTATCCGGTCGGCGATTTCCATAAACCGCTGCCGGGAAAGGCCGACATTCATGCCTGGAATGGCCTCCAGCTTGTCCAGCGTGCCCCCGGTATGGCCCAGCCCTCTCCCCGACATCTTGGCCATTTTGATGCCCGGGCAGCAGGCGATGAGCGGCGCCAAAATCAAGGTGGTGGTGTCGCCCACCCCGCCGGTGGAATGCTTATCCACCTTGACGCCGCGAATGGCCGATAAATCCATCCGCTCCCCGGATTCGGCCATGGCCATGGTCAGTTCCACCGTCTCCTCGGGCGACATGCCCTGGATACAAATGGCCATCAGCATGGCTGAAAGCTGATAATCCGCAAAGCTGCCGTCCGTGGCTCCGCGCACAAAGGCCCGAATTTCCTCCCGGCTGAGCGTCTGGCCCAGCCGTTTTTTCATAATGATATCCCCCGGACTCATGAAACCCCTCCTCATGAAGCCGCCCGGCCGGTCAATCTCCCTGAAGGGCATCCTTGACGGTTTTCCAGGCGGCCAACTTTTTCTCAAAGGAAACGGCGTGGGCCGGGCTGGTGGAGGGCAACACCTCAATCCGGCGCGCGCCCGCGGCCTTCAGGCAATTGCGCACAAACAATCGATGGGCCGTCTTGCCGTTGAGAAATACAGTGTGAATCGCCGGATACGCCTCAAACAAAGCCTGAAAGTCGTTGATTTCCACCCGCCGTATGGCCGCGTCCCCCGATCCCTTCCGGTCGCAGGCGCGCAGCACATCCCACAGCGCCACCCGGTTCCGAAGGGCCAGGGCGATCTTCTCCTGCACGCTCTGGGGTACAGGCGCGCCAAACAGGCTGGCCAGAATGGGCCAGAAGGCATTGCGCGGATGCGCATAATAAAAATGAGCCTCCAAGGATTTTATGCTGGGCATGCTGCCCAGAATGAGCACCCGGCTTTCCTTGTCGATCACCGGTTCAAAGCATCGGACACGGGGCGAAAGCGCTTCCATAATTTTAAATCCGCTCCAATTCCACGCCCGCCTGCCGGGCCAGGGCTTCAAAACAATCGCCCGCGCGCTTGTAGGCGGCCTCGTCCGGCAGATGTTCCAGCATCATGGGCACGTCCAGCGGGCTCAATGCCCGAATCAACGCCATCCGGTCGATATCGCCGGTGCCGAATTCCACCTCCGAAAGCTCCACGTTGGCGGCGTCCACCTTAAGGCTCAAATCTTTCACATGCACCGAGCGCATATAGGGCCCCAGCCGGTTCGCGCAATCCTGGATGAGTTTCGAAAATCCATAGAGCCCCCGCGGGCAGTTGACCAGGTTGCAGGGATCCAGATGCACGGCGAAGCCCTTCCGGTCCACCCGCTTGATGAGCTCAAGATAGCTGTCCACACTGTCGGGAAAACTCCAGGGCATGCATTCCAGCGTATAAAAGGTGCGCGTGGGGTTTACGGCGTCGATAATCCGCCGCACGGTCTGAACGATTTTTTCAAAAGTAGCTTCCGAAAGATTGTCCGGATGCGCGGCCATCCAGATTTCAGGATGACAGCTGCCCGATATGTTGACACAACAGCAGGCTCCAACCCGTTCGGCCAGCTCAAGCTGCTCGATGTTGTATCGCACCGCCTGTTCCCTCCGCTCGGGGTTGGGATCGATGGGATTGGACCAGGCCCCCACCTCGGCGATGATGAGACCGGCCTCCCGGGCCGCCTGGGCGTATTCGCCTATTTTTGAGGGGTCATCCTTGGCGCTCAGCGGAAAATAGGCCGCACCATAGCCCAGTCTGCGGTGAGACGCAATCCATTCCTCCGGGGTATGGGTATCAAAGACAGGGGCTCCATAGCGCATGATAAAACGCCTCCTAGGTCTGTTGAAGTTGTGTTACCATTATAGCAGAAACCCGTTCCCGATACAAACGCCGCCCGAAATTCCCGGGAATTTTTTTCATCTCCGCCCTGTTTGCCCCATAATTGACACATAATTTGCCCCTTCGGCTTTTCAAACCCCGGGGTTTCATGATATAATGACTTCGATATCAGGCCCAATGAAAACGGTTACAGAATGGAGCGAACAAGATGAGCGCAGTGAATCTGGAAGCCCTTCGAAACAAAAAAGGCTTTATAAGCGATATGGACGGTGTGATCTACCACGGAAATATGCTTTTGCCTGGGGCGGGTGAATTTGTAAAATGGCTGGAGGATAACGGCAAGGACTATATTTTCCTGACCAACTCTCCGGAGCGTACCCCCCGCGAGCTGCAACAGAAGCTGGGCCGCATGGGCCTTAACGTGGGCGAGGAACATTTTTACACCAGCGCTCTGGCCACGGCCAGCTTTCTTGCCAGCCAGTGCCCGGGCGGTAGCGCCTATGTCATCGGCGAAGCCGGCTTGGTGGGCGCGCTGTACGACAAGGGTTTCTCCATGAACGACGTCAACCCCGACTATGTGGTGGTGGGCGAAACTTCCAGCTATAATTATGATAAAATTCTCCACGCCGTGGCTCTGGTGCGCAAGGGCGCCAAGCTCATCGGCACCAATCCGGATATGACCGGCCCCATTGAAAACGGCATTGCCCCGGCCACCCGCGCGCTGATCGCGCCCATTGAGATGGCCACCGGCAAACAGGCCTATTTTGTGGGCAAGCCCAATCCCTTGATGATGCGTCAGGCCATGAAGACCTTGGGCACCCACCGGGCGGATACCGTGATTGTGGGCGACCGGATGGACACCGACATCGTGGCGGGCATCGAATCGGAGATTGAGACGGTCTTGGTGCTGTCGGGCGTTACCGACGAGCACACCTTGGGCAAATATCCCTATCGTCCCCACTATGTGCTTTCGGGCGTGGGCGATATCGCGCTCCTGTAAGCATTCGGCGCATCGGAGGCATTATGAAAAAAGTTATGATTTTGATGTCCGCTTATACCGGGCACGGTCATAAGAGCATCACCGATTCCTTGGTGGAGCAATTCGCGGCCTATCCGGACGTGGAGGTCGAGGTGGTGGAAGGCTTCGCCTTAATCGGCCGCGCGGCCATCAATTCGGCTAAAATGTACGGGCCGGTCACCCGCAACGCCCAGGATCTTTGGAAGTTTACCTATCTTATGTCGCAGCAGACCAGCAGCGTCATTGCCGACCTGCTGGGCACCATGATTCACGACCGGCTGATGAAGAAGCTGATGTTTTTTCATCCGGATCTGATCGTATGCGTGCATTCGCTGTTTAACGGAAGCGTGCTCAATGTATTGGAGCAATATCATTTGCCCATTCCCCAGGTCACGCTTCAGGCGGATATCGTCAATATCCATCCCTCCTGGTGCGATGAGCGCAACTACATGACCCTTTGTCCCACCGACGAGGCCCTGGAGGCCAGCCTTAAGTTGGGCATGCCCCGGGAAAAGCTCAGGCGGTGCGGCTTTCCCAGCCGCGCGCGCTTTTGCGAGGCAGCCCGCAAGCATGAGCGCAGGCCCTATGACGGGAACAGGCCTTTAAATTGCCTGCTCATGAGCGGGGGCGAAGGTTCGGGCAACCTCAGGCGCTACGCCGTTGAGATGCTCAACCATTTTACCTGCAATGTGACCATTATTTGCGGCCGCAACGAGCGCATGAAGGCCATGCTGGAGGATACCATGGTGCCCAAATATGGCGGACGGGTGCGCATTCTGGGCTTTTGCGACAATGTGCAGGATTATATGCTGGAAAGCGATCTGATGATCGCCCGAGGGAGTCCCAACACCCTGTTTGAGGCCATTGTGTGCAATGTCCCGGTGATGATTACCGGAGCGCTGCCCGGCCAGGAGGCCAACAATCCCCAGTTGATGATGGAGCACGGCCTGGGCGTGGTGTGCAAATCCCCGGAACAGGTGGCCCCGATGGTGAGTTCGCTGATTACCCATAACGGCGCCCGGCTCAATCAAATCGCCGAGGCCCAGCGCGCCTACCGCAACCTGGACAGCGCCAAGGAGATTGTGGAATACCTCTATTCGGTGCCCAATCCGGAGGAATATACGATTCCCCAATTTAAATTAAAATTCCCGCTTCGGGTTCATGCAAAATACGCGCTTCGGGTGGCGCGCAAGCCCTTTAATCAACTGTTAAGGCCCAAGAAATAAGTTAAGCCGGACATCCCATTTTCGGGGTGCCCGGCTTCTTTCCGTGCTATTTCTCCGGCGGGGGCGTTACCACAGGCTTTCCATCTTGATCGAGCAGCGGCGTAAAGCCCGCCGCATTTCCAGCCACATGGAACACATAATTGACTCCGGTTTCTGTATCCACCCAAATTTCCATGACGTCAATGATGCCCTGGCTGTAAACTTTTTTAAAGCGATCCATACCCGCAAAGACCTCCTCATTTGCGCCTGATTTACCAGCGCCTTCATTATAACATGGACTCTAAGGATTGTCCACAAAGCGGGAATTGGCTGAAAGAATAGTTGGCGTCTCACCTGATCCCCCGCTTGCAAACTGTTTCAAAAATTTACACCCGCCGCTTGACGCGGCATGAACTGTGGTTGTATGATAGAAAAGGCTCAAAAAGCCGAGATTTTGAAAAGATTCGGGGGGTGACATTCCATGGACGACGGCGAAAGATGCCCGGTGAGCGAAGGCGTGCCTCGAAGTAGCGTCGGGCGTGCGGGAATGCGCCGCCCCTGTTTCCCTTCTGATCGCTGACTTCTTTTCACACCTTCCTTTCTGCATCACGCAACGTCGGCCGGCACCATGACTTTTTAGGCAGGGTGTCTTGTTTTTGTGCGCTTTTTTGCACAGCCGATTAGAAAGGAGGAAAGACCGATGGAGAATGAAGAGCTGGAGCTGAAAATCAAAGAGCTCAATGATTTGCTGGAAAGCGGAAAGCTTTCGGAGTTTCGCAATGCGCTTATCGAGCTGAATGAGGTGGATATCGCCCAATATATGGAAGAACTGGACGGCAACCGGCTTTTGCTGGTGTTCCGGGTCTTGCCCAAGGATATTTCGGCGGATGTGTTCGCCTACATGACCAGCGAACAACAGCAGGTGATTATCGAATCCATCACCGACCGCGAGCTGAGCGCGATTGTGGACGATTTGTATTTGGACGACGCGGTGGATTTTTTGGAGGAATTGCCGGCCAGCGTGGTCAAGCGCGTGTTGCGCAATACCAACGAAACCACCCGCAACTTGATCAATCAATTTCTTCAATATCCGGAAAACAGCGCCGGATCCCTGATGACCATCGAATTCGTGGAGTTTCATGCCCATAACACGGTGCGCGAAGCCATGGATATCCTAAAGCGTACCGGTGTCGACAAGGAGACCATTGACACCTGCTATGTCATCGATGAGCGCCGCCGGCTGATTGGTTTCGTCAATCTGCGGGATCTGATCTTTGCCGGCGAGGAGGAACCCATCGCGGTGGTCATGGACGACAACGTGGTTTCTGTGCATACCTTGGACGACCAGGAAGCCGTGGCCGACACGGTGCGCAAATATGACCTGGTTAATATCCCGGTGGTGGATAACGAAAACCGCCTGGTGGGCATCATCACCTCGGACGACATCATGGACGTCATTGAGGAAGAAAATACCGAGGACCTGGAACTCATGAACGCGCTGGTTCCCGCAGAAACCGAATATTTAAAAACCTCGGTCTGGGGATTGGCCAAGAACCGCATCCCCTGGCTGTTGATCCTGATGATCTCGGCCACCTTTACCGGGCTGATTATCTCCAAATATGAGGGGCTGCTCATGGCCGCGGCAGGGCTCAACACCTTTATCCCCATGCTGATGGATACCAGCGGCAACTGCGGTTCCCAATCTTCCACTTTGGTTATCCGTGGACTGGCCTTGGGCGAAGTGGAATTCAGGGACTTTTTCAAGGTACTCTGGAAGGAAATCCGGGTGGGCTTGATCTGCGGCGTGGTGTTGGCCTTGGTCAACTTTATCCGGGTCTGGCTGTTTACCCCGGCGGAAATCATGACCGCCATAGTGGTAAGCCTGACCCTCTTGGCCACGGTCATCCTGTCCAAAGCCATTGGCTGCACTCTGCCGCTTCTGGCCAAGAAGTGCAAGCTGGATCCGGCCATTATGGCCAGCCCGCTGATCACCACCATTGTGGACGCCAGCTCGCTGATGATTTTCTTCTATATTGCCACCAATATGCTCAAGATTGCCTGAAAAGGAGCGGTAAGATGCAGCAACTGCTGGGCTTGATCCGGCGCGCGGACAAGGATTTTCAAATGATTGAACCGGGCGACCGGGTGGCGGTGGGCGTATCCGGCGGAAAGGATAGCCTTGCGCTGCTATGCGCCCTGGCTCAATATCGAACAATTTCCCCCGCGCCCTTTGAACTGTGCGCGATGACCTTGCATTTGGGCCTTGAGCCCTTTGATCTGAGCGGAATTTCCGCGCTCTGCCAATCGCTGGAGGTGCCCTATACTGTTTATCCAACTTTGATCGGGCGCATCGTGTTTGAAGAGCGCAAGGAAGAAAACCCCTGCGCGCTGTGCGCCAGGATGCGCCGGGGCGCGCTGAACAACCTATGCGTGGAAATGGGTTTTAACAAGCTCGCCCTGGGACATCATCGGGATGACGCCCTGGAAACGTTTATGATGAGCATGTTGTACGAGGGCCGGCTGCGCACCTTCCAGCCGGTGACCCATTTAAGCCGCACCGGCATAACCGTGCTGCGCCCTATGATCTATGCCTCGGAAAAGCAGATTTTGCATGTGGTCAAGACGCTGAATTTGCCGGTGGTTCCCTCTCCCTGTCCGGCCAACGGCAGAACCGCCCGGGCGGATATGAAGACGCTTATGGATCAGCTCTGCAAAAAGGTGCCCAATGCCCGGGCCCAAATGCTGACCGCCCTGAAGAACACCGGTCAATATGCCCTGTGGGACAAATTGGACTAAAGATCAATACGCTTACTGGCCTCGCATTTTTGTAAAATGCGGGCTTTTTTTTCATTCGTTTTGTAAAATCGGTTCCGGTTATCCTGTAAAATCGGCTTTACATTTCTTTGAAAACCCCGTCATTTGGGAATTTTTCAGGCCCCTTTTCCATTTTACTCAGTTCTTACAAGCTGCTGCATTCAGCTTTTACCGCCCAATTCTACAATGCAGCCGTACCTTAAGGAATGGAGGAGAAAAAAGCATGAAGAAGTTTGTATCAATCCTGGCTGCCGCCGCCCTGTGCGCTTGCACTGCGGTCACCGCGTTCGCGGATTTCAACGCGGACCGGAGCATCTCTGTGGTATCCCGTGAGGACGGTTCGGGCACCCGCGGCGCGTTCATCGAGCTGTTCGGCATTGAGGAAAAGGATGCCGAGGGCAACAAGACCGATATGACCACCCAGGAAGCCATCGTTGTAAACAGCACCGACGTTGTGTTGACCACGGTTGCCGGCGATGAGAGCGCCATCGGTTACGTATCGCTGGGTTCTCTGAACGACACGGTGAAAGCCCTGAAGATCGACGGCGTGGAAGCCAGCACCGAGAACATCAAGGCGGGCACCTACACCATCTCCCGTCCCTTCAATATCGCCACCAAGGGCGAGCCCACTGGTCTGGCCAAGGACTTCATCGATTTCATCCTGAGCGCTGAAGGCCAGGCTGTGGTTTCCGAAAGCTACATTACCGTCAATGATGAGGCCGCTGCCTATGCCGGCGAAAAGCCCGAGGGCAAGCTGGTTGTGGCGGGTTCCTCCTCGGTTTCCCCGGTAATGGAAAAGCTGGCCGAGGCTTATATGGCCGTCAACACCGGCGCCACCATTGAGATTCAGACCTCTGACTCCACCACCGGCATGCAGGCCGCCATCGACGGAACTTGCGACATTGGCATGGCCTCCCGCGATTTGACCGAGAATGAGACCGCTGAGTTGACCCCCACCGTGATCGCGCTGGACGGCGTGGCCGTGGTGGTGAACAACGCCAACCCCCTGGAGGATGCCACATCCGAGCAGATTAAGTCCATCTTCACCGGCGAATCCACGGTTTGGAGCGACGTCATCGGCTAAGTTACCTAACCATAAACAGGGTGTGCGGCGCACACCCTGTTTATGTACCGCCGCTTAAATTAAGGAGTGTGCGTATGAAACAAAACTCTGAAACCCCCTTTGCCGTGAAGCGGAACGCCGTGGTGGAAACGCTGTTCAGGATTCTTTTCTTTGTGGCCGCGTTGGCCAGCATCCTGGCCGTGGCGCTGATCTGTATTTTCCTCTTTGCCAACGGCGTGCCTGCCATGGCTGAAATTGGGGTGTTTGATTTTCTGTTGGGCACCAAATGGGCGCCTAAAAATGTTCCTCCCTCCTTTGGCATCTTCCCCATGATCCTGGGCAGCATTTATGTCACCGCCGGCGCGATTATCGTGGGCGTTCCGGTGGGCATTCTGACTGCGGTTTTCATGGCCAAATTCTGTCCCAAATGGCTGTATCGCTTCTTGAAACCCGCGGTGGATCTGCTGGCCGGCATTCCTTCGGTGGTCTACGGCTTCTTCGGGTTGGTGGTGCTGGTGCCCATGGTGCGCGGCCTGTCGGATATTTCGCTGATCTTTGACGGCAACGGAAACAGCATTTTTACCGCTTCCCTGCTCCTGGGCATCATGATTTTGCCCACCATCATCGGCATCAGCGAGTCTGCCATTCGCGCGGTACCTGATTCTTACTATGAGGGCGCGCTGGCGCTGGGCGCCAGCCACGAGCGCAGTGTGTTTTTTGCCGTGTTGCCCGCGGCCAAGTCGGGCATATTGGCCGGCGTGGTGCTGGGCATCGGCCGGGCCATTGGCGAGACCATGGCCGTGATCATGGTGGCCGGGAACCAGGCGCGCATGCCCGCCGGACTGTTCAAGGGCGTTCGAACCCTGACGGCCAACATCGTCATGGAAATGGGCTACGCGGCGGATCTGCACCGTGAGGCGCTCATTGCCACGGCCGTCGTGCTGTTCGTCTTTATCCTTTTGATTAATGCGCTGTTTTCGGTGCTGAAAAGGAGGTCGCAATGAACGCCATTAACCATGTAAGCGTAAAGGACCGGCTGAAATCCTATACCCGCAGCCCCCTGTCGCTGATCCTGTTTTTGCTGGTTTCTCTGGCCGCGCTGCTGACCTTTGTGACGCTGCTCTTTTTGATCGGCTATATTTTGATTAAAGGTATCCCCTACCTCACGCCGGAACTCTTTGCCTGGGAATATAACAGCGAGAACGTCTCCATGATGCCCGCGATTATTTCCACCTTGATTATGACTGTGCTTTCGCTGCTCATCGCCGCGCCCCTGGGCATCTTCGCGGCCATCTATCTGGTGGAGTACGCCAAGCGGGGCAATAAAATTGTGAACGTGGTGCGCATAACCGCTGAAACCCTTTCGGGCATTCCCTCCATCGTTTACGGCCTGTTCGGCATGTTGTTTTTCGTCACCCAGTTGAAGTGGGGCTATTCCATTCTCTCAGGCGCCTTTACCCTGGCCATTATGATTTTGCCCCTCATCATGCGCACCACGGAAGAGGCGCTCAGAGCCGTGCCCGACAGCTACCGCGAGGGCAGCTTTGGTCTGGGCGCGGGCCGGTTGCGCACGGTGTTCCGCATCGTTCTGCCTTCGGCGGTGCCCGGCATCCTGGCGGGCGTCATCCTGGCCGTGGGCCGCATTGTGGGCGAGACCGCCGCGCTTCTGTACACCTCGGGCACCGTGGCCAAGGTTCCGGACAGCGTCTTCAGCTCGGCCCGCACTTTGGCCGTTCATATGTACTCTCTCTCCCGCGAGGGGCTCAATACCAATGAGGCCTACGCCACCGCGGTGGTGCTGCTGTTGGTGGTAATCTTGATTAACTGGCTCTCCGGCTTTATTGCCAAGCGCATTGCGAAAGGATGAACGCACTTTGGATAAGATCGTAATTAAAAACCTGGACCTGTACTACGGTGATTTCAAGGCGCTCAAAAACGTCAATCTGGCGCTGCCTGCCAATCAGATTACTGCGTTTATCGGGCCCTCGGGCTGCGGCAAGTCCACCTTGCTCAAATCGCTCAACCGCATGAACGATCTGGTGGAAGGCTGCCGGATCACCGGGTCGGTGACCCTGGACGGCGAGGATATCTATTCCGGCATGGATGTCAACCTGCTGCGCCGCCGGGTGGGCATGGTGTTTCAAAAGCCCAACCCCTTCCCCATGTCCATCTATGACAACATCGCCTTTGGCCCGCGCACCCATGGCATAAGATCCAAATCCCAATTGGACGAAATCGTGGAAAGCTCGCTGCGCCGGGCGGCCATCTGGGATGAGGCCAAGGACCGGCTCAAAAAGAGCGCTTTGGGCATGTCCGGCGGACAGCAACAGCGGCTGTGCATCGCCCGGGCATTGGCCATCCAGCCCGAGGTTCTCTTGATGGACGAACCCACCAGCGCGTTGGATCCAATTTCAACTTCCAAGATAGAAGACCTTGCATCCGAGCTCTCAAAGGATTACACTATAATCATGGTTACCCACAATATGCAACAGGCGGCTCGTATTTCGGACAAGACCGCGTTTTTCTTGCTGGGCGAAGTGATTGAGTTCGGAAATACCGAGGATCTGTTCTCCATGCCCAAGGATAAACGCACCGAAGATTATATTACCGGGAGGTTCGGCTAATATGCGCAACAGGTTTGACCGCGAACTGGATTCGTTGAACAATGAACTCATTGAGATGGGCGCGTTGGTGGAAAATGCCATTGAGAACGCCACCCAGGCGCTGATCAATCGGGACGGCGAGCGGGCCCGGGCGGCCATACAATACGATATGCCGGTGGACGAGAAGGAAAAGGATATCGAGCGCCGGTGTTTAAGGCTGCTCCTTCAGCAACAGCCGGTGGCCACCGACCTTCGGCTTATCTCCACCGCCCTTAAGATGATCACCGATATGGAGCGCATCGGCGATCAGGCCGCGGATATTTCGGAAATCACCTTGCGGCTGCTCAACGAACAGGATCTTAAACATCTGGAACATATTCAACAGATGGCTCAAGCCACCATCCGCATGGTGCGGGAGTCCATCGATGCATTTGTCAACCGCGATCTGGCTTTGGCCCAGGCAGTGGAGGCTTACGACGATGTGGTGGACGATTTGTTTACTCATGTGAAAAACGACCTGATCGATCTGATTCGTGCGGATGCCAATTATGGCGAACAGGCGGTGGATCTATTGATGATCGCCAAGTATTTCGAGCGCATCGGCGACCACGCCACCAACATCGCCGAATGGGTTGAGTTTTCTTTGACCGGTAAGCATAAGAACGAGAGGATTTTGTAAGATGATCTATATTGTCGAGGATGATGCCAGCATTCGCGAGCTGGAACTTTATGCCTTAAAGAGCAGTGGCTTTTCGGTGGAGGGCTTTGACAGCGCCCAACCCTTTTATGCCGCGCTGAAAAAACAGCTGCCCGAGCTGATCATTCTGGACATCATGTTGCCCGGAGAGGATGGACTGAGCATTTTAAAGCAGCTGCGCATGAACCAGAATACCCAGACCGTTCCGGTCATGATGATTACCGCCCGGGGCGCGGAATTGGATAAAGTCAAGGGGCTGGATATGGGCGCGGATGACTATATGACCAAGCCCTTTGGCATTATGGAGCTCATTTCCCGGGTCAAGGCGTTGCTCCGGCGCGCGGTGCGTCCGGAAGAGACGCCCGTCATGAAATGCGGTCCCATTGAAATGGATGACAGCCGTCACTTGATTACCGTAAACGGTGCGCCCATAACCCTGACCTATAAGGAGTACGAATTGCTCAAGTTTTTGCTGGTCAATCAGGGCATCGTGCTCAGCCGCGACAAGCTCATGGAGCGGGTATGGGGCTATGATTTTGAAGGGGAAAGCCGGACCGTGGATATGCACATCAAGACGTTGAGGCAAAAGTTGGGCGAGGCGGGCAAACTCATCGTGACCATTCGAAATGTGGGCTATAAGATAGGTGAATAGGCGATGAAACGAAAGATTACCCTTAGGCTCTGCCTGGTGGCCGCGCTGTCCATAGCTTTGGTGACCGCTCTGCTCCTCCCCGCTTTTTATCAGTTTTTCCAGAACCAGGTTTTGTCCGATCTGAGAACCAATGCCACTTTGATCTCCATGGGGTATGAGGAGAAAAAGGCGGTCAGCTATCTTCAGAAAATCGGCGAAAACTTCCCTGCCCTGCGCCTGACCTTGGTGGATTCGGAAGGCCAGGTCCTTTTTGACACCGATTCGGATTCCACGTCCATGGACAGTCATGCGGACCGCAGTGAGATTGCCCGGGCTCAGACCCTGGGCGAGGGCAGCGCCATGCGTCAATCCGAAACCTTGGGGACCATGACCTACTATTACGCCATCCGTCTGTCCGATGGAAGCGTGCTGCGCGCGGCCTTGGCCACCCACAGCGTCTGGTCGGTGTTTGACGGAATCTTTTCCATTGTGTTCTGGATTACCTTGGGCGTGTTTGTCCTGTGCGTTCCCATGGCCCGGATGCTCGCCAACCGGGTGCTCAAGCCGTTGAACGAGCTCTCCGAACATATGGACAACATCGGGCGGGTCAAAATTTATGATGAACTCTCCCCCTTTGTTCATAAAATCAAGGAACAAAATCAGAGCATTCGGATTCAGATGGAACAGTTGGAGGCCGAGCGGAACAAGATTGAGCTGCTCACCGAAAACATGGCCGAGGGCATGGTGCTCATGGATACGGATAAATCGATTTTGTCCATCAATCCCAGCGCCGCCAGAATGCTCAGCGGCCGGGAGGCCGACTATGTGGGCAAAAACATCCTGGTCACCTGCCGCAATCCCCTTTTGAGCGAACAGATCAACCGCGCTTTGGAGGGACATGTGGCCAGCGCCACCATGGAGCAGGACGGCCGCTATATACGCCTTTCCGTCGGGCCGGTGCGCTCTCCGGGCAGCCGGATGATCAGCGGGGTGCTGCTCATGGTCATGGATGTCACCGAGCAGGTGGCCGCGGAAAGGAGCCGCCAGGATTTTACCGCCAATGTGTCCCATGAGCTCAAGACCCCTCTTACCTCCATTTCAGGTTACGCCGAGCTCATTGAGACCGGCATGGCCCGCTCCGAGGACGTGGCTGAATTTGCAGGCAAGATCCATTCGGAAGCCAGCCGGCTGTTGCAGCTGATTAACGACATCATCCGGTTGAGCCAGCTGGACGGTCCCCAGATGGCGGGCGAATTCGCGCCCTTGGATCTGAGCGACATTGCCTCAGAATCCGTTACCACCCTGGAGCTGTTGGCCGCCAAAAAGCAGGTTGAACTCATCTGCCGCAAGGACGGCGGGCCGGTCATGGTGTCCGGAAGCCATAGCATGCTGGGCGAAATGGCCTTTAACCTCATAGACAACGCCATACGCTATACCCCATCCGGCGGCAAAGTGGAGGTGGAGGTCTTTTCCGACGGCGGTCAGGCCGTGCTTCAGGTGCGCGATAACGGAATCGGCATTCCGCTGGATCAACAAGCCAGGGTGTTTGAGCGCTTTTACCGGGTGGACAAGAGCCGTTCCAAGGCCACCGGCGGCACCGGACTGGGCCTGTCCATCGTGAAGCATGTGGTGGAGCAGCACAAGGGCTCCATAAAGCTCATCAGCGCTCCGGATCAGGGTACGACCATTATTGTGCGCATTCCCCTATTAAAACAGGAAGACTCTGAAGCGTAATGAAGTAGAAAATCCTCCATTTCCTATCTGAGGCCGGCGCCTTGCGCGCCGGCCTTTTGCTGTCCCTCTTTCTGTTGTGGCCTCGGGTTATTTCTTGCAATTTATCCAAAATCTGTTTATACTTAACTCAAACAAAACACTCATGAGTCAGGACAGGAGGGGTTGTATGAAGTTCACAAACGGCTATTGGCTGATTCGTCCGGAATTTCAGATGAGCTACGCCGTGGAATACCATCGTTCAAGCCGGCTGAACGGCGCGCTGAGCGTGTTGGCGCCCTGCCATGCCGTTCAGGACCGCGGGGCAACTTTGGGCGGTGAGGCGCTGACCGTGCGCTTTAGCGCGCCCATGGAAGGGGTTATCCGGGTAGATATCACCCACTTCGCCGGCGAGCAGGACAAGGGTCCGCACTTTGAGCTCAATGCATCGCCCGTCTCCCCTGTTATCGAAGAAGACGATGAGGCATTGCGCTTTTTCAGCGGCCCGTTGTGCGCCGAAATTTCCAAAAAGCCCTCCGGGTGGCAGGTGGATTACCGGGCCGATGGCCATATTCTGACCACCAGCGGCTTTCGCGGCATGGCCACCGGCCTGAACAAGGAGACCGGAAAGAACTATATATCCGATTCGCTCATGCTGGATGTGGGCGAATGCGTGTATGGCCTGGGCGAGCGCTTTACCAGCTACGTGAAAAACGGCCAGAGCGTGGATATGTGGAACGCGGACGGCGGCACGGCCAGCGAGCAGGCCTACAAGAATATCCCCTTTTATATGACCAACCGGGGATATGGCGTCTTTGTCAACGATCCCGGCGACGTGTCCTTTGAGGTGGCCAGTGAAAAGGTGGAGCGGGTTCAGTTTTCGGTGGAAGGCCAGCGGCTCTCCTACTGCCTGATCTATGGGCCTACGCCCAAGGAGATTCTCAGGCGTTACACCGCGCTCACCGGGCGGCCTGCCCTGCCCCCTGCCTGGAACTTCGGCCTTTGGCTGACCACCAGCTTTACCACCAGCTATGACGAAAAAACCGTCACCTCCTTTATCCAGGGCATGGCCGACCGGAACATTCCGCTGCATGTGTTCCATTTTGACTGTTTCTGGATGAAGGGCTTTAATTGGTGCGATTTTGAATGGGACAGCGAAACCTTCCCGGATCCGGTGGGCATGCTCCGCCGCTATAAGGATCGGGGCCTGCGCATCTGCGTTTGGATCAATCCCTATATCGCCCAGCAGAGCCCGCTTTTCCAAGAGGGCATGGAAAAGGGCTATTTGATCAAAAAGACCAACGGGGACGTCTGGCAGACCGATCTATGGCAATCCGGCCTGGCGATCGTGGATTTCACCAATCCCAAGGCGGTTCGGTGGTATCAAACCCACCTTCAAAAACTACTGGATATGGGGGTGGACTGCTTCAAAACCGATTTCGGCGAGCGCATTCCGGTGAAGGATGTCTGCTATTTTGACGGAAGCAGCCCGCTGAAAATGCATAATTATTACACGCAACTGTATAACAAAGCGGTCTTTGAGGTGCTTGAAAACCATCGCGGCAAGGGCGAGGCCACCTTGTTCGCCCGCAGCGCCACCGCGGGCGGCCAACAATTCCCGGTGCACTGGGGCGGCGACAACAGCGCCAACTATCCCTCCATGGCCGAAACGCTGAGGAGCGGCCTGTCCCTGGCCCATTGCGGATTCGGCTTCTGGAGCCATGACATCTCGGGCTTTGAGAGCACCGCGCCCGCGGACGTGTACAAGCGTTGGGTGGCCTTTGGGCTGTTGTCCAGCCACAGCCGGCTGCACGGTTCGTCCAGTTACCGGGTGCCTTGGCTGTTCGACGAGGAGGCCTGCGATGTGGCGCGCTTTTTTGTGAACCTGAAGTGCAGGCTCATGCCCTATCTCTACGCCGCGGCCGTGGAGGCCCACGAGGCGGGTACCCCCACCATGCGGCCCATGATGATGGAGTTCGTGGGCGATCCGGCCTGCGATGCGTTGGACAGGCAGTATATGCTGGGCGGGAACCTGTTGGTGGCCCCGGTTTTCCGAAAGGATGGAGAGGTGGAATACTATTTGCCCGATGGCTGCTGGACCCATCTTTTGAGCGGCCGGAGGGTTCAGGGCGGCCATTGGCAGAAGGAGCGGCACGGCTTTTTGTCCTTGCCCTTAATGGTGCGGGAAAACAGCGTGCTGGCCATGGGCGCCGACGACCAGCGGCCCGATTATGATTTCAGCGACCAGGTGGAGCTGAACCTGTTCGAGATCCAGGAGGGCGCGGAAATCGAGACCGTGATTCCGGACCTTTCCGGCCATCCGGACGCCCGGTTTGTCACCCGGCGCCAGGGCGGACGGATCTCCATTCTGGCCGAAACCGAAAAGCCCTACAGCGTCTTGCTGAGCAACATCCATTCGGCCCGGGTTCTGGGGGGAACGGCCCGGGATGGCGAACGCGGCCTGCGGATCACGAACTGCGGGGCCTCGGTGGAAATTGAACTTTAACCTCATCAATGAAGGGACTTCGCGCCATGGGCGCGGAGTCCTCAGACCGTTGACAAACCTATTTTTCCCGTTTGGGGATGCATGAAGGGGCCGCAGCCCCTTCATATTTAATCCGCAGAACCGGCTTTGCCGGTTCGAGGAGCGGCCCAAGTGGCCGCTTCCTCTATCAT
>DVJW01000225.1 GCA_018716505.1 Candidatus Faecaligallichristensenella faecipullorum | reverse complement strand
AGCCCATCTTCTTCCATGGAGCGCAGGCTGTCCGTCAACACCTTTTGACTGATGCCCTCCAAATCCTTCTTGAGTTCATTGAAGCGCCACGGACGAACGAGCAGGTTTCGCAAAATCAACAGCTTCCATTTGCTCCCGATGAGTTGAACGGTGGTGGCCACCGGGCAGGCCGGCATTTCCTCTTTTGTCAGCATGGGCTTCCTCCCATAATGATTATGAGATCTTCAGTGGCTCCATTGTATCGCAATCGTCCTGTTCTTTCAAGGCCCGGGGAGAGCATTCAAACGCCGGGGCCAATCTTCCTGCGTCCAACGGGGCCGAAATGGCGCAAAGGTTACCGAAAGGTGACTGAGTATGAAAAAAGTGCGTACTTGTGGAGCGGAAGAAACTCGGTAAAATAGTAAATACAGAGGGCAAGAGAACCTGATGAATACAAACAACGGAGGAAACAGAAATGGCGCTTTCGAATTTGATGGGATGGAACGAAGAAAAAAAGAACTCTCCGGCCGCCGCATGCGGAACGGCTTGCGGTGCGGGGGACAAACCGGAGGAGAAACCCGCGGCGTGCGGAACGGCCTGCGGCGCGGGGGACAAACCGGAGGAGAAACCCGCGGCGTGCGGAACGGCCTGCGGCGCTGGAGACAAGCCGGAGGAGAAACCCGCGGCGTGCGGAACGGCCTGCGGCGCTGGGGACAAATAATCCGGTTTTCAGACGGTTTCCGGCAGACCTTCTGCCGGAAACCATGCACGATTCACTCGGAAATAACCGATTTCTATAAAGCGAGGCTATTGTCCATGGAACCATATTTTGCCTTTCAATGGCATATCACCGATGCGTGCGACCAGCGGTGCAAGCACTGCTACATTTTTTCGGAGTCCGTTTGTAAGCCATTGGACGCCATGAACTGGCAGCAAATGCAGGATACCTTTTTCAACTGCCTGGATTTTTGTAAGGTATACCACCGGCAGCCTTACTTTTATATTACCGGCGGCGACCCGATTTTGCACCCGGATTTTTGGAGGCTGCTGGGCCTGATGAAGGCGCACGATATTCCGTTTACCATTTTGGGCAATCCCTTTCATTTGGACGATGAGACTTGCCTCAAATTAAAGGATTATGGGTGCGAAAAATACCAGCTTTCCCTGGACGGCATGCGGGAGACCCATGACTGGTTCCGCAAACCCGGGAGTTTTGATATAACCTTGGAAAAGATCGGCTGCATCAACCGCGCCGGAATTCGGAGTGTGATCATGACCACTGTTTCCGGCGCCAATATCGATGAAGTGCCGGATATCATAGACGCCGTGGTCAAGGCGGGGGCCAATGTGTTCGCCTTTGCCCGATACTGTCCCACCAGTGAAGAGAAGGAGGTGGGCATCGAGCCCATGCGCTATCGCCGGCTGTTGGCCGACTGCGACAAAAAGTTTAAGGAATATGAGGCTGCGGGCTGTCAGACCTACTTCAACAAAAAGGATCATCTCTGGACGTTGTATGAATATGAAACCGGCGCTTTCAAAATTCCGGAAACCGCGGAGGAGGGCATGATTTACGGCGGATGCAACTGTGGCAACTGCCACTTGACGATCTTGCCCACCGGCGACATATTTGCCTGCCGCCGGGTGCAAAACAGCAAGGTGGGCAATGTGTTCGAGGATAGGCTGGCCGACGTATGGGTCTGCCAGATGGAGCGGTACCGGGACTATCAGAAATTTGAAAAATGCGCCAAGTGCGAGCTGTTGGCCTGGTGCAGGGGATGTCCGGCCGTGGCCAGCGGCAGGGACGGCAATTTTTACGCGGCGGATCCTCAATGCTGGAAGGAGATTGGTTGAACGTGAATGAGCTGATGAAAACGATTTTGCACCGCCGCGCGATTCGGCGGTTTGCGGACAGGCAAATTGAGGAAGAAGCCTTGGAACAGATCCTGCAGGCCGGGCTCTACGCGCCCAGCGCGGGCGGGCGGCAGGGACCGATTATGGCCGTTTGTCAGGATAAGCAGGTCAACGAGCGGTTGGGCAGGATCAAGCGCGCCAATGCCCGGCCCCGCATGGCTACAGCCGCCAGCTATGTGTCCAGGGAACAGCCCAGCATTGCCGATGACCCCAACATAAAGAACGCCTTTTACGACGCGCCCACCGTGATCACCCTGTTTGGACCCAGGAATTTTCTCTTTGCCGCCGAGGATTGCGCGGTGGCCGCTGAAAATATGATGCTGGCGGCGGATGCCCTGGGCGTGGGCTCCTGCTATATTGGGCAGGGCTGGACGGCCTTTGCGGATCCCTATGGTCAGGAGATCCTGAAACAATGGGGGATCCGCACCGGCTATTATGCGGTTATGCAGCTTTTATTGGGGTATCCCCGTGAGGGAGACGCGCACCCCGCGCCCAAGCCCCGGAAACAGGGCCGGGTGCTGAGGTTTTGACCCAAGACGGAGGATGAAGCTATGGACGCGAGGACTTGTCTAAAAAAGTTGCAGTATGTGGGCGTTTTGGCCTTCGCCACGGTGGATGACCGGGGGAATCCCCAGGTGCGCAATATCAGCGCCATCCACTATGAGCCGGATGCCATTTACTTTTTCACCGCCAGGGGTAAGGATTTTTGCAGAGAGCTGCTTTCCGACGGACGGGTTCAGATATTGGGCTACACCAAATATAAGGAAATGATTCGCCTGTCCGCCAAAGCCCTGCCCGTTCCACAGGACGGGCAGGAAAAACGGATGGATATTATTTTTGAGGAGCAGCCCTATCTGTCCAACGTATACCCGGGCGAGACCAGACGGATTGGCATGGTCTTTGAGATTCGGAAGGCCCAAATCGAATATTTTTACCTCGGGGTTCGGCCCATCTTCCGCCAGAGCTACGCGATGGGGGAGGCAGGGATTACGCCCAGGGGATATCGGATTACGGGCGCCTGCATTGGATGCGGAACTTGCGCCCGCAATTGTCCGCAAAATTGTATTCTTCCGGGTTCAATCTACCAAATTCAGCCGGAACACTGCCTGCATTGCGGAAATTGCCTGGAACATTGTCCGGCCGGCGCGGTTCAAAGGCTGGCGGATGACCGCGCGGAGGGGTAAAAATATGATAATGCACTTCCAAACCATCATGTTCCTGGCGCCGGGCAAATTATTCTTGTCAGGCATAACGCAGTATAGAGTATAAGTATTAGACAGAACGCGGCCGCGCATCTATAATAAAAATCGCAGGGAAACCGGACGAGGCATTTGCAAATATCGTCCAACCCCCCGTATACGGCGAAATGTGCCGGCCAGCGCAAAACAACTGCGCAGCCTGAATGGTGCAATTTATAAGGAAGGTTTGGGAGGAATCCAGATGAAAATGAGCTTTGATTTTTATAACCCCACGAAAATTTTGTTTGGAAGCGGCAAGCTCAACGAGTTGGGCAGCCAGACCATGCCGGGCAAAAAGGCGATGTTGCTGATGTCCAAGGGCAAATCGGCCAAGGTGAGCGGCGCCTATGACCGCACTTTGGAACAGCTGCATCGTGCGGGCGTGGATGTGGCTGAATTTGCCAAGGTCATGGAAAACCCGGTCAAGGAAATGGTGATGGAGGGCGCGGCCTTTGCCCGGGAAGAGGGATGCGATTTTATCGTGGCCCTGGGCGGCGGCGCGGTGCTGGATTCCGCGGTGGCCATTTCGGCCATGGCCACCAATCCCGGCGATCTGTGGGACTATGTAAACGGCGGAACGGGCAAGGGCCGGCCCCTGGTCCATCCGGGCCTGCCGGTGGTGACCATCACCCTCACCGCCGGGACGGGCTCTGAGATCAACTGCTGGGGCGTGATTTCCAATCTGGAGACCAAAGAAAAAATCGGATTTGGCTATCCCGAACTGGTTCCGGTGTTGGCGGTGGTGGATCCCGAGCTGATGAAAACCGTTCCCCCGAAGTATACGGCATATCAGGGATTTGACGCGCTGTTTCACAACACCGAGGTCATGATGTCCAACGGCGTGAACATCCTGAGCGAGGCCATCGCGCTTTCCGCCATTGAGCACATCGCCCAATATCTGCCCCGTGCGGTCAAGGATGGAAACGACCTTGAGGCCCGGGAACATGTGGCCTATGGCAGCACCATGGCCGGCATCACCATGCAGCTCACCAGCACCACCGCGCAGCACTCCATGGAGCACGCCATGAGCGCCTATCATCACGATCTGCCCCATGGCGCCGGACTCATCATGATTTCCAAGGCCTTTGCGGAATTCTTTATTGAAAAACATGCCTGCGATGGTCAGTTCGTCAAGATGGCCCGGGCCATGGGCATGAAGGACGCCCAAAAGCCCCAGGACTTTATTGAGGCCCTGGAGAAACTTCAGCGGGACTGTGGCGTGGCGGATCTCAAAATGAGCGACTACGGCATAGGGAAGGGCGAGTTTATGACCCTGGCGGTGAATGCCCGGGAGACCATGGGCGGCCTGTTCCTGGCCAATCCCTGCCCCATGTCCGACCAGGAATGCGCCGGCATTTTTGAAAAATCCTATCGATAAGCCTAAAAAACAAAGGCGCCGTCCCAAGTGGACGCGCCTTTGTTCTTTTTTGGAGGGATGGGGAAAACGCGCCTCGCCCTATCCGGCGGCCTGAAGGGCTTTGCTGACCGCTTGGGTATGGGCCATCCTTTCTATGGTTTCGCAAATATCCCTTTCCGTGGTTTCGGGGTGGATGGCGCACAGCCTGAGCACCTTGTTTCCGCGCAGCTCGGTGGTAAACACCTGGGCAAAACCGCTCTCGGTGATCTCTCTGGAAATGGCCTGATTGATGCGATCCAGGATGGAATTGGGCGTCGTTGGATCCGGCACATAGCGGAAGTTGACGATCCCCAGCTGGGCCGGGGAGACGATCTCCCAATGGGGGGATTTGCGCAATAAATTTTCCGCCAGTTCGGCCATGGCGCAGCCATGATCGATCACCTGCCCCATGGCGCGGCTGCCCAGGGCTTGGAGGGTGATCCATAGCTTCAGGCTTCTGGCCGGCCGGGTGAGCTCCGGCCCCAAATCCCAAAACTCGACGCCGTCCGCCGAAGATTCCGCGTCCTTTAGATATTCCGGGTGCGCGGCAAAGCTGTGGACCAAGGCGGATTGATTTCGCACCAGCACCGCGCTGCAACCGTAGGTTTGCAGCATCCACTTGTGGGCGTCCCAGCTCAAACTGTCGGAGAATTCAATGCCGGAAAGCTTTTTGCGGCCCTCCTCCGACAGCAGCGCCGAGGCCCCAAAGGCCCCGTCCACATGCATCCACATATCGTATGACCGGCACAGGGCCCCGATCTCGACGAGGGGGTCAATGCTGCCCGTATTGGTGGTGCCGGCGGAGGCCACCACGGCGAAGGGCTTTTTGCGCGCCGCCAGATCCTGGCTGATGGCGGCGTGCAGGGCGGCGATGTCCATGCGAAACAGGGCGTCCGTTGCCACAATACGGATTTGATCCCTGCGGAAACCCAAAATGTGGAGCCCTTTGGCCACCGATGAATGGGTTTGATCCGATACATAGATCACTGCTCTGTCGCGATCCTCATAGCTCAACCGGTCATCCCGGGCCGCGGTGAGGGCCGTTAAATTGGCCATGGAACCTCCGGAAACGAACAGTCCGCCCGCGGTCTTTGGATAGCCCGCCAGGCCGCACATCCAGCGAATCAGCTTTTTTTCAATGAGATCGGCGGCCGGCGCGTTGATCTGACAGCTGGCGTGGGGATTGTAGGCGTTGGTCATGATATCCCCCATCCAGGAGAGCAGCGAGGCCGTCGAGGGAATGCAGGAGAAGCTGCGGGGATGCTGAAGCAAAATGGCGCTGGAAAACACATCGTCCAACATTTCCCGATAGATATCCTTTATATCGCGCCCGTCGGCCGGAATGGCCTGCGCCTTGAGGCGCTTCAGCGATTGGCTTTTTATGGGGCGGCTCACCGGCTGATCGGACAGACCGCCGTACAGTTCCACCGCCCGGGCGATAAAATCCTCCATGAGGCTCTGGACTTCTTCGCTATGATTTAAATTCAGTGGGGTCATGGTTCGTCCTCCGTGGCTTGACTTTTTGCAGGGAAAATGATACCATAAGCCGATGTATTTGTAAAATTCATAGATTTTATAAATATATTCAATTATTTTGAATGGTGATGGGATGGAAATTCGGAATTTGATTACCTTCGTGCGGATTGCCGAGGTGAAGAATTTTTCAAAGTCTGCCGAGATTTTGGGATATTCTCAATCCGCGGTGACCATGCAAATCAAGCAGCTGGAGGAGGAATTGAAGGCCCAGCTGTTCGAACGCATCGGCAAACAGGTCAAATTGACCCAGGCCGGGGAGCGGCTGTTGCCCCATGCGCTGGAAATCCTGAATTCGGTTCAGAAAGCCGAGAGCATCGTGCAGGAGCCGGAACAGATTTCGGGGAAGCTGCGGGTCGGAACCTGCGAATCCTATATCATCAGCATTTTGCCCCCGGTCATCATGGAATTCAGCGAAATCTGCCCCCATGTGGAGCTCAGCTTCCACAGCGCGTTGGTGGCCGACCTGTTTGACATGCTGAGGCAAAACGATATAGACCTCATCTGCTTTTTGGATCAAAAAGTCTATTTTCCGGAATGGATCAAGGTGTTGGAACGCCCGGAAAGGATACACTTTGTGGCCTCCGTGGATTCTCCGCTGGCCGGTCAGAGGAAAATTCCCATTGAGCGCCTTTTGCAGCAGCCGCTATACCTGACGGAAAGGGGCGTCAGTTACCGCTATGCCATGGAGCAGGCCCTGGCCGAAAAAGGTTATGCGCTCCATCCCTTTTTGGAGGTCGGAAATACCGAGGTGATCACCCGGTTTTTGCTGAAAAACAAGGGCATATCGTTTCTGCCGGAATATGTGGTTCGGGATGACGTGGCCAGCGGGCGATTGGTCATTTTGGATACCGAATGCCCGGAAATCATGATGTGGAGCCAGCTGGCCTATCACCGGAACAAATTTGTAACGCCGCAGATGGAACGGTTTATGGAATTGATGCTCAGGCGGGCCGGGGAATGATGGTATAGGGTTTCCTTTTGGTAACTTAAGCACATTATTGTGCCTACTTTACTTTGGAATCCCGGGGTGTTAGTATAGTTTTGCGCGGTTTGGGTTGCAAACCGTCGAGGAAAGCCGTCGGCCGGCTGTTGCGGATTGAATCCCGTCAACGCCTGCACGGGCCGGCTGACACAAGGGAGCAAGGGAATCATGGATTCAAAGCAATATCTGGAATATATTGCACGGGAGATTCACACGACGGTGGTGGCGACCACGGATGAGGAGGGGCTGCCGGTCACCTGCGCCATCGACATCATGGATGCCGACGGCGGCGGCCTGTATTTTTTGACGGCCAAGGGCAAGCGCTTTTACCATCGCCTGAAAAGGCAGGGGTATCTGGCCCTCACCGGCGTAAAAGGAAAGGATACCCTGTCCTGTGTGGCGGTTTCCGTTCGGGGCAAGGCGCGGGAGCTGGGCGGCGGGATGCTGGGCCGGCTGTTTGAAAAAAATCCATATATGAATGAAATTTATCCCACCCAGGTTTCCCGCGACGCCCTGACGGTGTTTCAGATTTATCAGGGCACGGGCGAATGGTTCGACCTGTCTGTCAAGCCAATTGAGCGCGCCAGCTTTGACTTTGGCGGCGCGATGGAGGAGGAGCAGGGCTTTTTTGTGGGGCAGGGTTGCGTGGGCTGCGGGCGGTGTTATTCGGTCTGTCCGCAGAAGTGCATTGATATTCGCGGGGAACGCGCCGTAATCCAGCAAAGCCATTGCCTGCATTGCGGCCGGTGCGCCGAAATCTGTCCCCAACAGGCCATTGCAAAAAGATGAGGGAAGGACTCGAAACCGAAGGGATGGTCAAGGAAGGCGTGAAAGATGGATAATCAAAAAGAGCGGCGCGAATACTTACTGAATCGGCTGCTGGAGGAAGGCCAATTCGATGGGGCGATCGGGATTCCGCGGGATGAGCAGGAGCAAAAAAATCTGCTGCGGGCGCTGTTGAACGTTCGCATGCCCAAACCCGCCAGAGCGGAATTTTTAAGGGTGCAGGACGCCTATTTGCAGGAAGAGATTGCCCGCAAGGGCATTACCGATATGAGCGATTTGAGCCCGGTCGAACCCCGGATCTACCTTTGGCAGGGCGATATCACCACCCTGCGGTGCGGGGCCATCGTCAACGCGGCCAACAGCCAGATGTTGGGTTGCTTTGTGCCGGGTCATGGATGCATTGACAATGCCATTCATACCTTCGCCGGGGTGCAGCTGCGCCTGTATTGCGCGGAAATGATGAAACGGCAGGGCCATGAGGAGGAGACCGGAAGGGCCAAAATCACGCCGGCTTTTAATTTGCCCTGCGCCCATGTGCTGCACACGGTGGGCCCGATTGTGCGGGGGCGGGTTACTCGGGAAGACCGCAAACAGCTGGCCGGTTGTTACCGCGCCTGTCTTGAGCTGGCCGAAGCGAACGGCGTCCAAAGCGTGGCCTTCTGCTGTATTTCCACCGGGGAATTCCATTTTCCGGGCGATCAGGCGGCCCAAATCGCCGTTCAGACCGTAAGGAATTATATAGAAGAAACAGGCAGCAAAATAGAGGTGATCTTTAATGTTTTCAAAGATAAAGACCATGAAATCTACCGAGGTTTACTCGGAAAAAATCAATAAACTGAAGGAAGAAATCCAGACCGCGGACGCCATCCTCATCGGCGCCGGAGCGGGGATGTCCACCTCGGCGGGCCTGACCTATGACGGGGCGCGGTTTCAGCGCTATTTTTTCGATTTTCATGAAAAGTATGGCATCAAGGATATGTATTCCGGCGGCTTTTATCCCTATGCGACGCCGGAGGAATATTGGGCCTGGTGGTCCAGGCATATCTATGTCAACCGCTATGACCAGCCGGCGGGCGAACCCTATAGGCGCCTGTTGGAACTCGTCAAGGACAAGGACTACTTTGTCTTGACCACCAATGTGGATCATCAGTTTCAGCTCGCGGGCTTTGACAAAAGGCGTCTGTTTTATACCCAGGGCGACTATGGACTATGGCAATGCTCCAAGCCCTGCCATGACAAAACCTATGATAATGAAGAGACGGTTCGGAAAATGATCGCGCAGCAGAAGGATATGCGCATTCCTTCGGAGCTGATACCGCGCTGTCCGGTTTGCGGGGCGCCCATGACCATGAATCTGAGAAGCGACAACACCTTTGTGCAGGATGAAGGCTGGTATGCGGCCGCCGGGCGGTACCAGGATTTTGTTCGACGCCATCAGGATCTGCACCTGCTGCTCCTGGAACTGGGGGTGGGCGGCAACACCCCGGTCATCATAAAATATCCGTTTTGGCAGACGGCCCTCCAAAATCCCAAGGCCGTGTACGCCTGCATCAACTTTGGCGAGGCGGTCTGTCCCAAAGAGATTGAGCGCCAATCCATCTTAATCAATGAGGACATCGATCGGGCGTTGAGGGATATGGCATAATCGTCGTGAGCCGCGGTTAATTTTATTGAGCCGCCCTTTGAAATCCATTCAATTGAGGTCGTTGGGCGAATCTGATATGATAGGAAGAAAGAAACGAAGCGGGAGGTATGGCATATGCGTCTGGGCGAAGTGATCCGAAAATATCGGAAGGACCTCAATATGACCCGGGAGGAGATGGCCGGCCGGTTGGGCGTCACGGCCCCGGCGGTCAACAAATGGGAAAGCGGCGCCTCCATGCCGGATATCGCGCTGCTGGCGCCCATCGCCCGGCTGTTGGGCATCACGACGGACACCCTTTTAAGCTTCCAGGAAGGCCTTACCTCGGAAGAGATTGCTTCCGTGGTGCGCGAGGCGGATGCAAAACTGAAAGAGGAACCCTATGACCAGGTGTTCCTATGGGCAAGAAAACAATGGACGCAGTACCCCAATTGCGACGCGTTGATCTGTCAGTTGGCCCTCATTTTGGACACCCAGCGCGTCATAAAGGAGATTCCCAATTCCGAGACCTACGATGAAGAACTGTGTGCGCTGTATGAGCGGGCGCTGAACAGTCAGGAGGAATCCATTCGGAACCTTGCGGCGGATGCGCTGTTTGGGTTTTATTTGCGCAAAGGACAGTATCAAAAGGCCGAGGGCTATTTGTCCTGTTTTTCCCGGCAGGATCCGGAGCGCAAGCGCAAACAGGCCCAGCTTTATGAAAAGACCGGAGAGCGGCAGCAGGCCCGCAAGGCCTATGAGGAACTGCTGTTTGCCTGCTATCAGATGGCCAACGCGGCGCTCATTGGATTGTACATGATGGCGCTTCAGGATGGACAGATCCAAGAGGCGCGCGGATTGTCGGAAAAGCAAAGCGAGCTGGCCAGGTGCTTTGAAATGGGCAGGTATTACGAAGCCTGCTGCCAATTGGAAATGGCCGCGCGGGATAAGGATGCCGGCAGGACGATTGAGATCATGAAAGAGATGCTGGCGGGCGTGGAGGATATGGACGCCTTCTGCCGTGCCCCGCTGTACGCCCACATGGTCTGGAGGCCCATCCGTCAGGAGTTCATCCTGGAGATGAAGGAAACTTTGCTGAACGGCTTCCGGGATGAGGAAAGCTTTGGATTTTTGAGGAAGGACCAACGATGGCAGGAGCTCGTTGGACAAAACACAGCACCATAATGGAACTGGCCCCCGCTTCGAGGTTATCAAAGCGGGGGCGAATTTTTGCCAAACCAAAGCATCATGCGGTTGCTTGACGAAAATGTAAAATAAAAAATGGAGAAGGAGTTAAGAAAATAAAAAGCGAATATTTATATGCGCATATGCTTTTGGGCGTTGTTTTTTCTTGCTGTGGGCTTTTCAGGGCAAAAATGGACAAGGTGAAACCGGTTTAGAAGGGGTTTAAAACAAAAATGGCTCATTGAAATTTGGCTTATTAGCCCTATAATGAAAAATACAGCCGGCTCAACACACATTCTCTTAACGAAATCATTCGCAAGGGGGTTAGTCATCCATGTCCAAGAAGACACGATTCCTGAGTATGGCGCTTTCCATGGGCCTTGCCCTGTCCGCTTTCGTGGGCGGCGCGATGGCTGAGGGCGACGCCGACACCAACTTCAATGCCACCGGCATGCCCATTGTCAATGAAAAGGTGGTTCAGAAGGTGGTCTTTTCTTCTGACCCGGTGTATACCACCGATCTGGGTCCAGAAATGTACTTCTTTAAGGAAATGGAAGAGCGCACCAATGTGAACTTCGAATTTGAAAAGCTCTCCCCTGATCAGTGGAACGAGCGCAAGAATTTGATGTTTGCGGCCAATGAACTTCCGGATATCCTGATGGGTGGATTGAGCAATTCGGATGTCATTACCTATTCCCAGGCCGGCCAGCTGCTGCCGATCAATGATCTGGTGGATCAGTATATGCCCGACTACAAGGCGGTTTTGGAGCAATTCCCGGAGAGCGCCAAGTTGTACGCTCCGGACGGGAATATGTACGGCATCGTCAACACCGTTACCGGCGGCTCTGCCGAAACTCCCGGTGCCCGCGCCTTTATCAACAAGGCCTGGCTGGATAAGTTGGGCATTGCCATGCCCACCACTTATGAGGAGTTCTACAACGCCCTGGTGGCCATGCGCGACGGCGACCCGGATGGCAACGGCGAAAACGACACCATTCCGCTGAGCGGCTATCAGAGCATGAGCGGCAACTCGGTGGGTGGCTACACCGTGGACTGCTTTGTGGCTGGCCCGCTGGGCATCAGCTTCAGCAACGCCAAGGATATGTGGCAGGTTGTGGACGGCAAGCTGGTCTTTGTGGCCGAGCATCCCAACTATAAGCAGTATTTGACCAACATGAATCAGCTGTACACCGAAGGGCTGCTGGACAGCGAATACTATACCCAGAACGATGCCCAGATGAAGGCCAAGGGCGAGGCCATGCGCATCGGCGCCTACACCTATGCGGCCCACTTCGTGCTCACCGGCAGCACCGACCCGGCCGTGTATGACCAGTATGTGGTGCCCGAGCCCCTGACCAGCGATGTGTTCACCGAAAAGGTGTGGTACGGCGAGAATCTGGGCGGCACCTCCATCTTCTTTACCTCGGCCAACCAGAATCCCGAGATCAGCGCCCGCTACTTCAACGAAATCTATACCGAGGAAGGCGCTACTTTGCTGGTGGGACCGGTGAAGGGCGAATGGGACGGCGAGGGCGGCCGCGTGTGGAACGAGGATCAGACCCGCTTCGAATATGAGATTCCCGAGGGCTACAATGGCGTTTGGGACTGGATCTGCAAGCAGATCGCCCCGGTGCAGAGCTTCCAGGGCTACATGCAGTTCAGCGACATCAAGTCCAAGGAAATCAAGACCCCGGAGGATGCTTCCTTTAAGGACGCCATGGAGCAGAACGTCGCGCCTTATCTGAAAAACGGCACGCCTTCGCTGTTCTTCACGCCCGAGGAGTCCGAGCAGATCCGGCTGATCGAAGCTTCGCTGTACACCTACTTTGTTCAGATGGAATCCAAGATGGTCATGGGCGAGGAGCCGTTGGATGCCTATGATACCATGATGGATGAACTGCGCAATCAGGGCCTGGATCAGGTGGCCGAGATCTACAACGCCGCTTATGATCGCTATAAGGCTGCCCAGGAGGCGTAATTCTCAGCAGGTTTTCCATCCAATGGGGATGGAGGAGCCAGGATTCCTTCGTCCCCAGAGCGAAAAAATGGATTCATCATTTTTTCGATTCAACGCCAGGGCGATGGCAGCAATGCCCGCGCCCTGGCGAATTTAAACCGCGGCGCGGTTGGGTCCGCGGTTTTCATACGCATGGAGGGAGGCGGCCCGCGTGCCCAGTATCGCAACCACGAGCACAAAAAAAGGTTATAAGCGGAAGAATAGCGTATTTAAGGTCATTGGGAAGAATTATCAGGTCTACCTGATGCTGATCCCCTGTCTGTTGTTTTTCGCCATTTTCTGTTATGGCCCCATGTACGGCGTACAGATTGCCTTTAAAAACTATAACACTGGCTTGGGCATATGGGGCAGCCCCTGGGCAGGACTTCGGCATTTTGAACGCTTTTTGAGCTTGCCGCAGTTTTGGCAGGTTTTCTGGAACACCCTGTATCTTTCGGTCTATTCTCTGATTGCGGGTTTCCCGTTTCCGATTTTGGTCTCGCTGATGCTCAATGAGGTGCGCAACGCGAGGTATAAGAAATTGGTTCAAACCGTAACCTATGCGCCTCACTTTATTTCCACCGTGGTTATGGTGACTATGATTACGCTGTTTCTGTCGCCTTCCAGCGGCTTTGTGAACAAGGCCATTGAGGCGTTTGGGGGAGAGCCCATCCATTTTATGATCAAATCCGAATATTTCCCCCATATATATGTTTGGAGCGGAGTATGGCAGCATTTTGGATGGAACTCAATTATCTACCTGGCCACCTTGGCCAATGTGGATGAGTCGCTGCATGAGGCCGCGGTTATCGACGGCGCCACCCGTATGCAGCGCATCTGGTACATCAATTTGCCCTGTCTGGCGCCCACGATTGTGATTCAGCTGATTCTGTCCCTGGGCGGCATCCTGGGCGCGGATTTTGAAAAGGTGCTGCTCATGCAGAATGCCTCCATCATGTCCTCCGCCGACGTGATCGCTACTTACACCTATCGAATTGGTATCCAGGGCAGCGAGTTCAGCCTGTCTTCGGCCATCGGCATGTTTAATTCGGTGATCAATCTGGTGGTTTTGGTTGTGGTCAACACCATCTGCCGCCGGATCAGCGATACCAGTCTTTGGTAAGGAGGGGGAAAGATCATGATCGGACGCACGCGCAACGACAAAATATTCGATGCGATTAACGGTTTTCTGCTGTTGATTTTGCTCTTGGCCGTGGCCTACCCGCTGTATTTCGTGGTCATTGCCTCCATCAGCAGCCCGACTTTGGTCAACTCGGGCGAGGTGTTGTTCTATCCCAAAGGGCTCAATTTTACCGGATATACCTTTGTGCTTCAGGATGAGATGCTCTGGCACGGCTACCTGGTGACGATTGTGCTGACCGTGGTGGGCACCATCATCAACCTGGCGCTCACCTTTACCGGGGCGTATGCCCTGACCAAAACCCATCTGCCCGGCATCAAGGTGATCATGTTTCTGTTTACCTTCACCATGTTCTTCAGCGGCGGCATGATCCCCACCTACATTCTGGTTTCCAAGCTGGGCCTTCGCAATACCATTTGGTCCATGATTTTGCCCAGCGCGGTTTCGGTGTACAACCTGATTCTGGTGCGCACCTACATCATGCGCAGCATATCCGAGGAGATTATGGACGCGGCGCGCATCGATGGATGCGGCGACTGGCGGCTGTTCCTGAGCGTGGTATTGCCCCTTTCCGCCCCGATCATGGCCACCATGGCGCTGTTCTACGGGGTGGGCCATTGGAATCAGTTCTTTGCAGCCTTGATCTATATCAGCGATCAGGATCTGTATCCGCTCCAGTTGGTGCTGCGCAACCTGCTGCTGGCCGGTCAGAACGCCATGACCGACATGATTTCCGGCGGCGCTTCGGGCATGGATCCCCAGTATATCGCGGATTTGATGCAGCGCGCCGAGATTTTGAAGTATGCGGTGATTATCGTGGCCACGGTACCCATCTTGGCGGTGTATCCGTTCCTTCAGAAGTACTTTGTGAAGGGTATTATGGCCGGGTCGCTCAAGGGATAGCGGCCGGTCCAAAGGAGAGGGACAGCAATGAAGAAATTCAAATGGAGTGCGCTGGGCGTGAGACAGCGGACCATGCTGTCCTTCTTTCTGGTGGCCCTGATCCCCATCTGCTGTGTTTTGGTGTTCTTTTACCATTTTAATGTGGAAGAGTTGCGCAGCGATGTGGAGCAAATTAACATCAGCCGGGTGAATCAGATCAAAAGCGGCTTTGAGGCCGAGATCATGAGCCATTACCGGTTGGGACAGGTGCTCAGCAATGACACCACCTTTTTGCCCAGGCTTCGGAGGGGAAATGCGGGCGATCTCTTCGAGGCCTTGGCCTCGTTTCGGGAATATTTGAATTATCGAAGCACCGAAAGCGACGCCTCGGTGTACATTGCCTCCAGGGATCAGGTGTTGCATCGCACGGGTTTCTCATCGGGCGACGCGTTTTTCCGGAATATCCTGGGCGTGGATACCGAAACGGCCGACTTTGTGCGCGCCTCGGCCATCAATATTCCCGAAACCAGCAGCACCTCGGTGATTCCCGTGGTCAAGAGCAATGGCGAACAGGCGCTGCTGTTCCTGTATCCGTTGCCTGCCTATTCCACCCCGGGCATTGTGCTCATGGTTACCCTGTCGCTTCAGGAGGTCAACGGCTTTTTTGAACCGCTGTTGGGGCCCCAGGAGGGCGCGGCCTTCTTGCTCAACAGCTACGGCCGGGTGATTTTTTCGTTCAATGATTTTGAGGGCATGGTGGAAAGGGTGGAACAGACCGCCCTCGACCCGGCGCGCAACGTCATTCAGACCCAGGTGGGTGGGGAGGATTATTCGCTGGTCTATTCGGTTTCTGAGAAGACCGGGCTGACCTATGGGGCGATGATCGCCGAGGATACCTACCATATGCGGGTTATCCAGCAGGTCACTTTGGTCTGGCAGCTGGCGGTGGTGGCCCTGATCCTTTGTTTGGTGGCCATCCTGTTTTTGACCATGGCCAACTACCGGCCGGTGAAAAACCTGCTGGAAATGTCCGGTTCCAATGCGGACGGCTCCGCCGACGAATACGAGCAGATTCGCAGCAACATTTTGGATACCCAAAAGCGGGTGGAGCGGCTCACCGAGGATATGGAGGCCCAACGGCCCTATGTGCTGGAGCGGCTGCTGGAGTATATGCTCAGTCCGCACATTGGACGGGGACAGGCCAAGCAGCTGTTTGAAGCCATGAACCTTCGCTTTGACCATGACGCCTTTTTTGCCATGAGTGTGCGGGCGCTTTTGGATGGTCAGGAGGCCTCGGAAAACAGCGCGTTCAAGGCTGCGGTCATTGAAGCCGCGGAGACCATGGCGGATTCGGTTTCCAGGTGCTATTGTATCGAGCGCATGGACGACAATAAGTTGGCCATTATCGTAAACTGCGAACCGGATATGGATCGCCACAGCTATGTGAGCCGGTTTCGCGAGGCGGTGCTGGGGCTCAACCGGACAATGTTTGTGGTGGGCGTGGGCAGCTTGACCAGCGGATATGAAGAGCTCAAGAATTCTCTGTATGAGGCCAATGTACTGGCTGAAAACGTGTCCAACCGGGCGGTCTCCTTTTCCGAGGACATTGAAACCTTGCCCGGAAACTTTTCCCAACTGTATCCGGTCAGGGATATGATGCTTCTCATTCAGCAACTCAGGCAGGGCGACGAGCAGAACGCCCGGGAGAGTTTTGGGCATCTGGTGGAAAGCATCCGGAAGTATTCGGGTTCAATGCTGATTTTCCGTCATGTGAGCTCCTATATCGTGGGCGCCCTGGCGGAGACCGCAAAACAGATCAACCGGGAGGCCTTCCAGGAACGGACGCAAAGCCTGCTTTCCGCAATGGAAATTGAGGATTTCAGGAGAGAAGGCGAGCGGCTGATCGAGGAAATCTGTGCCTTTATTGCCGAGGACAAGCCCCGGGCCAGTTCCAGGCTTCAGCACGAGATGATCGACTATATCGACCAAAACTGCACCAGGCCCGAGCTGAGCCTGGAGAGCATTGCCGAAGCCTTTGGACTTTCGCCTTACTATGTGAGCCGTTTTTTCCGGGAGCAAAACCATATCAACCTCAAGGACTATATTGCCAATCTGCGCATTGAGCGGGCCAAGGAGCTGCTTACCCAGACCGATACTCCGGTGGGCGATGTGGTGAGCGAGGTGGGCTATCAGAGCGCCTCAAGCTTTATCCGCAAGTTCAAAGCGGTTACCGGCATGACCCCGGGCCAGTACCGCGAAGCCCATCAGCAGGGCTCGCCCCATGGTTTTCCGCCAAATCAGGCGTAATTTATACCATTTTGAAGGGAGAAAGAACGTATGCTTAACGAGAAGGAATTCTTTGACCGGGTGTATGCCTGCTGGATGGGCAAAAACATCGGCGGCACCCTGGGCGGCCCGCTGGAGGGACGCATGGAGCTGATGGACATCAAGGGCTACACCCAGACCTTTGTCTCCGCGGTGGAAAACGACGATCTGGATCTTCAGTTGGTCAATCTCCACTGTGTGGAGCAGAACGGCGGACGCGCGGATGTGCAGCTCTTGTCCAGGGAATGGCTGGATCATGTACATTTTGAATTTGATGAATATGGCCATGCCCTGACCAATATGCGCCGGGGATTGGGCGCGCCCCTGTCCGGCCATTACAATAACTTCTTCACCGACTGCATGGGTTCGCCCATCCGCTCGGAAATTTGGGCTGTGATCTGCGCGGGTATGCCGGATCTGGCCGCCTATTACGCCTATCATGATGCCAGCGTGGATCATGCCGGCGGCGAGGGCGTATATGGGGAAATCTTCTTCGCGGTGCTGGAAAGCCTGGCCTTTGTGGAAACCGACAAGTTTAAGCTGATCGACGCGGCCCTGAGCTATCTGCCCAAGGATTCCGAAGTGCGCCTGGCCGTGGAGCTGCTGTTGGATTGCTACCATAAGGGCCTCTCCTGGGTGGAAGCCCGCCAGCAGATCATCGATCAATTTGCCGGGGATAACTTTACCTATGCTCCGGTGAATATCGCCTTTACCTTGGTGGGTTGGCTGTATGAGGAAGGATTTACCCGGCAGATGCTGACCACCATCAACTGCGGCTATGACACCGACTGCACCGTGGCCACTTTGGGCTCGCTGCTGGGCATTTTGTACGGCACAAGCTATCTGGATTCCTATTGGACCGAGCCCTTGGGCGAGAACATTGTGGTCAGCAAGCCCATCACCGGCTTTGACGCCCCCAAGACCATCACCGAGCTCACCCAACGCAGCATCGAGGCCCGCAAGCTGGTGCAGGCCCACTATGAGCAGCAGGCCGATAAGTCGGTCTACAGGATTCCCTATCAGGCCAAGGTGGAGACCTATGCCCTGCCCATGGGCGCCTTTAAGCATCATGACCTGAAGCTGGAGCTGGAATATGCGGACGGCTGCCCGGCCTTTGCGCCCGGAGAAAAGAAGACCCTGCGCATCAAAGTTCAAAACCTTCAAAAGATCGATCAGGAGATCGTGCTCTGCCCCCAGGTGGCCGGATTTACCTGCACCAAGGCCGGGCTGAAGCTGCCGGCTGGGGAAGAGAAGACGGCCGAAATCGATTTCACCGCGCCCGAGGGCAAGCTGCCGCTGTATCGAGGCCAGTTGGAAATCAAGCGCATCATCAACGGGGTGTATTGGAACAGCGATTTTGTGCCCATGACCCTGTTGCCCAGCATGGATTGGCGGGTGGAGCTCGACGGAGAGAAAGAGGCGGTTGCCCTCAAGGAAAACCGAATCGGGCTTCAGAATCTCTCCGGAAAGCCGGAAAAGAGTCTGAAATTCAAGACCATTTTGTCCCTGGAGGACGCGGGCAGCGCGGTGCTGAAGCTGGCCTGCAAAAACCCGCTGACCGTCAGGTTGGACGGAAAGACCATCATCGACTGCGCCGAGGAGACCATTGTCATCCCGGCCTATCATCGGGCGGATCCCCGCAAGTGCGCGGAACTCAACGCCGCGCCCGGCGAGCACAGCCTGGAGATCGAAATCCATGATCCCGCTCAGTTCAGCGAGCTGTACTTCATGGTGGTTTCCGATGATCTCTATTGGGCCTACCGTTTGGATGCCGTTTTTGCCTAAGTAATCGATGGAAATGAGCGCGCGCCCCGAATTTCTTTGCCCTGCCGGCGGGAAGTTTGGGGCGCGCCGCCTGTTTTGGAATCGTAAAATGGAGGCCGAAAAATTCATATTATCGGTTGTTTGTCCATTCCAAATGGGATATAATGGAGGAAATTGCAGAGAAATGAAAAAGCATGCGGATTTTGCACATCTCCATGGCGGCAAGGCCCGCTGAACGCAGGACGGAAAGCAAGAAGGAGGGAACACCATGGCGCAACTTTTGGCCTCTGACCGGGCCGCTCAGGCGAAAATCGTTCTTCCCCAGGATCCCACGCCCCAAGAGCTGTACGCAGCCCAGGAATTGAGGGATTATTTGGATTTGATGAGCTCGGCGGTATTCGAAATTGTGCGCGGCCCGGTTGAGGACGCGCAGATTGCCCTGGGCCGCGCGGCATTGGATTTTGTTCAGGCCGACGAAAGCCTGGGGGAGGACGGCTTCCTCATCGAGACCCAGCAGGGCGTAATCGCCATTTGGGGCGGAAAGCGCGGGCTGATCTACGGGGTTTATGAGCTCCTGGAGCAGATGGGCTGCCGCTTTTTCACCGCTACCTGTGAAAAGGTACCCTGTGAAACCGAGCTCCCGGCGCCCGAATTGCATATCCGCCAAAAGCCGGTGCTGGAATACCGGGATCATAACTACTATGAGTTTGCCCAAAATCCGCGCTTTGCGGTCAAAGCCCGGATAAACGGCCAGTTCCCGCCCATCAAGGAGAAGTTCGGCGGGCATATGAGCTATACCTGGTTTGTGCATACCTTTGAACAACTGGTGCCCACCGAGGTGTACGGCCAAAGCCATCCCGAGTATTTTGCCATGTACGACGGCAAGCGCAAGGTGCTCAAGCATCAATCCCAGCTCTGCCTTTCCAACCCCGAGGTGCTGAAGATCGCCATCGAGAGCGCCCGGGCCGCGCTCAGGGCGCATCCTGAGACCCGGATTATTTCCATTTCCCAAAACGACTTTATGCCCGGATGTCAATGTCCGGCCTGCCTAAAGATTGACGAGGAGGAGGGCAGCCCGGCGGGCCTGCTCCTTAGGTTTGTAAACGCCGTTGCCCAGGCGCTGGAGGAGGAGTTCCCCGAGGTGATCTTCGATACCCTGGCCTATCAGTACACCCGGCCGGTGCCCAGAATTACCCATCCCCGGCACAATGTGTGCGTGAGGCTGTGCTCCATTGAGTGCTGCTTTGCCCATCCCTTCGAGACCTGCGATGACGACCGCAGCCTGACCCGGCCGGACGGCAGCAAGTCTTCGTTTATCAACGACCTCAGGGAATGGGGCGCCTTCCATGACCGGCTGTATATCTGGGATTACACCACCTGTTTCGCTCACTATCCGGCGCCCTTCCCCAATTGGCGAACCCTTCAGCCCAATATGCGGGCCTTTGTCAAAAACAATGTCAAGGGCGTGTTTGAGCAGGCCAACGGCGCCAAAAAGGGCGGGGTGGACTTCAACGAACTGCGCGCGTATGTGATTTCCAAGCTGCTCTGGGACGCGGACACCGACGTGCAGCGCCATATTCAGGAGTTTACCGATTATTATTACGGGGCGGCCGGACCCTATGTGCGCGAATATATCGATGCGCTCTGCGACAAGGCCGAGCGGGAAGATATTCATGTGGGCTTTAATGATTCCACCGATACCCCGCTGTACAGCGAGGAAATGCTGGATCTTTTGGACGGTATCATGGACAAGGCCGAGCGGGCGGTGCGGGGCGATGCGCTCAGGCTGTGGAGGATCGGCAAGGCGCGGCTGAGCGTGCGCTATGTGCGCATGAAGAACAATGCCATGCTCAAAAATCAGCTCGATCCTGAGCAGGTCAATCAGTTTTTCACGGATTGGCGCGCCTATGGGCTGAGCCGGATCGACGAGTGGGTGAGCATGCAGACCACCCACCGGGCGCTGCTGAAAAACGTCTGGCGCGGAACCGAATTCTATCCCTATTGGAACGAAGAGGGCGAAGAGGAGTTTTAAGCGTCCTTGAAGGGCTGTGTGCCCCGTTTGGCTGGCGCTCCCCCAAGGGCGCCGGCCGAATTTTTAAATCGGAATAAAGATTGTAAAAAAACAGGTTGACAATGGGCCTGTCTCAGGAATATAATACAATCGCAACCGTTGATAAGTGGTGGAGTCTGTCATAGAATATGTTTCATATTCTATTTATCAGGGTTGATCGATGGCTTGGCACAGTTGAACTTGCCGGAGCGACCGGTTTTACTTGCTTCACACGCGGATGTGAAGCTTTTTTTTGTCCATAAGGCTTCTTCTCCGCGTTGGCATGGCCGGATTCAAGGCGGACGAATCAAGGATCCGCTCTGCTGTTTGCCGTATGCACGAGTTATAACATATCTCCATCCGCTCTTTCGGGGTTGCCGGCGTTCGCTGAGCCCGGCCTGGACTGTTTCATGATTGCAGTCGTCCGGAGAAGATTGGGAAAGGGCGGTGAAAAACGTATCATTGTATACCCGAGTAAAATGCCCATACGATTTTTGAATGGAGGGTCGACATGGATACAAACGGTGTTATGACGGTTGTCTACTGCATTTCCTTTTTCTCCGTAGCCATCGCGATTGTGTTTGCCGTTTATCTGCATCTTTGGGTGAAGCGGCAACCGGTGAAAAATCAGACCATCCGCGATGTTTCCGGGCTGATTAAAGCCGGCGCGAATACTTTTATGCGCAAGGAATACAAGATGTTGGCGCTGTTCGCCGCCGCGGCCTCGGTGCTGCTCTTTCTGTTTTTGCCCTCGCCCGTTTGGTCGGGCGGCGATATAACCAAAAACCTGTGCATGCTCATCGCCTATTGGGCGGGCACCGTATTTTCCGCCATCGCGGGCAAGATGGGCATCATCGTGGCCACCTCATCCAACGGCCGCTGTGCCGAGGCGGCCAGCAAGGATATCAAGTCTGCCTTCCTGATCGGCTTCCGCGGCGGCGCGGTGATGGGCCTGGCCGTGGTGGGCATCAGCCTGTTCGGTGTGGCGGGCATCCTGCTGCTGTTCGGGGATACCACCATTTCCCTGGGCTTCTCCTTCGGCGCCAGCTCTTTGGCGCTGTTTGCCAAGGCCGGCGGCGGCATCTTTACCAAGACCGCCGATGTCAGCGCCGACCTGACCGGCAAGGTGGAGCTGGGCATCCCGGAGGACGACCCGCGCAATCCCGCCGTCATCGCGGACAACGTGGGCGACAACGTGGGCGATGTGGCCGGCATGGGCGCCGACCTGTTCGACTCCAATGTGGCCGCCATGACCTCGGCATTGGTCATTGCCAATACCCTGGACGTGGCCACCCACGCCAACACCGCCATGGTGTTCATGTACGCGGCGCTGGGCCTGATCGCCTCCATCATCGGCATCGCCACCGCCAAGATCGGCCCGGGTTCCACCCCCACCAGGGCGCTGAATTCCTCCACCTATGTCACCTCCGCGGTGTTCCTGGTGTTGACCGCGCTGTGCACGGCCATCATTCCGGGCTTCTCCTGGCAGATCTGGGGCGCTTCCACCGTGGGCCTGCTGGTGGGCGTTTTGATCGGCATCACCACCGACTATTTCACCGATGTCAGCAAATCCATCGTGAAAAAGGTGGCCCATGCCTCCCGCTCCGGCTCGGCCTTTACCGTGCTTTCCGGGGTGTCCTATGGCTTTATCTCGGCCTTGCCCGCCATGATCGGCATTGCGGTCTCGGCCCTGGCCGCCTATAAGATCTGCGAGCCCATGGGCACCGAATACGCGCTGTTCGGCATCGCCATGGCCGCAGTGGGCATGCTCTCCATCGTGGGCATGATTATTTCCAACGACGCCTACGGCCCCATTGTGGACAATGCCCGGGGCCTGGCCGAAATGGGCGAGCTGGGCGAAGAGACCATCCGGGTGGCCGACGAGCTGGACAGCGCGGGCAACACGGTCAAGGCCGTTACCAAGGGCTTTGCCATCGGCGCGGCCGGGTTGACCGTGATCTCGCTGCTGGGCGCCTATATGTCCGAGGCCAACGCCGCCCTTGAGGCCGCCGGCAAGGCGCTGATTACCGGCTTTGATCTGATGGACCCGGTGGTGTTCTTCGGAATGCTGATTGGCGCGGCCATCCCGGCGGTGTTCTCGGCCATGCTGATTTTGGGCGTGGACAAGAACGCCCAGCGCATGGTGGCTGAAATTCACCGGCAGTTCCGGGAAATCCGTGGCCTGCGGGAAGGCAAGCCCGGGGTCAAGCCGGAATACGACCGGTGTATTGAAATCGCCACCAGCGGCGCGCTGCGCGAATTGATCCCCGCCGGTTTGATGGCCATCATCGCCACTTTGGTGGTGGGCTTCATCGGCGGCCCCAGGGCCATCGGCGGATTCCTGATGGGCAATATCGTCAGCGGCCTGCTGCTCTCGCTGTTTATGTCCAACGCGGGCGGCCTGTGGGACAATGCCAAGAAGTACATCGAGGCCGGCAATGAGGGCGGCAAGGGCTCGGAGGCCCATAAGGCGGCCGTGGTGGGCGACACCGTGGGCGACCCCTTCAAGGATACCGCGGGCCCGTCCATCAACACCCAAATCACGGTGGTCTCCTTGGTGGCTTCGCTGATGTCGGCCATCTTCGTGGCCTTCTCCTTCTTCGGCTAAGCCGTTTCGAAAAAGCGCTGGCGCTGTTTTCAAAAGGAACCGGCGCTGTCCGGGGCGAAACGCCCGGGGCAGCGCCGGATTTTGCGATTGGATCAGATTTTTTGCAGGCGCACCGCCATGTATTCCCGGCCGGGCAGGGGAATCCGGAACCGGCCGCTGTGTATCCCGGCGTCCTGTATGGTCATGTTCCAGGTATCGATCACCTCTGCCTTAAAGCGGGTGCCGCCATCGAAGCGGAAATCCCGAAAGGAAGGGCGGGTAAAGCCGTAATAGAATAGGTAATAAGGCTGAACCACCCCGGGCCGGGCCTGGGGCGTATCCCATACCGCGCAGGTCTCGTCGAACATGCCGGGCCATTTCTTCAGGTATACCCCGGGCAGTTCTTCCACGATTTTGCGGAGAAAGGCAATGCGCGCCGGGCTTTCCCCATGAAGCGTTCCCCCGTGGGACCACCACAGCACGTTATCCGGGCTCAGATAGGTCTCCCCGTGGCCCGCATAGCCTCCGCGCAGGGTGGCCTCCCAAAATCTGCGCACCAGCTCCTGGGCGCTGATGTTGCCCCAGCCGAACTGAATATTGCCCTCATAGGCAATCTCGTCGCATACGATGGGTTTGTCAAAGCGCGCCCGCCACTCGTCCACATATTCGGTGGTTCGATACAAGTCCTGGCGCTGGATGCTGGCATGGGTGACCCAGGGCCGGGTGTGGTCGTAAAATTCGATGCAGTTATGGATTGACCGCAGATGGCCATAGGGATCTTCTTCACACAGGGTTTGGGCCAGACGCTCCCAATCCGCCAGCTTTTTTTGCGGCATCAGGTCGTATTCGTTGGCCAGCGACCACCACACGTTCCGATAGGCCGCGAAGCGGGACACCACATAGCGGAAGTAAAGGCCGTCCTGATCCGGGCTCATCAGGCTGAATCCCCAGCGGTCGTAGGGATGCAGCAGGATGAGGTCGGCCTCTATGTTTTGCTCGCGCAGGCGCAGAATGCAGCGTTCCAAATGGCGGAAGTGGGCCGGGTTAAAGCGGGAATAGTCGAAATGGTTGCCCTCGCGCTTTCCGGTGTATTGGTAAAAATTTTCCGGGGTCAGAACCGAGCTGTCCATGGGCTCGCCCTCATAGGGATAGCTGCGGGGTTCGCTCAGGTTGTAGTCATAGTGCTTGGGAAAGACGCAAAAGCGCAGCTTGTTAAAGGGACCGCCCTGTAAGGTCTTGAGGGTTTGCTGGATGCGTCCGTCGCTCTGAAAGGCCCAGGCGTAACAGGTGGTGCCAAAGGAATAGTGGGGCGTGCCGTCCTCATAGGCGAAATGATGCGCCTTTTCCACATGCACCGGCCCATGGTTTCCGGCCGAGGGCGGCGTGACGCAAAAACGCCCCGCGGGTTCTGAATTCAGGAAGCTCCCGGAGAGGGTAAAACGGTATTCCTCCTCAAAACGGGGCATGAATCGCACTTTATAGACCCCATCTCCGTCATAAAAGCCGCGAACCCGCTTTTGTTCGCTCT
>DVJW01000224.1 GCA_018716505.1 Candidatus Faecaligallichristensenella faecipullorum | reverse complement strand
CCTTCGGTGACGGCCGGAAAATGATAGAGGAAGCGGCCACTTGGGCCGCTCCTCGCGGCGTACATGCCGCCGCTGCGGATTGAATATGAAGGGGCTGCGGCCCCTTCATGCATCCCCAAACGGGGAAAATAGGTTTGTCAATGGTCTGAAGGGTGCCGTTGCAGGATTGCAACGGCACCCTTTGCTTGGGCTTACAGCTGTTCCGCCCCTTCCATTTCGTCGTCCAGCCGGTCGGCGGCCTCAATTTCCCGCCGCTTGATGGGATGCCGGTTGGTCAAATCGTACAGCGCGGGCACCACGAACAAAGTCAACAACGTGGCGTAGCTCAGGCCGCCGATGGTCACCAGCGCCATGGGCTGCATCATCTCCGCGCCCATACCGCCGATGCCCATGGCCATGGTGGACATGCCCAAAATGGTGGTCAGCGCGGTCATCAATATGGGGCGCAGGCGCGTCTCGCCGGCCTTGACCAGGGCTTCGCGCTTTTCCATGCCCTCCAACCGAAGCTGATTTACGCAGTCCACAAACACAATGCCGTTGTTCACCACAATGCCCGCCAGCACCAGGAAGCCCAACATGGCCACAATGCTGATTTCCATATCCGCAAAGATCAATGCCAGCAGGCCGCCGGTGAAGGCCAAGGGAATGGTAAACAGCACGATAAACGGCGAGAGCAGCGACTGGAATTGGGCCACCATAATCAGGTAGATGAACAGGATGGCCACCGCGATCATCAGCAACAGGTCGCCCAAGGCCTCGTTGATGGTCTCGTTCTCTCCGGCCATTTCCATGGAATAGCCCTGGGGCAGCTCCATATCCTGAAGCGCCGCTTCCACATCCCGGCTCACCAGGCCGATGTTGTGGTCTGAATCCACCCCGGCGCTCACGGTCAGGGTGCGCTGCTGATCTTCGCGGGAGATGGAAGACAGGCCGTCGGCCAAACTCACATCGGCGATATCGCCCACCCGCACCTGAACGGTTTCGTCGGCCTTTTCCACGTCGATATACAGGTCCGCAATATCCTGCCGGGTCAAAGACTGATTGTCCCCGTCGATGACGATGGTGGGATAATCCTGGTTTTCCAGGGTCAGGCTGGTGGCCTCATAGCCGTCGGAAACGGTCTGGGCAATGAACTGATACACCTGGGCCACGGTCAAACCCTCGCGGATGGCCGCCTCTTTGTCCACGGAAATCCGAAGCTCGGGCACGGTCTCCTCCAGTCCGTCGGAGACATCCTGAATGCCCTCCACCTCGCTCAGCCTGGCGGCGGCCTCCTGGGCGATGGCCTGCAGCTGGTCGGTGTCCTCGCCCTTGATGACGATGCTCACCCCGGAACCCATGAGCGCGGACATATCCATATTGCTGGCGGATACGCTGATCTCGCAATCCATATCCGCGGTTTGATCCTGAATCTGCTGGGCCAATTCGGCGTTGGTATGGGTCTTATCCTCGCGCAACTTGATATAGAAGGAGGCGCTCTGGCTCGACGCGCTGCCCGTGCTGAGCCCCGCGGAGCCGCTGAAAGCGCCCACGGTCTCCACGTCGTCCACCTCCAGCAGCCGGGCCATCAGTTCATCCGCCATGGGGGTCAGATCGTCGGTCCTGGCGCCCTCGGGCATGGTCAGGGTCACGCTCATCTGGGTGCCATCCACCTCAGGCATGAAGATGGTGCCCATATCCGATACCTGATAGACGCTCCACACCAGAATGGCCAGCGCCAACAGCAACACCAGCGGCTTGATCCTGAGGCTTCCCCTGAGCAACCGGCCATAGCCGCGCTGGAAGGCGTCAAAGATGCGATGGGGCTTTTCCCCGGACTTTTTCATCACCGTGGCGCACATGGAAGGCACCAGGGTCAGGGCCACAATCAAGCTGGCCAGCAGCGAATAGGCGATGGTCAAGCCCATATCGGTAAACAGCTGGCGGGAAATGCCCTCCACAAACACGATGGGCAGGAACACGCACACCGTGGTCAAGGTGGAGGAGATGATGGCCCCGGCCACCTGGCCCGCGCCCATGACTGCGGCGCGCCTGGGCGGCACGCCCTCGCTTCTCAGCCGGTAGATGTTTTCAATGACCACAATGGAGTTATCCACCAGCATGCCCACGCCCAAGGCAAGGCCGGACAGGGAAATCACGTTCAGGGTAACTCCGCTGAAGTACATCAGCACCACCGCGGCCACCACGCTGATGGGAATGGAGCAGGCCACCACAATGGTGGGCTTGATGTCAAACATGAAGATGGCCAGGATCAAAATGGCCAGCAGGCCGCCGTACAGCAGGTTCTCCAGCACCGAATCCACGACCATGTCGATGTAGATGCCCTGATCCATCAGGGGGGTCAAATGCAGCCCATCGATCTCCCCCTGCAGCTCCTCAAAGCGGGCCTTAACCGCGTCGCAGACCTCGGCGGTGGAGGCGGTGCTCTGTTTTTGGATGGACAGGATGATGCCGTCGTTTCCGTTGATCTTTGCGTACATATCCGCGTTGTTGTCCGTAAGTTCAACGGTGGCCACGTCGTTCAGCCGAACCTCCTTCAGGTTTTCCAGATCCATGGTAAACAGCAGCAGATCTTTGAGCTCCTGCATCTGGGTGATCTTATCGCCCACCTTGACCAGATACTGCTGGCCGTCCTCCTTGATATAGCCCGCGGGCATGCTGAAGTTTTGGGCGGGCAGCATGGAGGAAATCATTTCCACGGTAATCACGCCGTCCAGCTTGGCCTCTTTAAAGGCCTCCTCGCGCTTTTCGTTGAATTCCTTGCGCGCCTCGCCCAGCTCCTTTTGGGCGTCCGCAATTTTCTTGTTTCCGCTGGACAGGCCATTTTTGAGCTCCTTCCTGGCCGCTTTCAGCTGGTCTTCCTGCTCGTAGAGCTGAAGCCCCTGTTCCACCTGGGCCGCGCTTTCGTTTAAGGCTGTGAGCCCGGCCTCCATCTGGGCCCGCCCCTGGCTGACCTGGGCGAGCTGGGCATTGATGGCCTGAAGCTGTCCGGCTTCTTCGGCGGTCATATCGCCCAACTTTTGATTGAGCGCATCCAGTTCGGATTGCAGCGCGGGCATCTGCCCGTCGCACTCGGCGATTTTGCTTTCCAATTGAGCCTTTTGAGCCCTGAGCGCCTCCAGATCCGCCCCGCTTTCGCCCGAATCGCCGTTAAGCAGCTGATCCAGGGCGGCCTGGGCCTCATCCACCGCCTGCTGGGCCTCGCCCTTTTGGGTGTTCAGGGTTTCCAGCTGGGCCTGTGCCGCGTCCAGCTTGGCCTGATTTTCCTCGGAAACGCTCTGCTTCCCGGTGAGCGTCTTGATGGTTTCCTCCAAACCGGCCTGTTGGGTCTGGGCCGTTTGGATCTGATTGTTCAGTTCTGTCAGTTTGCCCTGGGCGTCGCTCAGCGCCTGCTCGGCCTTTTGAAGCTCGCCCTCAGCCGTGGACAGCTCGCCCTTCTTACCCTCGATCCTTCCGTCAATTTCCGAGGTATCGGCGTTGGGGTCGGCCTCGATCATCTGCTGTCTTTCATTTTCCAGCGCCTGGACTTCCCCTTTCAGGCCGGAAACCTGGCCCGCGCGGCTGTCCCGCTCGCTTTGCGCCTGGGTAACCGCCTCTTCGGCCGCGGGCTGCTCGGCCGAAAGGGTCTCAAGGGTCTGCTTGACCGAATCCAAATCATTTTGCGCCTGCTGAAGCTGATGCTTCTCCTCCTCGGAAAGCAGCCCGCCCTTCAGATCCTGGCAATAGCTTTCCAGCTCGTCGATCTTTTTCTGGATGGCGATCAGCTCGGCCTGGCGGTCGCTGAGCTGTTTGCGCGCCTCGGTCACTTCGGCGCTCTCCTGGTTTTGCTGTTGCTCCGCCTGCTGAATGGACGCGTTCACAGTTTCCAGTTCGGCCGCGGCGCTCTCCCGTTCGGACTGAAGGGTTTGAATCTGCCCTTGAAGCGCAACCAGACGCTCGATTTCCTGCTGGCTCAGCCCTTCGCCCTTGGAAAGCAGGGCTTGCTGCTGCTGGGTAAGCTGCTGCTCGGTGGCCTTGGCCTGTTCGATCTGAGAAGTGAGCTCCTGAATCTGCTGTTCAATCTGAGCCTTGGCCTCCTCAAGGTTGACATCGCCCAGCTGCTCTTTGGCCTGTTCTATTTTTTTGAGGCCGTCGTTGACCTGGTTTTGACCCTTTTTAATCTCCCGGGCCAGCTGGTTTTTGGCCTTGCGCAGCTGGGCTTCCCCTTCGTCCAACTTCTTTTCCGCCTCGGCCAGTTCGCTGTCCAGCTCCTCCAGGATGATGCTGTTCAGAACGTCAATCTTGTTCTGGCTTATGGTAACGTGAATTTCTTCCTCCATCAGGCCGGACGCCGAGGCAGAGGCCACCCCGTCCAGGCTTTCCAGCTTGGGGATGACCTCCTCATTGACCAGTTGGGAAAGCCCGGCCTTGTCCTGGCCCTCGGCGTCCACCGCCGCCACCATGATGGGCATCATATCCGGGTTGATCTGCATCATGACCGGCGACCCCACCGAATCGTCCCAGGAGGCGGCCACCTGATTGAGTTTGTTGTTCATCTCGATCAGCGCGGTATCCATGTTGGCTCCCTCGTTGAACTCCAGGATGACCATGGAGGAATTTTCGCTGGAGACCGAGTCGATCCCCTTGACGTTGCTCACCGTGGCCATGGTGGATTCCAGGGGCTTGCTGACCGTGGTCTCCACCTCTTCCGGACTGGCGCCCACATAGCTGGTGACAATCAGAACGTAGTGCAAATCCATCTTTGGCAGCAGATCCGTGGTCATGTTCATGAACGAAATGACGCCCAATACCAACACCAATACCACCGCCACCACCACGGTGTACGGCTTTCTGACGCTATACCTTTCCAACATTAGGCCTTTCCTCCGAGCTAACCAACCGGTCAAAATTTGCTATTTAAAAGTATACTCCTGAAGCATTCGGCCGTCAATGCGGCTTTGTGACGCCAGTGTGACAATCTTCCAAACTCCTGAGGAACTTCAATTTTCCCAAAATCCCCCCTCGCCGGGCCGAAATTCACAAAATTTTCCAGGGCCGGACCCATGGCCGCTTCCTCTCATCGCCCCGCGCGGGCAAACAAAAAAGGGGCCGCCAGGCCCCTCAGGGTGTCAAAAAACCTTAATTATCTCCTTGGGGATGCATGAAGGGGCCGCAGCCCCTTTATATCTTCGCCCCGGCCTCGGCCTACGCCGAGCCGGGGTTTCGGTTCGCAAACAACGTTTGCGAACCTCCAGCCGCGCTAAGCGCGGCCTTCGAAATCCGCAGGACCGGCTTTGCCGGTTTGAGGAGCGGCCCAAGTGGCCGCTTCCGATATCATTTTCTGGCCGCTGCCAAAGGCAGCAAGAAAATGATGCAATTCATGAAAATGAAAAATTCATTTTCATGACAGCGTGTCGACTTTTTCGACACGCTGAGGCCCCTCAGGCTTCCCCGCCCCTTCCCAGGATTTTGGGCGCGTCCGGGTGCAGCAAATGGCACCGGACGGTATGTCCATTTCCCAAATCCGTTTGTTCCGGGCGAAAGCTCCGGCAGATGCGCATGCAGTATTCGCACCGGCCCGCAAAGGCGCAGCCGGAAATGGGCCGGGTCAAATCCGGGGGCGCGCCCGGAATCGAGGCCAAGGTCCGGCCGCCCTCCTCATCCAGGCGCGGGATGCAGTTCAGCAGGCCCCAGGTGTAGGGGTGCCGGGGATGATAAAAAATATCCTCCGCCTTTCCGGACTCCACCACCTCGCCCGCGTACATGACCGCGACGCGCTGGGCCAACCCGGCCACCACCCCCAAGTCGTGGGCAATCAGCAGAATGGCGGTCTGGCTTTGATCCCGAATGGCGCGCATGATCTCAAGGATCTGAGCCTGAATGGTCACATCCAGGGCGGTGGTGGGCTCGTCCGCGATGAGCAGCCTGGGGGCGCAGGCCATGGCCATGGCGATCACCACCCGCTGGCACATGCCCCCGGAAAGCTCGAAGGGATACTGACCGGCCCGGCGTTCGGGGTCGGGCAATTGAACCCGCCTCAGCAATTCCACCGCGCGGGCTTTGGCCTCCCCGCGGGGAATTTTTAAGTGTTTTACCATGCCCTCCGCAATCTGCCGGCCGATGGGCATGGTGGGATCCAGAGCGGTCATGGGATCCTGGAAGATCATGCCCATCTCCCGCCCCCGGACGGATTGCATCTGCCGTTCGCTCAGGGCCATCAGGTCGGTTTCGCCCAGGCAAATGCTCCCGCGCACTTGGGCCGGCGGGCAGGGGGTGAGCCGCATGATGGCCCTGGCGGTGGCGCTCTTGCCGCACCCGCTCTCGCCCACCAAGGCCAGCGCCTCGCCCGCCTCGATTTCAAAGCTCACCCCGCGCACCGCCCTTACCTGGCCTGCGCGGGTCGAAAAGGAGACCTCCAGATCGTTTACCGAAAGCAGCGCTCTGTGCCGCATACGCATTCCCCTACCCTTTCATGCGCGGATCCAACACCTCGCCCAAGGCGTCGCCCAACAGATTCAAGGCCAGCATGGTCAGCACCATCAAGAGCGCCGGCAAAAACAACAGATGGGGCGAAGTTCTGAAGTAGGCCGCGCCGTCGCTGAGCAGAGTGCCCCATGAGGCCATGGGAATGGGCACGCCCAGCCCCAAATAGGAAAGAAAGGCCTCGGCAAAGATGGCGTCCGGGATGGTCAAGGTCATGTTGACCAGCATCACCGGAAGGCAGTTGGGCAAGAGATGGCGAAACAATATCCATTTCCCCCGGGCGCCCATGGCCCGGGCGGCCAGCACATATTCGCTCTCTTTGAGGCGGAGCACCTGGCCGCGCACCAGGCGCGCCATGCTCATCCATCCGGTGGCCGCGTAGGCCAGCACAATGGCCCCGATGCCTGGGCTCATCACCGTGAGCAGCAAAATGGCCACCATCATATAGGGAATGCCCCCGACGATCTCCAACAGGCGCATCATGCCCTGATCCACCTTGCCCCCGCAATAGCCGGCCACCCCGCCGTACAGCGCGCCCAAAACCAGGTTGATGGCCGCGGCCGCCAGGGCGATAAACAGGGAAATGCGTGCGCCCATCCAGACCCGGGTAAACAAATCCCTGCCAAATTTGTCGGTGCCCCACAGATGGGTATGGCGGACCGTCTTTCCGTCCACTGTCTCGGTATGGGTATAACCCATGGGCATCAGCCCGTGATCCTGATGCTGTTCGGACATGGAATAGCCCGATATCATCGGGCACACCACGGACAGGAAGACCATCAGCGCAAGGAAGATCAGGCATACCATGGCCAATTTGTTCTCCCTGAGTCTTTTAAACGCCGCCCGCCCCTCGGAAATCGGGGGGCAATCCATGGGCTGGCCGGCCTGAACATCCGGCCCCACCCATTCAAACATGCCGGGCTCCATATGCATGGCCATCGCCTCCCTACTTCAGACGGATCCTGGGGTCAATCAGGCCGTAGGCCAGATCCACCAAGGTGGTGGCGGCCACCAGAAACGCCCCGTAAAACAGAGTGGTTCCGGTAATCATCGGATAATCCAGGTTTTGAACCGAAATCACGAAAAACTTGCCCAGCCCGGGCACGGCAAAGATGTTTTCCACCACAAAGGCGCCGGTTAAAATCGAGGCGGCCATGGGGCCCAACACCGTAATCACCGGAAGCAGCGCGTTGCGCACCATGTGGCGCAGCACAATCTGGCGGGTGGAAAGGCCCTTGGCTCTGGCGGCCGCGATGTAATCCTGACCGCTCACCTCGATCATCGAAGCGCGCATCAGCCGGGATATGGCGGCCAGCGCGCCCATGCCCAGGGCAAAGGCGGGCAATACCTTATGGGCCTCGCCCTCCCATCCGGCCACCGGCAACAGCGTCCAGCTTCTGGGCAGATCAAACCATTCCTTGAACAGGCCGGTCAGGCGGATGCTGATCCCGTACTGCAAAAGATAGCCAATGATAAAGCTGGGCACCGATATGCCCAATATGGCCAGGGCCATGGCCCCCCGATCCCATTTTGTGCCCCGCTTGAGCGCCGCGAAGACGCCCAACAGCAGCCCGCCGGTGACCGCGAAGATCAGGGCGCGCAGGCCCAGTTCAAAGGAATAGGGAAAGGCTTCCAAAATAATATCCATCACGTTCCGGCCGGTGTAATACAGGGATTCCCCGAAATCGCCCCGCAGGATATTGCCGGTGTAGATCAAAAACTGCTGCCAAACCGGCTTATCCAGCCCATATTTTGCGTGGGCCGCGGCGATAATCTCCGGGGCCCGCGCCTTCTCGCCCACAAAGGGATCGCCGGGCATGAGGTGCATCAGGAAAAAGGTGACCAATACCAGCGCAAACAGGGTGAGCAGCGCGTACAGAAGCCTTTTGACGATATAGCGCGCCATCCGCACGGCAGTTTTCCCTCCCTTTGGATCATCCAACACAGCGAAGGGGGCCATGGGCAGCACCCACAGCCCCCTTATTCGGGGTTCTATACATCGTTACTCGGCCCAGCTGGCCCATTTAAAGCAATAATCCTGAAACGCCGAACGGTGTACGCCCTGAAGGCCATCGGCCACCGTATAATCGCACATGCGGAAATACAGCGGAACAATGGGCATCTCGGAAATCAGGATATTCTCGGCCTCGATGAGCATATCCATGCGCTTGTTCAGGTCGGTCTCGATTTTTGCGCCGTTTACCAGCTCGTCATATCTTTCATTGGACCAGCCGCTGTAATTGTTTCCGCTGTCGCTGAGCATAACCTCCAGGAAGGTGGCCGGGTCGGCGTAATCCGGGCCCCATCCGGTGGAAACCACGCTGTATTCCCTGTCCTGCATGCGCTGCACCCGGGATTTGACCGGCATATTTTCCACCGGAATCTCCACGCCCAGCGCGGCCTTCCAATATTCCTGGAACGCCGCGGCGTCCTCCTTGGCCAGGTCGCTGTCGTCGGCGACCAAAGTGATGGCCTGGGCCGCCTCCTCAGCGGTCATGCCCAGTTCTTCCAGTCCTTTGTTCCAATATTCCCGGGCCTTTTCGATATCCGCGTCCTGATAGTCCACAGTGATGTTTTCCGAGAAGGACTTGCCCTCGTTGTCCTTGATATCCACGTTGGTAAAGGTGAGGGCGGGCTGGCTGTGGTCGCGCAGGATATTGTTCACAAAGGATTCGCGGTTGATGGACAGGCCCAGGGCCTTGCGGATATTGAGGTTGGCCGTGGGGCCCTCTTCGCAGTTCATCTGCAAATAATAGGTGGAGCCATCGGAATACTGAAGCACCTCATAGCCGCTCTGCTCGGCCAGCAGGCTGGTGGTTCCGGTCAGGTTGACGATGTCCAGCTCCCCGGTTTCAAACATGGCGTATGCGGTGTTGTTGTCCTTTACGATCCTGGCCACCAGTTTGTCGATGGCAATGTTGTCCTGGTCAAAATACTGGTCGTTTTTGACCATGGTGATGTGGTCCTCATGCTGCCATTCGGTGATCTTATAGGCGCCGTTGCCCATGATCTTGCCGGCGTCGGTGCCATAGGCCTCGCCATACTGTTCCACAACGTCCTGCCGCTGGGGCATGAACACCCCGAAGGCCGCCAAGTAGGGGAAATAGGCCACCGGATATTCCAGCGTTACCTCAAAGGTCAGCTCATCCACCACCTTCAGGCCCAGATCTTCCTTTTGGGCCTGGCCCTTGAAATAGGCCTCGGCGTTTTTGATGCAATACGCCATCTGCGCGTAATTGCAGGCGTTTTGAGGGTTCAAAAGCTCGGTCCAGGCATAGTAAAAATCATGGGCTGTGACCGGGACTCCGTCCCACCATTTGGCGTCGTCCCTGAGCTTAAAGGTATAGACCAACCCGTCCTCGGACACGGTATAGCTCTCGGCCACCCCGGGCACAGGCATATCGTCTTGATTCAGTTCCAGAAGTCCGGTATACAGATGGCGAATCAACTGAAAGCCGGTTATGTCGGTAACTTTTATGCTGTACATCTGCGGCGGCTCGGTGCCCAGATTGTAGACGATGGAATTCTCCTCCCGTGAAGCCCAAGCGGGAATGCAGATGAACAAAGCCAACATGAGCGCCAATACAAGGGACACAAACTTTTTCATGGAAATTTTCTCCCTTCTCTTGTAACCGGAACCCCTATCTCGACCTATTTATTCTAACATAAAACCACTGTCCCTTCAAGATTTCCGAAATGAGATTACCCTCCGTGTACATTCTGATGACTTTTCCCTGATTTCCATTTTATGTTCGCATACAATCTGTAAAAAGAGGCCCACCCAAAACATCCGTCAATACCCCGCGTCCTTGATGAGCAGCCGCAACCTGTCCACGCTCTGCTCCAAAGTGGTCTTGCCCCCATCCAAAATCAGCTCGGCATATTGTTCATACAGCGGGCAACGGCGCGTGTATTCATCCTCGAGGGTCTCCCCAGGCCTGAGCGCCACGCCCCGGCTGGACAGATTATGGATGCGCGCGACAATCTCCTCGTAGGGCAGGCGGATGTACACGATGAGGCCGTCTTTCTTCAGGTGTTCCATGGCGCGCGCCCGGTAGACCACGCTGCCTCCGGTGGCGATCACGGTGTTTTTCGCCTGAATCGAGAGCACCGCCCGGCATTCCCGGTCCAAAAACGCGTCGATGCCCTCGCCGTCCAAAATCTGCTGCAAAAACCGGCCCTCCCTGGCCTGCATCACCACATCGGTATCCATAAAATCCTTGCCCAGCACCTTGGCCAGCAAAACCCCGGCCGTGCTCTTGCCGCAGCCCGGCATGCCGATGAGCACAATATTGGATTTCACGCGCATCCCCCATTTCAAATTGAATACGAGTATTGTACCCTGTGCGGTATTTTTTTTCAAGGGTATACCGGCCCGCAAAGGCGCGTATAGCTTAGAGTAAGAAGAATTTGCGTGGTAAAGGAGGCTGTATTCATGAAAAAATTCGTGTGCGCGCTGCTCTGCATGCTGGCGCTCACCGCCCCCTGCGCCCTGGCGCAGCCCTTCGGCGAAGAAATGAGCGAGACCTGCAACGACGGTTGCCTTCAGTCGGTCTTGCACTATCCCACCACCCCGGACGAAACGCTCAACCGGGCGCTGAGCGAGCTGATTCAAACCTTCCGGGACCAAATGGAGGAGCTGGCGGGCGACTGCGACGAAGAGCTCATCAAGCAGCTTCTGGACAGCGGCGTGGAGCCCATGAGCTACTTCACCCTAAACTATACCGAAAGCCGGTTGGGCGAGCGCTATGTGAGCTATGTGTTTGAGGCCTCCAGCTTCCCCATGGGCGCGGCTCATCCCACGGCCCAGTATGTTTCGCTGAATTTTGATGTGCAAAACGACCGGAAGTTGAGCCTGAGCGACCTGTTTCAGGGCGACTATCTGCCCACTTTGCGTGAACAGGCCCGGATCGCCCTGAAGAATCAGATGGGCGAGGCGGCCTTTAACGAATTGGACGCCGAGTGGTTTGAACAGGGGCTGAACCAGGAGGGGGCCTTTGAGACTTTCAGCCTGTCGGACGAGGGATTGACTTTACAATTCCAGCAGTATCAGCTGGGGCCCTACGCCATCGGCAGCCCCAAGATAACCATTCCCTTTGGCGAACTGAGCGGGATCCTCCAGGATTGGGTCACTGAATAGCGCTCTAGACGGGCTGCCGCCCTTCCATCCGCGGCGGCCCGTTTTATGCTGTTCATTCCGGAAAAAAAATGATATACTGAACCTTGGATAAATTTTTTCATATCTGGAGAGGATGGTCAACATGAACCTTCAACACGCGATGCGCTTTCCGGGCGGGCGCAAAAAGGCGTTCACCCTGTCCTATGACGACTGCGTTACCCAGGATATTCCCTTTATTCAAATGTTGCGCCGGCTGGGCCTCAAGGCCACCTTTAACGTCAACAGCGGCCACTTGGGGCAAAAGGATCACATCATCCGCGAGGGCAAGCGGGTGGAGCACGACCATGTGAGTGAAGCGGAGTTCAAATCCCTGTATGAGGGCTTTGAAGTGGCGCTGCACACGGTTTCCCACCCTTCGCTGACCATGCTGGACAACGCCCAGGCCCTCTGCCAGGTGATCGAGGATAAAGCGGCGCTGGAAAGGCTGGCCGGCTATCCGGTGCGCGGCATGGCCTATCCGGGCGGCTCGTATGACGCGCGGATCATCGAGCTTTTGAAACTCTGCGGGGTGCGGTTCTGCCGGGTGGTGGAGACCACCGGCGATTTTTCCCTGCCCAGGGAGGCGCTGGCCTGGCAGTGCAGCTGCCACCATTGGGATCTGGAAAAGCTGATTCAACCCTTCCTTTCCGGGTTCTCGGGGATACAGCCCTGGCTGCTCTCGGTTTGGGGCCATTCCTTTGAGTTCGACCAGCGGGACGATTGGGCGGTTATCCGCGATCAGCTTGAGCGGCTCAGCGGCCATGAAGATGTGTGGTATGCCTCCAATATCGAGATTTTCGACTATATGGACGCCTATGACGCCCTCAAATGGACGGTCCAGGGCGACGTGGCCTTCAACCCCTCGGCCGTGGACGTTTGGGTCTGGCTGGAGGGTGTGGGCGAGGCCTGCGTGCCCGCCGGGCAGTGCGCCCGCCTGACGCCCCAGGCGGTGTAATCGCATGATGAGCGCAAAAAGAATCAAGAAACCGCTGGCGGCTCTTTTGCTGTTGGCCTGTCTTTTGTTGACCGGATGCCAGGAGAGCATCTCCTCTCTGGTGGGCAAACCGCTGAGCGAGGTCAGCGCCATGTTTGACCAGGACGCCAAAGAGGATCGGGGCGGGCTTCAAATCTACCGGTCGGACAGCGTTCAATTGGTCTTTTCCAGCGAAGACACGGTGACCGGCTACGCCTATTACAACACCGAGGGCGAGTTCATCCGAAGCGCCGGCGTCATACCGGTGGATCGCCAAACCCTGTTGAGCTTTGATTCCATGAGCGAGCTGGAAGAAGCGCTCTGCCCGCCCCAATGCACCCTGGGGGAGGAGGCGCTGCCCGGCTATGTGACGTTGGACGGCCTGCTGGTGGCCATAAAAACCGAGGGCGACCGGATCACCGGTCACACCCTATGGCGCCTTTCCGACGGAGCGGAAGTTACGGCGGAGGAATTGGATAAGGCGTAATTTTATGGATGGGCCAAGGGCGAAGGGGGGATCCCTTTGACAAAGGGAAGCGAAATTCCCCTGTCGGGGAGGCTCTTTTCTTGGAGGGCCCAGGGGGGATTCCGAATCCCATCTTCGCCCGCCCCGGCCCGTGGGCCGTCGCGGGTACGCGGGCCGGTATCCTTCGGAACCGGCAACCGCTAGTCGCGCTTTGCGCTCCCTCGTCC
>DVJW01000223.1 GCA_018716505.1 Candidatus Faecaligallichristensenella faecipullorum | reverse complement strand
ATGATAGAGGAAGCGGCCACTTGGGCCGCTCCTCGAACCGGCAAAGCCGGTTCTGCGGATTAAATATGAAGGGGCTGCGGCCCCTTCATGCATCCCCAAACGGGAAAAATAGGTTTGTCAACGGTCTGAGGGGCCGGATATAATCCGGCCCCGTCTTATTATCCTGCCTACGCATGGGAGAGCTGCGGGATTCTGAGTCCTTCAAATCCCTGGGGCTTTTTCCCGTCCAGCCAAAACAGGGTGCTGTCTTCCTCCTTAAAGGGCTCTTGTTGAAAGCCCGTCCGGTCCTTGGGCGAAAAGCCCAGACACACCCGGCGCGTATTCGCATCCGCAACCTGACGCGCGGCTTCAAACAGATCCACATGCCCGTTGTTCAGCACCGCGTGCAGCAAGAGCCCATCGCCTTCCCGTTCGGCCACCGCCAGCGCTCCGCACTCCAGCTCATACACACAGTCTTTCATGAAGCTTTCCAGATAGAACATCATGAGCCCGGGATTGTCCACCTCATAGAGGGCGGAAAAGGGCTGGCCCGCCCCATAGAGGCTGAGCACCCGCGCCCGGTTCTCTTCCCGGTCCATGTCCAACCGCCTGAAGCGGCTTTGGCCGCCCTGCCGCAGCGGGATCACACACTGGGTTTCCGTTCCCCGGACAAAGCCGAACTTTGGATAAAAATCCAGCACGCTGTCGTTGGCAAACAGGAATACCGGCCGTTCCTCCCGGCGAACGGCCTCCAGCACCCGTCCCATCAGATAGGCGCTCAGGCCCTGATGGCGGAAGGCAGGGGCGGTCATGACCGTGCCGATCTGGGCCAGGGCCACCCGCCTGCCCTCCAGCACGACCTCCATCCGGTTCAGCGAAACATTGGCCACCACCTTGCCATCCTTGGCCAGCACATGGGGCTGATACCTGTCGCCCCAGTTGCCGTTCTGATACCACGCTTCAAAGTCAAATCCATAGGTCTCGCGCGTCAGCGCGTTAAAGCCCGGCCTCAACCGCTCATCGTCCCGGATTTGATCCGAAAATTCAAAGCGCTGGCCGCGAACATCCACGTCCATCTTAAATTCCCCCGATAAACCAGGGGCGCGAAGGCTATAAACCCATCGCGCCGCCGGAATCGCTGTTTTTTATTCCGCCGAAAAGGCGTACACCGTGGTGTAATCATATTTGGCCCCGGCGCGCAGCACGCTGTCCGGGAAATTGGGGTGGTTTATGGAATCCGGATAGAACTGCGTCTCCAGGCAAAGCCCTTCCCTCGGCATATAGCCATGGCCGCTCTTGCCCTGCATGGTGCCGTCCAGCATATTGCCGCCATAGAACTGAACGCCCGGCATGTCGGTGTAGACCTCCATCCTGCGGCCGCTCTCGGGCTCGCACACCGCGGCTACCCGGCGCATTCCGCTGCCATTCAAGGCAAAGTTATGGTCATATCCCCCGCCAAAGCCCAGCTGCTCGTCCGTTTCCAACTGATCCAATCCGTCCTGAATGCGCTTGGGCTTTCTCAGGTCAAAGGGCGTGCCGTCCACCGGCCTAAGCTCGCCGGTGGGGATGCAATCCTTGTCCACCACGGTGAACCGGTCGGCGTTGATCTGGATCCTGTGATCGTTCACCAGGCCGCTGCCCTCGCCCCTGAGGTTGAAATAGCTGTGGTTGGTGAGGTTGCACAGGGTGTCCTGATCCGACTGGGCCTGATAATGGATGGACAATTCGCTCCGGTCGTTCCAGCGATAGGTGACCTTGACCTCCAGATTGCCGGGATAATGCTCCTCGCCGTCCGGGCTGAAGGTGGTCAAAGTCAACTGGTCATAGCCCTCGCCCGCTTGGGTTTGGGCGGCCCAGAGCTTTTGGTCAAAGCCCACATTCCCGCCATGCAGATGGTGTCCGTTGGAATTGGCGGCCAGCTGAAGTTTCTGGCCATTGAGGGTGCATTGGCCGCGGTTGATGCGGTTGCCCACCCGTCCAATGAGCGCGCCCAAATAGCCGTTGTTGGGCACATACTTTTCCACCGAGTCGCAGCCCAAAACCACATCCGCCAGCTGGCCCGCCCGGTCCATAACCCGGATCGCGGTGATGATGCCGCCGTAATTGGTGATGGACACCGATTCGCCCCGGGCGTTGGTCAGGGTATACAAGGTGGCCGTCTCGCCGCCGGGCAGCTTTCCGAAGGGATTATGTACGATGCTCATATTCGAAACGCTCCTTTATCTTTGATGAAAGCGGTTTCCAATGGATAAATTTAGTATACTGCATCCCTCCGCCATTTGCAAGGGAGAGGATGAAAGCGAGCCCCGGTCCTGCGCGTTCAAATTCCTTGACACCACATGCCGAAGACCGTACAATAAAACCGTCCTGTTTCCTGGGCTGAATCGCTATACCGACCGCAAAGAGGGAGCGCTATGAAATCATACCAACACCTGTTGAACGCGATGGCCGGCTTGTGTGCGGCATTGATCGGCGTGCGCCTGATCCTTCCGGCCATTTTGGAGATTCCGGGCTTTATTTCGCTGTTGACCGACGAAACCATACCGCAGCCCTGGGAAATCTTTAAATTCTACCTTTCCTCGGGCATGCCCCTCATGGAACTCAGTCTGCTGGCCGGCGGCATCTTATGCCTGCTCTGGTTCGCAAAGCGAAGGAGCGGCGCCTTTGTTCAGTGGGCGGCGCTCCTGGCGGCCATTGGATACCTGTTTTTGCCATTCACAATTCTGATCAACGGCGGCGGTCCACTGCTGGCGCTTTTTTCCGCCCGCCACCTCATCTATCCGGCCCTGTTGTTCCTGTGCGGGGTGGTCTGGAAAAAATATCTCAAGACCGGCGAGGGCCGGGCCGCTCAACCCATGGGCCTTCGCTTTCCCTTTTTCCACGAATTCCGGCTTTGGAGCCAGGCAATGGATGCCTCCATCCATCGCGAGAAATGACCCCGATCGTTTTTCCTTGTAACTCAGCGCACAGCCTGGCGCTCCGCTTGAGCTGTTCTTTCCCGGCACATGCTTACAAACCGCCGGTGCAACCGCAGATCACCGTCCAATTCCGGATGAAAGGACAGCGCCACCTGATTTTTGAACCGCACCGCCACCACATGGCCGTCCACCTTGGCCAATGTCAAAGCGCCTTCCCCCACCCGGGTGACATAGGGCGCCCGAATAAAGGTCATGGGGATTTTTCCGGCATCCGCAAATTCCGCTTCCACATGAAAGCTGCCCAGTTGCCGGCCGTAGGCGTTGCGGCGCACGGTCATGGGCATGGTGGCAAAATAACGCGTGCCCTGTCCATCGATCTCCCCGGCCAGCAAAATCATGCCCGCGCAGGTGGCCAACACCGGAAGGCCGGATTGAATCATTTCGCGCATGGGCTCGAACAGCCCCAACGCGCGCAGCAGCTTGCCCTGCACCGTGCTTTCGCCGCCGGGCAAAATCAGCCCATCCAAGGGTTCCTCCAAATCCCCGCGCTGGCGGATTTCCTTGCAGGGCACATCCAGCCGCTCCAGCACAGCCGCATGTTCGGCAAAGGCGCCCTGAACCGCCAAAATCCCAATCTTCATTATTTTCCTCTTTCCGCCATCAGAATTTGAATTTCCTGCTCGTTGATGCCCACCATGGCCTCGCCCAGACCGGCGGAAAGCCCGGCGATCAATTTTGCGTCCCGATAGTTGGTAACCGCCTGCACAATGGCGCTGGCGCGTTTTTGAGGATTGCCCGACTTAAAAATGCCCGAGCCCACAAATACGCCTTCCGCCCCCAGCTGCATCATGAGCGCCGCGTCGGCCGGGGTGGCCACACCGCCCGCGGCAAAATTCACCACCGGCAACCTGCCGTTCTCATGGACATATTGCACCAGCTCGTAGGGCACCTGAAGCCGCTTGGCCTCCTCAAACAGCTCGTCCTCGCGCATGCCTTTAATTTTCGCAATGGCGCTGTTCATCATGCGCATGTGCCGCACGGCCTGCACAATATCCCCTGTGCCGGGCTCGCCCTTGGTGCGGATCATGGAGGCGCCTTCGTTAATCCGCCGCAGGGCCTCCCCCAAATCCTTGGCGCCGCACACAAAGGGCACCTTAAAGGCCCGTTTGTTGATATGGTACACATCGTCGGCCGGAGTGAGCACCTCGCTCTCGTCGATGTAGTCGATCTCAATAGCCTCCAAAATTTGCGCCTCCACAAAGTGGCCAATCCGGCATTTGGCCATCACCGGGATGGAGACCGCCTCCTGAATGCCCCGGATCATTTGAGGATCGCTCATCCGGGACACCCCGCCCGCGGCCCGAATATCGGCCGGAATGCGCTCCAGGGCCATCACCGCGCAGGCGCCTGCCTCCTCGGCAATCCTGGCCTGTTCCGGGGTGGTCACGTCCATAATCACCCCGCCCTTGAGCATCTGAGCCAGTTGTTTGTTTAGTTCATATCGATTTTCCATGTTGAAACCTCCTGAATTGCTTTACTTCCCTTGCGGTTTCGAGTATAATGCGACTGTGACCATAAGGAAATAGCCAAATCATAACTATTCAACAAGGTCAGATTGGAGAAAAACAAAGCCATGCTCACCTATGACTTGACCAAAATAGGGTCAGATTCCCTCTATCAATCACTTTACAAGCAGATCAGAGCGGATATCGTAAAGGGAAAACTAAAGCCCGGCGAAAAACTGCCCTCCAAAAGGGACTTCGCCGCCCAGTTGGGGGTGAGCGTCATCACCATAGAGAGCGCATATGCCCAGTTGATCTCGGAGGGTTATCTCTACGCCCTGCCCAAGCGGGGCTTTTTTGTCTCGGATTTTAAAGCGCATTTGGTCCCGCAAGAACCGGTCCTTGCCAAAGAAGCGGCCCCACATCCGGGGGAAAACGCCCGTTACTTCGCCGACTTTTCCAGCAATCAAACCGAATCCGGGCTGTTTCCCTTTACCATCTGGTCAAAGGTCATTCGGGAACTGCTCAGCGACAGCCGGGTTCAGCTGATGACCAACTCGCCCTGTGGGGGCATCCTCGCGCTGCGCGAGAGCATTGCCCGGCATCTCCGGGACTTTCGGGGCATGTCCATCCGGCCGGAACAGATCATCATCGGCGCGGGCACCGAGTATCTGTACGGCCTGTTGATTCAGCTCCTGGGCAACGAATGCGTGTATGCCATTGAAAACCCGGGCTACCGCAAACTCGGAAACATCTACAGCAGCTTTCATGTGCCCTGCGAATGGATCGAGATGGACGAGGCCGGCGTTTGCATCCCCGCCCTGGAGGAACACCGGGCGGATATCGTGCACATCACCCCGTCGCACCAATATCCCACCGGCATGGTCATGCCCATCAGCCGGCGGTATGAACTCATGGGCTGGGCGGCCAAAAAACCGGGCCGCTACATCATTGAAGACGACTATGACAGCGAACTGCGGCTCAGCGGCCAACCCATCCCCACCTTGCAGAGCATCGACCTTTCCGGCAAGGTGATCTATATGAACACCTTCACCAAGACCCTGTGTTCCACGGTGCGCATCAGCTACATGGCGCTGCCCGAAGGGCTGTTGCAGGCGTTTTATGACAAGCTGTCCTTCTATTCCTGCACAGTCTCCAATTTTGAACAATACACTTTGGCCCGCTTCATTGAGGAAGGCAAATTCGAGGCGCACATCAACCGGCTGCGCAGCCATTACCGGAAAAAGCGGGACGCCTTGCTGGACGCCTTCAAGCGGAACCGGCTGGGCGAAAAAATCACCCTGTCCGGAGAGGAAGCCGGGCTTCACTTTCTGATGGCCATTCGCACCCCGATTCCCGAATCCGAGGTCATGAAGCGCGCCCAGGAAAGGGGCATCAAACTCCTGCCCCTTTCCCGCTATTACCACGGCCCAGCGCCCCGGGAAAACGTGTATATCATGAATTATTCATCGGTGGATGTGAGATGGGCCGATGAAATCGCCGGGCGCATATACCAGAGCGCCTTTGACGCGGAATAATCAGCCGGTATGATTTTGGCTTTCCCCCTTGTCAGGCGCGCTTGTGGGGCGTACAATAGCTGTAAATGCTCTATTACAAGGGGAGGAAATTTTATGCTGCTGACCAAAGGCCAGAAATTTTTGATGATCGGCGATTCGGTAACGGATTTTGACCGCGCCCGCCCGGTGGGCGAAGGATTGTTCAACGCCCTGGGCACCGGATATCCCATGTTCTTCAACGCCAGCCTTCAGGCCGCCTATCCGGAGCTGATGATCCGCACGGTCAACATGGGGGTGAGCGGGAACAATGTGCGCGATCTAAAGGCGCGCTGGCAGAGCGATGTGCTGGATCTCAAGCCCGACTGGGTGAGCGTGCTCATCGGCATCAACGATGTCTGGCGCCAGTTTGACAGCCCCACCATGCCCGAAACCCATGTGCCCCTGGCCGAATACAAGGAAACCCTGTCCGGCCTGGTGGCTCAGACCCTGCCCCATGTTACCGGCATGGTGCTGATGACCCCCTATTACATGGAACCCCAGCGCGAGGATCCCATGCGCAGGCGAATGGATCAATACGGCGCCGCGGTTAAAGAGATCAGCGAACAATACGGCACCCTGTTCCTGGATGTGCAGGCCATGTTTGATCACCTGTTTACCTATATGCATTCGGCCAACGTGGCCTGGGACCGGGTGCATCCCAACGCCATCGGCCATATGCTCATCGCCCGGGGACTGTTAAAGCTGCTGGGTTTTGACCGCTGAACCGTATTAAAGAGGGCGTCCCTTCGCCGTCATTGGGCGAGGGGACGCCTCAGCGTGTCGACTTTTTCGACGCGCTGCCAAACCTACAGTTTATATTCCTTGTATTTCATCTTTAAGGTTAGATGTGGGATAGCTTAGACCATTTTATAAGCCACTCCAGCTGCCGGTCAATAAAATGATTGTCATTACAGTCTATGCCGAATATCTCAACGATTGTAGCCTGTAATTGAAAATGACGGATAGCCACCCAATCGTTGAAAGACGCTGTTTCCATCTTTTTCAAATCAATATGCCGGGTATAGCCAGTCAAAAAACTTTCGTAGACCGCTTTTGTCGTGATGACGTCATCGTTCTGCAAATCGAAATAGTCTGTCATATCGCACATGACCATCACATCAAACATACGGGGCGCACGGCAGATTGCATCAAAATCAAGCAGATAAATTTTGCCCTCTGCTGTTTCCAACAGATTTCCACGGTGAAGATCACCATGGCAGACACCTACAGGGCAATCTTTGACACGCTCCCAAAGGCTCGCTCCAAGATGAGCATAAGCATCTGCTTGTGGATAGTTCTTTTTGCGTAGTATGTTTATATAGCGCTCAATGAAATATCGGAAATCCCGTTCTACCAACTCCCCTGTATAGGCAAGGAGCAATTCGTGAAGTTGTCCAACTAAATCTCCAACTTTCTCACAGCATACGCAGAGATCAGGTTCTTTTCCTTCGATATACTCATATAGAACAAACTGATACTCTTGTCCTTGTTCTGAGATTTCCAATATCGGCAACCCGGATTTTGTTTTAATAATTGAGGGAACAGGAAATTCACAGTTGGCGAGGTAACACATGATATCCACGGATTGACGAAATGTATCCAGAAACGCTCCGCCCGCGATTTTCAGCAAATATTTTTGTGCTTCG
>DVJW01000222.1 GCA_018716505.1 Candidatus Faecaligallichristensenella faecipullorum | reverse complement strand
TTTGCAGGAAAAGTTGTCAATTACACTGGATTTTTCTGGAATTTTGCGTATAATATAGGTGAAGGCCAATGAAAATGAATTGAACCTGTTCAAAAGCCAAGGGAGGGTTTGATATGGCGTTCATTTGGATGGTGCTTGCGGCGTTGGGCATCTATTATGTGGTGGATGTGTTGAACGAAAAAAGAATCGCTCAAGAGGAACGATATGATGGATATTATCGCATTGAATACCGGCCGTATTCCGTGGCGAATGGGGATTTAAAACAGTAAAACAGCGCGCTTTGGGCGGAGGAATTATAAGTTCCTCCGCCCTTTGTTCTGGGTGTTCCTGAAGGCGCATACCTTCTTGAGTAAGGGGCGAGCGGCCCGGGCCAACCAGAGGAGGGGTGCGTGGATGAATCAGGAACGAATTGCGCGAATTTTTAGCATTTTAAAGGGGCTGGGCGTGGCGATTGGGGTGAGCTTGATCGGCATGGCCATCCTGGCGGCCGCGGTGGTGTATCTGCCCATTTCAGATGGGCTGCTGTTGGGCCTGAATCAGGCGCTGAAGACTATGAGCATATGCCTGGGTGTGCTGGTGGCCGTGGGCCCGGGCGGAAGCAAGGGCTTTTTGAGCGGACTGATCCTGGGGCTATTGTATATGGCGCTGGGGTATGGGCTGTATGCGCTGTTTGCCAACGAGTATTCGCCCGCCGGGGTGATGGTGGGGGAAATGGTGCTGGGCGCGCTGATCGGCGCGCTGAGCGGGGCGCTGGTGGCCAATCTGAAACCTAAAAAACGAGCCGCAAAGCCGCTCAAGGAGCGCTTTAAGAGGAAAAAGGTGTGTTAAAATATGCGTCTTGTCCGTTGAACGGGCGCGGGAAGCCCGCCAAAGGTTGCGGAATGGGCGACAAACGTGTTATACTATAGTAGATCAGGCCGGCCGGAGGCTTCCGGCGGCCCCAAAGCCGAAAGGGAAGAGGTGAATTTTCCATGAAGCACATTCAGACCATTCAGAAAGCCTGCCTGAAGGACAGCGCGGTCAAGGGCGGATGCGGCGAATGCCAGGCCTCCTGTCAGTCTGCCTGCAAGACCTCCTGCACCGTGGCCAATCAGTCCTGCGCCAATCGCGATAAGTAAGCGCAAAAGGCATAAAGTTCCCGGCGCGCCACGGCGCTTCGGGAGCTTTTGTTATGTAAAATGGGCCGCCATCTCCCCGGGGATGAGGCCGGTTATAATACAGAAATATCGGAGGAATACGCCAAATGCTGCATTTATTCAAGGCCTGTGGGGTGTATATGGCGCTGGACGTGTTGAGCGGCGCGGTGCATCTGTTGGACGAAATGGCCTATGATGTGCTAAAGCTCAAGGAAGAAAAGCAGACCGATGCCCAGATTATCGAGGCCCTGAAGGGCAAATATCCCGAAGAGGAACTGCGCGAGGTGCTGGGCGAGATCGGCGAGTTGGTGGCCCAGGGCGCGCTCATGGCCGAGCATGATTACACCGGGCTTCAGAATCAGTCCGGTGGGGTGGTCAAGGCCATGTGTCTGCATGCCGCCCATGACTGTAATTTGAGGTGCAAATACTGTTTTGCCTCCACCGGTGATTTTCATGGCCCTCGGGGACTCTTGCCGGTGGAGACCGGCAAGCGCGCGCTGGACTGGTTGGTGCGCCATTCGGGCAACCGCAAGCAGCTGGAAGTGGACTTTTTCGGCGGTGAGCCGTTGATGAATTTTGAGGCGATAAAGGAAATCGTGGCCTATGGCCGCTCGTTGGAAAAGGAGACCGGCAAGCATTTTCAGTTCACCACCACCACCAACGCGGTGAATTTGACCGAGGAAGTGGGCGAATTCCTCAACAAGGAAATGTATAACGTGGTGCTGAGCATCGACGGGCGCAAGGAAATCCACGATTTCATGCGGCCTGCGGCCAACGGCAAGGGAAGCTATGATGTGGTGTTGCCCAAGATGCAGGCTTTCCGGAAGAGCAGGGGGGACAAGTCCTACTATGTGCGCGGTACCTTCACCAACCGCAACCTGGACTTTTCCAACGACGTGATCTCTTTGGCGGATAACGGATTTGACCAGATTTCCATCGAACCGGTGGTGCTGGAAAAGGATTCGCCCTTTGCGCTCAGCGAAGAGATGCTGCCCCGCATCCTGGCCGAGTATGACAAGTTGGCCGAAATTTACCTGGACCGGCGGAAAAACGGAAGATGGTTTAACTTCTTCCACTTTAATATCGACCTGGAGGGCGGCCCCTGCATCCGCAAGCGGCTCACCGGCTGCGGCGCGGGCAACGAATATGTGGCCGTAACCCCGGAGGGCGATATCTATCCCTGCCATCAGTTCGTGGGCCGCGAGGGCTTTAAGATGGGCAGCGTGCTGACCGATGAATTCAATACCGATTTGCAGGCCAAGTTTGCGGCCAATCATGTGCTGTCCAAGGAAAAGTGCTCCGAATGCTGGGCGCGTTTCTATTGCAGCGGCGGCTGCGCGGCCAACGCCCATGCGTTCCATGGGGATATTTCCAAGCCCTATGAGTTGGAATGCGAAATGGAGCGCAAGCGGTTGGAATGCGCTATGGCCATCTATGCCATCGAGCACATGAAATAAAATGCAGCGTGTCGAACAAGTCGACACGCTGTCAGGAAAATGAATACTTCATTTTCCTGAGTTACATCATTTTCCTTAGTCGCCCGTATCCGTCCGATGGACGGCTCCGGGTACGGCCCTGCGGACTTCCTTCGGAGTGTCCTCGGGCCTAGTCGGGCTAAAGCCCTCCCTCCTTTG
>DVJW01000221.1 GCA_018716505.1 Candidatus Faecaligallichristensenella faecipullorum | reverse complement strand
CCCTACCCCCTCCAGCGGTTTTGGAGTAACGTTCGTTCCGCTTCCGGCCATCGAAGTTTGCCGTGCCGGGCACGGCAGGATAAAGGCTAAGGCCCTACCCGAAGCGCAAAGCCCGCCTGATTAGGGTCGCTTTTTCCGTTTTGCCGCGCTTAGCGGGCAAATTCAGCTAACCTTTGGCGGAGCGTTGCGGGGGAGGCCCCGCGCCGGGGGCGGCAAGCCCCCACAGCGGCCGTTTCAGGGGGGTTACGGGTGGTTTGGAGGGCCCTAAGGGGGGAGATTCGGAATCCCCCCTGGGCCCTCCAAGTAAAGAGCCTCCCCGCCAGGGGAAATTTCGCTTCCCTTTGCAAAAGGGATGCAACCCTCCCCCTGGCCCCTCCATAAAACCCTTCCCCGCCAGGGGAAATTTGGCTTCCCTTTGAAAAAGGGATAAAAAAAAGGGGGTTTTAGGGGAACCCCCCTACCCCCCTTTTTTAAAGGGAATCCCTGTACCTCTGCGCCTCTTCCACCGTCTTTTTCATGTACCAGATGGCCCGGTCCGGGTACTTGCCCACCGCGGTCTCCCCGGTGAGCATCACCGAGGCCGCGCCGTCCAGCACCGCCTGGGCGATGTCCGTCACCTCGGCCCGGGTGGGGGTGGGGCTGTCGATCATGGAGTTCAACATCTGGGTCACCACCATGAACCGCTTGCCCATCTTGCGCAGGCAGGCCGCGGCCCGCTTCTGAATCACGGGCAGTTCCCACAGCGAGGTGTTGGCCCCCAGATCGCCCCGGGCGATCACCACCTCGTCGGCCAGGGGCGCGAAATTCGCCATCTCGCTGAGCCCCCGCCGGTTTTCCAGCTTGGCCAGGATCTCCAGGCCCCCGGCATGGCATTCCCCGATGGCCGCGCGCACGTTCTCAATATCCCGCGCGCCCCGGACAAAGGGTTGCATCAGCCCGGTCACCCCGGCCTGCCCGGCCAGGCGCAGGTTTTCCCTGTCCATTTCGGTCAGGGTGGGCATGTCCACCTCCACCCCGGGCAGGCTCAGGCTCTTGCGGCTTGAAAGCCGCCCGCCCCGCAGCACCCGGCATTGGGCGGCCTCTTCCCCGGCGCGCTCCACCCGAAGGGCCAGCTTTCCGTCGTCCAGCAGAAGCTCCATGCCCTCCTCCATGGCGCGCACCGCCTGAATGGGCGCGGGAATCCGCTCTCCGGGCCCGATCTCCACCGGTTCCCCCTCGCCCAGAACCATTTCTTCCTTCAATTCCCCGATGCGCAGCTCGGGCCCCTGCAGGTCGATGAGCAGCTCCAATCTCTTTCCCGAGGCCCGCCGCACGTCCTCTACGAGTTCAATCCATTCCTGGCTGTCCCCCAGGCCCCGGTGGGACAGATTGAGCCTGAGCCCGTCCATGCCGTTGTCCAGCATATGAAGTAACGTGTCCCTGTTGGCACAGGCCGGGCCCAGGGTGCCGTATATCTTGACGTTTGCCATGGTTCGCGCCCCTTACAGCGGATGGGCCATGGTGGTCATCAGCGATTCGTTGGCCTGGGTGGTGTCCAGCCTGGAATACTGCACGATCACCGGCACATCGCTCTGAACCATCACCGCGTAGGGCACGCCCATGGGGATGTGGTTGCCCTTTGCGCCGGTGAGCTTGTCCAACCGCACATGGTGGGTCCTCCGGGCCGGGCAGAGCGCCTCGAAGCCCTCCATGGGCGCGCGGTCCTCAAAATACAAGGTGAGGCGGATGTGGGCGTCCTGGGCCTGGGTGTTGAGCACGCAAATGGCCTCATGGCTCACATAATGGCCCTCGGTGGTGATTTCGGGCCAGAAACAGTCGGCTACAAACCAGGTCTTGCTTCCGTGGATTCCGTTCATGATCTATCCCTCCGTCGTTATTCGTTTTCGCTGAAGATAAAGGTAAACTGATCGTGGCTGATATTGTCCTGCACGCTCAAGGTGAGCCGGAACACCGATTCCCCCCATTGCTGGATCAGATAGGGCTCGGTGAGGCGGATTTCGTCGATTTGGGGGCTGAGCCCGGCCTCCCAGCTCATGCTCACCCCGTGAATCAGCGCGCTTTGGCCGCTCAAACGGGGCTTGTCCGGGAAGATGAAGTGAAAATCCACCCGGTTTTCCGGACGGTTCAGGTCAAAGGCCTCCACCAGCCGCACATAGTTTCCGTTCCGCTCCAGCATCAGGGTGCGCTGCAGGGTGGACGCCCCGCTTTCCCGGTCATAGGCCCGGGCCAGATCCATGCTGACGACGGCCCGGTCCCGGTCCAGCCGGGCGGTCACGTCAAAGGCCCCGAAGCCCCAGCCCGCGCTCTGGTTGACCCCGTTGACCGTGGGCAGGTTATGAAATTCCGAGCCCTCGAACTGGCCGATGTCGATGATCACCGGCAAGGCGTTGTGATACAGCACAAAATCCCCGGCATCCCGGTGAAAGCCCGCCCCGGATTCGTTGACCCCGCCCTTGCAGTAGAGCAGAAAGCCCCCCTCGGAATCCTGCTGGCTCCGGGCCATCATCCAGCCGCTCCTGGGCAGAAAATCCTGAAGCGGCAGGGGCTGGCGGGGGAACTTCTTTTCCAGCTCGGCCTTGTAAAAGGCGGCGTGGATGCGGTTCATCAGCGATTCATCCCGCCGGGGCTTTTCCTCGCCCCGGTGACAAAGATAGGCCCCCAGGTCGGCCAGCAGGCCGTCGCAGGTCTTCAGGGCGTAGCGGTACACCCGCCCGCCGTCGAATTTCAGCTGGGCGCGCCGGTCCCCGGGGCAGAAAAACTCGTCCCGGAACATGTGGCTGAACAGCAGGAAATTGCCCATGTCCATCATTTCGGGCTCGTCGTACACCATGACCTTGCGGTCGGTGGCCGCGAACAGCATGGAATACACGTCCATGATCTCCCCGGCCACGCGCTCCCAGGCCGCCACCCCTTCCCGGATGCGCCCGTCCGCGCTCTCGCCGTCCAACAGCCGGCCGGTGAGCTGGATGCACTTGAGCACCAGTTGCAGCCTGCGCTCCTCGTCGCCCTCCAAGGTCAGAGCCGCGGCCAGGCCCCCGCTGATGACGCCGGCCATTTCCGCCGCGCCCGCCCCGCCCAGCTCCAGCCGCTCCTTGCTGAGCAGCGGGATAAACAGCCGCCGGTTGACCTCGTAGCGGATGCGCGAGGCGATTTCCGGGGTGTAGTCCTCCAGCTCCCGCTTCAGGAGCTGAGCCGCCCAGGAAAGGTCGGCCGCGGTCTGGGCGCTGGCCCTGTCCACGTCCGGGCTCACGGCCAGGGGCAGGGCCACCGGCTTCATGGCGTAGCGCGCCCGGTTATTTTGGGGCAGCACCCAGCTGGATTCCTCCAGTATGGCCCAGATCAAGGACACGATATCGTCCATATAGCGGCCGTCGTGCAGCGCGCACTCACCCAGGATCAGGCCGCACAGCCTGTTCCTGCGCTTGTAATAGTTGGTCTCATAGACATCGTCGCCCCGCCGGGCATAGGCCATGTACTCCATGGCGCCCAGGGGCTCGATGGCCTGATGGGCCGCCCGGTCGGCCGAGCGGCGCATTTCGTCGCGGTCTTCCTGGCCCAGCGATTCCCAGGCCGCCCGTTCCCGGGCCGGGGGGAAAAGCTGAAACCGGCTTCTGGGCGTGAGATGCAGGATGATTTCGTCCACCAGTTCCCTGCGCAAGTCTTTTACCCCCTTTTGTATGTGTGTGTTTCCCTGGGCTTCCCTTTGATTTCCCTTTCAAAGGGAAGCGAAATTTTTCCCCTGGCGGGGAGGCTTTTTTCTTGGAGGGCCCAGGGGGGATTCCGAATCTCCCCCCTTAGGGCCCTCCAAACCACCCGTAACCCCCCTGAAACGGGCTGCTCAACGGGGGCCTGCGGGCCCCCTCGCCG
>DVJW01000220.1 GCA_018716505.1 Candidatus Faecaligallichristensenella faecipullorum | reverse complement strand
GTTATTCCACTGAGCCTCCCCCTTGACAAGCACGTCCCCATGATGTATACTTTAAATCGTAAGTAGTAAGTAGTAACTTGCCGCCAATTAAAAAAATCGCCCAAATGGAGGAACTGCCATGAACAATCTGTCCATTATACAGGAATATGCGCTTTGCGCGGTCAACGAAAAAGGCAAGATTTCCAGTTTCAGCACAGAACGGCTGGTGTGCTTCGTGGCCGCCGGACTTTTGGAGCTGCAGTTGGAAAATGTAATCGCAATTGACGGAAAAAAGGTGGCCATTGCCCGCGATTTGCCTTCAGAACACGTCCATCTAAAGCCCCTTTACGATTATATCCGGGAAAAGGAACCCGTCAAGCTGACCTCTTTGGTGGAGGCTTATGTAATGGGCTTTTCTGCCAAACGGCTGAATGAATTGACCGAATCGGTGGGAGAATCCCTGGTTCATCTGGGTGCGGCCGAGGAGGGCGCTCCCGGGCTGATGAGCGGCCGGAAGGCCTATGTGCCCAATGCCGAAGCCCTGAAAGCGGTGGTGGAAATGATGCGCGCCGAAATGCTGGAGGCAGGGGAAATGTCCGAGGAAGCCGCGGCCTTGGTCATGCTGCTTGAAAAATCCAAGTGTCTCAAGGCCTATTTTTCGGACTTTGAGCGCAAAGAAATGAAGCAAAGGGTTAAGGCCCTTATGGGCTCTCCGAACTACAAGCTGATTAAGGAGCTGATGGATCATGTGGATATGACCATCGCCGCGGTGATCATCAGCGCGGGCACCTAAGCGTTCAAACGAGGTGTGTTGATTATGTCCAGGCGAAGGAGCATGGAAGTTATCGAGGGCGCGGAATATGTGACCATCGGCGAATTGGCCCGGCTGACCGGCGTGCGGTACAGCACCTTAAAATTTTATACCGAAGAGGGGCTGCTGAACTTTGAGCAGGCCGAAGAAAACCTGACCCGGCGCTACAGGCGGGCCGAGACCATGGCCCGGATTGAGCGCATCAAAGCGCTGCGCGAGCAGGGCAAGACCATTCCGGAAGTCAAAGCGCTATTGACCTGATTTTACAAAAATCCGCTTTTCAAATGGACTTTGAAAAGCGGATTTTATGATATCTTTTGTTTTTAAAGGCTGAGCAGCGCCTCATGCAGCGGCTCCAGCAGATACTGATCCTTCATATAGGCATAATTGACCGAAGAGTAATAGCTCTTTCCATCCGGCCAATCCACCAACCCCACCCCGGAGCTGGATACCCCGTAGTCGGCCCGGGTCTTGCCCGGTGAGGGAATAACCGTGGTCACCCGGTTGTGGCACCGGTTGCCCAGCAGAATGGTAAACCAACCGTTCACCGGATCAATGGCGATATGGTTTCCCGTAAAACCGCTGAGGGCCAAGGTATGGCTGCTCATAAAGGCCGGCACCTCGCTGTAGCGCTGCACCGGGTGCTTGGCAAAGCAGAGATACCCCAACGATTGGGTATACCCGCCCAGCGAACCCGTGGCCTCCTCGCCCTCCAGCTTTCTGCAGGTACGGTTGGTACCCATCCCCAAAAGCGTCTCCTTTTGAAGCAGCTTTCCGCTCAAGAGCGCCTGGCAGAACAGAATCAGATCACCCCGGGTGCTGAACAACCCGGCATGGCCGCACAAATCTTCCCCATTGGGGCTGAGCACCGCGGCCTTGGGGTCATGCACATGGCCCACATGGGCATCCATACGCACCGCATAGCGGCCGTGGGATATCCGGCGTTCGTAGTTGTAGCACATGGTATCATTCCACAGCGAGGGCGGAACCCGGGAATAGGTGTGGCTCATGCCCGCCGGGCCCAGTATATTGCGCTCAATATAGCGCATGAAAGGCAGCCCGGAAACCCGCTCCACCACATATTTAAGCACCATGGCGCCAATATCCGAATACATGCGCACCCCGGTATGGTTCAAGGGCTCCACCTCAAAGAGCAGATCCTGCGCCTGGGCCGGATCCAACTGGCTGTCTATGCGCGACGGGGTTTGAAGGCTGTAGCGAAAGCAGAGCACATCCTCCAGACTCACCCGGGACAAACGGGAAAAGCGCATGTCAATCTGGCCCACCATATCGGTCAGCTTGATCCATCCCTTTTCCACCATTTGCATAACGGCCACCGCAGTAAACAGCTTGGTCAGCGAGGCCAAATCCACCAAGGTATTTTCAGTAACCGGGCGCACATCGCTGAGCATCACATCCTGGCGCATGTGCACTTCCCGCCGGTTACCCATGTGAGCGCATACCGAAGCGCCCGCGTTGCCGCAGGCCACCGACAGACCGGTGGTCATGTGCATATCGTTGATCAGCGCCCCCATGGAATCCATACGAATTTGAAGGCTCATGGTCTCCCCCGCTTCGATAATGATTATAATCGTATTGTATATCGGTTTACAAAGAAATGCAAGTCTGCCCACGTTCTGAGGGAGGATGCGGAAAACCCGGTGTTTTTTTGTCCAAAGTGGAAAGATTGCCCAAAATATGGCGTTTTAGGCCATTTGATTGAGTAAGAATCATTATATAATCATCATTTTTTGTTTGTCCCATCCATGCGTGACAAAAATTTAACGTCTGTGCCTAGATTTCTTCCACCGAAATCCAGCGCACAGCAACGTTCAGGGCGGGCAGCAGCTTTTTTTCAAAATCCCGTTTGGGGATGGCCAGGCTGGCGATGTTGGTGGAGGGATGGAAAGCCAGCTCCTCCGCCTCTTTGAGGCGTTCATCCAGGGCCAGGGTCAGATCCCGTTCCCGGGTCAGCAAAAGGCCCAGCGGCCCGGCG
>DVJW01000219.1 GCA_018716505.1 Candidatus Faecaligallichristensenella faecipullorum | reverse complement strand
AAACTTGCGCCCCGCCAGGGGAATTTCGCTTCCCTTTGGAAAAGGGATTCACATCCCCTGGCCCCTCCATAAAACTTGCTCCCGCCAGGGGAATTTCGCTTCCCTTTGAAAAAGGGATTTCCCCTCCCCCTGGCCCCTCCATAAAACTTGCGCCCCGCCAGGGGAAGAAATTTCGCTTTCCTTTGGAAAAGGAAATACCCCTACGCCAGACTCAACAGGACAATGCCCGCCAGGCCCAGGGCCACCGAAAGATAGCCCGCCCTGTTCAGCCGTTCTTTATAGAGGAGCGCCGAGCCCAACAGCAGCGCCACGATCACCGTGCCCTGCACCAGGGGAAAGGACACGCTGGCCGGCAGCACGGTGAGCGCCAGGGTGTTGAGAAGGTTTCCGCCCACGGTGCCCAGGCCCATGCCCGCGGCGCACAGCGCGAGCGCCTTTTTGCCCTTGGTCCAGGGGGTGAGATCCGCGCCCCTGAGCTTGAAAATCAGCGCCAGGCCCCAGCACAGCAGCGCCCCGATGCCAAAGGAAACGCAGTTAAAGGAAACGATGTTCGGGTTTTCAAAGGCGCTGGTAAGCACCTTTTGAAGCACCGACAGGGTGCCGTTGCACACCATGGTCACCAGGGCCAGCAAAAACCACTTTAAATTGGCCGCCTGGCCCTTGCCCTTTTCGCTGAGCCCGGAGATGATGAGCACCGCGATCATGCAGCCGATGCCCAGGGCCTTGACCAGGCTCAATTCCTCGCGCCAGATCAAAATGCCCATGGTGGTGGGAATGACCATGCTCATGTTGATGAGCAGCCCGCTCATGCCCATGGGGCCCGTGGCCATGGTCAGCACGATCAGAAACACCGTCACCACGAACAGCGCCGCAAACCCCAAAGCCAGCCAAAGTTGACCCCCGGGCAACACGCTCAGCCCGCCCGTGAACATCAGGGCCACCGAGGCCACGCTCAGCGCCAACCCGTCGAACAGCGCCAATCCGGGCAGGGCGCTGGGGAACCGCCGGGCAAATTCCTTGTTGGACACGTTTTGCAGGAAAAAGAACGCGATGGCCAGGAAGGCGTAGATCATGGGGCGGCCACCTCCGTCTGTCCGTTGTCCCGGGTGAGCTTGCGCACCCAGCGATAGCTGTTGACCTCAAACACCGCCACAAAGCACTTTAAAATCTGATCCATCTTCAGCAGGAAGAACACCAGCGTGGGGGGCAGGTTCCACACAAACGCGCCCAGGAGAGACAGCGGCAGCACGATGCACCACATGAAGATCAGGTCGTTGTAAAACACAAATTTGGTATGGCCGCCCCCGCGCACAATGCCGGTCAAACAGGCCACCTGATAGGCGGTGCCCATCAAAGTGATGGACAGCACCCCCATGAACTCCCGCGCCAGGGCCTGGGTCTCCGGGGACAGTTTGTCGCCATACAGGCTCAGGATGGCCTCCCGGCTCAGGAACAGCGCCACGCCCGAGACCACGCCGATCATTAAAAACAGCACCTGCATGGTCTTTACATATTCCTTGAGCTTGTTCCGGTCGCCCATGCCCACGGTCTTTCCGGTGAACACCGCGGCCGCGCTGGAGGCCCCGTAGGCCACCACCGAGGCGATGGAGAACAGGGAATCCGCGACGCTGTTGGCGCCCATGGCCGCCTGGCCCAACCGGCCCAGCACCGAGCCCTGGATGAACATGGCGATGCCCCAGGAGGCCCCGGACAGGATGATGGGGGTGGCCGCCTTGACAAAGTCATGGCTCAGCTCCCGGCTTCTGAGCAGGAAGTGACGAAGGCGCATGCCCAGCTTTTTGTCCCGATAGGTGTAAATAAAGATGGCCAAAGTCTCCACCATGCGGGCGCACAAGGTGGCGATGGCCGCGCCCTTGACCCCCATCCGGGGCGCGCCCAGGTTGCCAAAGATCAGGATGGCGTTCAGGCTTATATTGGTCACCAGGGCCAGGCTGGAGGTGATCAGCCCCACCGACACGTTTTCCACGCTGCGGTGGGCCGCGAGCATACAGGTGTTGATGCTGAAGAAAATATAGGTCAGGGAAATGATCCGGAGGTACTCCACGCCCTGCCGGATGACCTCGGTTTCGTCCCCGCACAGCATGCCCATGATCCATTCGGGGAACAGCATGGCCACGGCCATGAACAACAGCCCGATACTCAAACTGAAGCGCATGCCAATGGCGGTGATGCGCCGGATGGGCTGGGTCTCCCGCCGGCCCCAGTATTGGCTGGACAGCACCACCACGCCCTCGCCCACCCCGTTGACCACCATTTGCAACAGGAACTGCACCCGGTTGGCCTGGGTGGCGCCGATCATGGCGGGCTCGTAGAAATTGCCCAGCATGACGTTGTCCGCCAGGTTGACCGCGTACACGATCAGGTTCTGAAAGGCGATGAAGAAGACCAGCGAAAAGAACTCCCTGTAAAACTTCCGGTCCCGGGTCAACAGACTCATCAGGCATCCTTCCCATCTGCGAACTGCGCGCACATTAAAAATATGAAGAATATGTTTCCAATGATACACGCCGCGCCCCGCAAGGTCAAGTGGGGAAGGGAAAAAAGCCGCCGGGAAATTTTGAAAGGGGGCACGGCCGCCGCCATGCCCCCCAAAATAGAACGAAGGGGCGTGCCTTCCCGGCACGCCCCCTGAATTTCCCGTCCACTGCTTTTGGTAAAATAGAGGCGGCAACCTTTACGGTTTAAGCCACCTTTGAGGCCGAGGCCTTGGTAATGCTTTCCAATACATTGCCATTTGAATCATACACATATCCGGTCAGATATACCCGATAGGTCAGCCCCGCGGTTACCGCCCGGGTGCCCGAGGCCTTTGCCCCCGCAAGGCCGGTGGCGGTCTTTGACCAGGTCTGCATGGTGATCCAGCTGGAGCCCGTCTTTTTCTGAAGCTTGATGGTCACCTTGGCCTTTTTATTGGAGGCATTGGGCTTAATCTGTCCGCTGCAGGAGGCCTTGCCGCCGCTGATGTTCAGCGAAACGCTCACCGACGCGGCATCCGTATACCGGGCCGCCGCCCGCGCCACCCCGGCGGTGTAATATCCACACCCCATCATCGCCACTATGCCGACCAATGCAACCAAAGCAACCAACCGTTTTCTCATGGCCACAACTCCTTTTTGTTTATGCTACAATATAAAGACAGTTTACCCCCCTGCTTTGCAACAGGTTTTTCCAAAAAAATTTCCCCCGGCGCCTTTCGCGGTTATTCGTCCCGGGTAATGCCCCGGGCCACTTCCAGCAAGGTCTCCTCGTCCAAATTGGAAAACAGGATGAAGTAGCGGTCGCTTTCGCTCCAAATAATGGAACAGCTCTCTTCCTTCACCGCCACCATGGCCGCCTGGCCGTTCACGGTTTCATGGCGGATCCGGGCGCCTTCGGTATCCACATTGGTTTCCACCGCCGGACTGAACTCGGAAAAAGTGAAAAACCTGCCCGAGGCGTCCTCATAGAGCATGAAGGATTCCTGGGAATCCGAGTGAGCCTCGCTGAGATGCATGCCCTCGGGAACGGCCGAGGGATGGTACGCGCCCCGCCATGCCTCCAAAGAAGGCGCGCTTTCCACGGTTTCGCTCCGCATGTTGAGCTCGGTGTATTCCTGGCGCACCCGAACCCAAAAGTTGTAAAGCTGGGTGCGGAACGAGGGTACGGCCGCAAAGGCCGTGGCGCCGCCCAGGCAAAGGGCCATCACAAACGCCGCGGCCATCTTCATCAGCGAACGCCAGGGCGCACGCCTGAAGTTGGCCCTGCGCACGCCCCGCTGGATGATGCGCAAGGTGCGCCGCTGGCCTTTGGCAAACAGCCGCTCCATTTGGGCCGCCTCTTCCGGGGCCACCGGCCGGCTCAAAAGGCGCTCGGCCTCCTCGTCAAAAATCTCCCAAAACGCCGTCTTGAGCACCCGCTCGCTGCGGGCCCGGTTTATGGCGGCCTCATTCATTTGACTGCTTCCCATCCCCTGTTATCTCCTTCATAATCTCATTGAGCCGCCTCCTGGCCCGGGTGAGATAGGTGCGCACGCTCTTGGGCGAGATATCCAGCGCCCGGGCGATTTCCAAATCCCCGGCCTCCTCAAAATAGCGCATGGACAGCACGGTGAACTCCCGATCGGACAGGCGGCTCAGCGCCTGTTTGAGGGTTTCGATCTGTTCCACCCGCAGGATTTCATCCTCGGTGTTGTCCCGGGCGGGCTGCGCCGATAAAATCAGCCCTTCTGAGTCATATACGCTGTGGCGTTCCTTGCTTAAGCGGCGTTGAGCCAGGTTGTAAGAGGCGTTCCTTATAGTAGAGACAAGATAGGCCCGCAAAGTGCAACAATCCATGCTTCGCAAAAGCGGAACCACGCCGGTCAAACGCAAAAAAACATCGTTTATGGCGTCCTCCACGTCGTAGGGGTCCCGCAGTATGGAAAGGGCCTTTCGAAACATCAGCGTCCGATAGTTCAGATATAGCCGTTCCAGAAAATGGCGGTCGCTCTCTTGATCCATGGAGAGTATGGCCATGGGGAAGAGCATGGAAATTTTCCTCCTTTATGGCTTCAGGAAATTTAATGATCATACAAAAAGTACTATATCATAAAATTATTTTTGCGTAAAGCAAAACCCATGTTTCATACAAAGAAAGGCGCGCACGAAATACACTCCCCAGCGTCTCGACTGTTGACGCGCTGTCAGGAAAATAAATGCTTCATTTTTTCGAGGGGTGTTGACTTTGTCAACACCCTGAGCAAATCATTGAATCGCCCGCCCCGGCCCCTTCTTGCATCCCCGGAGCAAGAAATCAGATTTTTTGACAGTCTGAGGCGCCTTGCGGATCCGGAAAGACGTCTCTTTTTAATCCTCCACGATACCCTCAGTGTACAAGGGTCAACACGGTTTTCCGGGGCGGGCCACGTCCATGTCTGCGTTTTCCTCCTCGCCTTACGTGGCGGCAAGTCCAGGACGAGAACACAGTCCGCGCCGCTTTCAAACCCCGCCAGGCGTATTGTCCCTTGTACACTGAGGGTAATCTCGATGGGCGAGCATTTCCCGCTGTTGCAGCTGCTTTCCGAGACGCTGCAGGCGGCCACCCCCAGGCGCACATCCATCTCGGCCCTCAGCACAACGCTGTCCCCGGCTTTGGACAGGGGCGGCTGAACCGAAATGGCGCCGTCCGGTTGGATGGCCGTGTGCATAAACAGATTGATGGGCCGAATGATGGGCCTGTCCTCGCCCAGGCTGGCATTGATATTGTCCAGACAGTTGGGGTGCCCCGCCCCGTTGTGATAGAAAAACTCAAACATTTCCGGGCGGCAGCAGGGATTCGTTGCAGTCGATGGTCACCCCCGGGGACACAAACTCCCGGGGATTTCCGGCTTTTTCCGCAAAAAAATCCACCACCTGGCCCCCCTCCAGGTCGATGACCGCGATCTTCTGGCCCTTTTTGACCTCAATGGCCCGCCCCTGGCAGGCGGGAATGATATATGTCTGTTTCATAACGCCCTCCTCCCCTTCAAAGCTCGAATGTGGATTCAGTATATCACAGCCGGCCATTGGGCACAAGCGCCCGTGGCGTATAAGAGTGCAACCGGCCAAGGGCGCGGCCTCAATTCTCGTTAACACAAAATTCATAAAATTATTTTTCTCTGATCTATTGACTTTCTTTGACTTTTGACTATAATAATAATTGACGGTTGAGGAAACCGGGGTGATGAAAGATCACCGGAAACGGTCCCGAAAGGGGCCAACGAAAATAAGACTTTACAAAACCGGCCCGCCCGCGATGGGCGGCCAAATAAATGGAGGTTTGACTTATGAGCAGCTATCTTCCTACGATCTTTGGTGAAAACTTGATGGACGTTTTTGACGACTTTGACCGCAACTTCTTCCGGAACTTTGGCAACATGGACCGCGCCCTGTACGGCAAGCATGCCCAGAACATGATGAAGACCGACGTCAAGGAGACCGACGAAGGCTATGAGGTGGACATCGACCTGCCGGGCTTTAAGAAGGACGAGATTCAGCTGGAACTCAACAACGGCTATCTGACCATCTCCACCCAGAAGGCCCTGGAGAAGGACGAAAAGAACAAGAAGGGCCGGATGCTCCGCCAGGAGCGCTACGCGGGCATGATGCAGCGCAGCTTCTATGTGGGCGA
>DVJW01000218.1 GCA_018716505.1 Candidatus Faecaligallichristensenella faecipullorum | reverse complement strand
GGCCGGAAAAGGAGAAGGGTGCGCATGAAGATAGAGAATTTGTACGAAAAGTTCCAAAATCCGGGCAATGCCTATCGGGGCAAACCCTTTTGGGCGTGGAACGGGGAATTGGAGATTGGCGAGCTGAAGCGCCAGGCCGATGTGTTTCAGAAGATGGGCTTCGGCGGCTATTTTATGCATTCCAGGACCGGACTGGCCACCGAATACCTGGGCAAGGATTGGTTCCGCCTGATTAATGAGGTGGCCGACTATGCCCAGGAGCAGGGCATGGAGGCCTGGCTGTACGACGAGGACCGCTGGCCCTCGGGCTCGGCGGGCGGCCTGGCCACCCAGGATGTGCGCTACCGCATGAAGTATATGCAGCTGAGCGTCGTGCCCGCCGGGGATTTCCGTTGGCAGGACAATACCCTGGCCGCCTTCACCGGCAAGGTGGAGGGGGTAAAGGTCTATGACGCCAAACCGCTCTTAAAAGATCAGCGGCCTGAGGGCACGGTGCTGCACTTTACCCGGGAGATTATGCCCGAACACCCGGTGTATAACGGCAACGCCTATGTGGATACCCTGATGCCCGAGGCGGTGGCGCATTTCCTGGAGCTCACCCATGAGCGCTATGCCCGGGAGTGCGGCGGCCGTTTGGGGGATTCCATCAAGGGCATCTTTACCGATGAGCCCCATCGGGGCGCGCTGATGGATATCTTTGGCTCCACCCAGGCCATTGAGCAGGGCAATTGGCGCATGCCTTACACCGACGGCCTGTTTGAACGCTATGAAAGGGAGTATGGCGACGACCTGCGCGCCCATCTGCCCGAGCTGTTTTTGTTAAACGAGGGACAGACGGTGTCCCAGGTCAAGTGGCGCTATGTGGATCTGGTGGAGTGCATGTTCCTGGAAGCCTATGCCATCCCCATGCACGAGTGCTGCCAAAAGCATCATCTGTACTTCACTGGTCATGTGCTTCAGGAGGACACCCTGTCCGGACAAACCGCCATGATCGGGTCGGTCATGCGCTTTTATGAGCATATGGATGTGCCCGGGGTGGACGTGCTCACCGAGGGCAACAAGAATTTCCTTCTGGTCAAACAGCTGTCCAGCGTGGCGCGCCAAACGGGCAAGGCCTGGAAACTCAGCGAGCTGTACGGCTGCACCGGCTGGCAGTTCTCTTTGGAAAATCATAAACAGGTGGGGGATTGGCAGGCGCTGCTGGGCATTGATGTGCGCTGCCCCCATTTGAGCTGGTACACCATGCAGGGCGAGGCCAAGCGCGATTACCCGGCCAGCATCTTCTTCCAGTCGGCCTGGTGGAAGGATTATAAACAGGTGGAGGATTACTTTGCCCGCATGCATGTGCTGCTGCACGATGGCGAGCAGGTTTCCGATACCTTGGTTATCCATCCCATTGAGAGCGTGTGGTGCTCGGTGTTCCCGGGATGGTCGCGCAATCTGGTGGGCACCACGGATCAGGAACTGAAGCTGGAAAAGCATTTTGCGGATCTGTTTGGCTATCTTCAGGGCGAGCAGATCGACTTTGACTACGGCGATGAGGAAATGATGAGCCGGCTGTGCGCCATTGAGACGGAGAACGGCCGTCCGGTGCTGAAACTGGGCCAGGCCCGCTACCGCCGGGTGGTGGTGAGCGGCCTGACGACCATCCGCTCCACCACCCTGAATTTGCTCAGGGCATTCGCCCGGCAGGGCGGCCGGGTGATTCTGGCCGGGGAAAAGCCCGGCTATGTGGATGCCCTGGCCGGGGATGCATCCATTCAGGGCGCGCTGGAGATTCCCTTTGAGCCCCAGGCGCTGAAGCAGGCCCTGAGCGAGGCCCGGCGCATTGAGCTCAGCCCGTCCTGCCCCGAGGTGCTGGCCACCTTGCGGGAAAGTGAAGCGGGCGTTGCCCTGGTGCTGGTGAACACCAACCGGGAACAGGGGGTTGACCGCCTGAAAATCCGGGTCAAGGCCCAGGGCTATCCCCAGGAATGGCTGCTCAAGAGCGGCGGACGGGCGCAGCCCATCTATCGCCGCCAGGGGGAATGGGTGGAGATCGAGACCAGCCTGACCCCGGGCGGGGAGCGCGCCTATCTGATGGCCCAAGCGCCCCTGGGCGCGGATCCCCGGCCCCTGGATCCCCAGCCCTGCCGCGTTGTCCCCATTTCCGGGGAATTTGCCTATCGCCTGACCGAGCCCAACGCTTTGGCCCTGGATTTCGCCCGGTGGCGGGTGGACGATGGGGCGTGGCAGGAAGAGGACGAGGTGCTCAAGGTGGACCGCAAGGCGCGGGCCATGCTGGGCCTTGCGCCCCGGGGCGGCGATATGCTGCAGCCCTGGTTTATCGCCCAGCGGCCCAAAGAGGTCAAGGGCAAGGTGGCGCTGCGCTTTGGGTTTTATGTGGAGCGCTTGCCGGATGATCCAGTGGAGCTGGCCATGGAGGAAAAAGACGCCTTTGAGGTCTCGGTGAATGGGGTGCCCATGGACAAAACGGCCCGGGGCTGGTGGGTGGATCCCTGCTACAGCCGGCTGGCCATTCCCCAGGGCGTGCTGAAGCCGGGCGAAAATGTGGTGGAAATCGAAACCGGCTATCATGCGGGCAGCAATCTGGAAGCCATGTATCTGCTGGGGAACTTCGGGGTGCGCACCGAATCCGACGGCCGGGTGGTGATGACCGGGCTGCCCCGGCGGCTGGCTTTGGGCGATTTGAGAAGTCAGGGCCTGCCCTTCTACGGCGGCGGGGTGGAGCTGACCGTTCCGGTGGAAGGCGCTCTGGAGACCGGCGAAACCGCGCTGTTGCGGCTGAACGGGCTGGGCGGCTGCGCGGCGGTGCGGGTGGAAGATGCCGAAACCATCTGCTGGGCGCCCTATACCGCCCGGGTGGAATCGCTGATCCGGGAGCACGGGGCCGTGCGCCTGACGCTGATGTTGACCCGGCGCAACACCTTTGGCCCGCTGCACATGCTGCCCGAGCGCATTCCCGGCTATGGGCCGGATTGCTTCCTCACCGAGGGCGAGCATTTTACCCGGGCCTATGCCACCTTGCCCAACGGGTTGGAGCAGGGCGCGCGCATTGAAATCTACAAAGAGGATTAAAGGAAAACGCCGGTTCCCTCATCCAATGGGGGAGCCGGCGTTTGTTTGCCGATTATTTGCCCAACAGTTCGCGAATGCGCTGGGTGGCTTCCAAGGTGACCTCGCGGCTTCCGAAGGCGGTCAGCCGGAAATACCCTTCGCCGCTGGGCCCAAAGCCCGCGCCCGGGGTGCCCACCACCCCGGCGCCCGAAAGCAGATAGTCGAAGAAGCTCCAGGAATCCATGCCCTTGGGGCATTTGAGCCAGATATAGGGCGCGTCCACCCCGCCCGAGGCCTCGACGCCCAGCTCCACCAAGGTTTCCCGGATGATCTTGGCGTTTTCCATGTAATAGCCCACGTTTTCGCGCACCTGCTTTTGTCCCTCCGGGGTGTAGATGGCCGCGGCCGCGCGCTGGATGATGTAGGCGGTGCCGTTGTACTTGGTGGACTGGCGGCGCGACCACATATCGTTCAGCGAAACCGGATTGCCCGCCGCGTCCTGAACCTTCAGGCTCTTGGGCACCACGGTCCAGGAGCAGCGCACCCCGGTAAAGCCCGCGGTCTTGCTGAAGGAGCAGAATTCCACCGCCACCTCCCGGGCTCCCTCGATTTCGTAGATGGAGCGCGGCGCGTCCTCCCGGGTGATGTACTGGCGGTAGGCCGCGTCATACAGCAGCAGGCAGCCGTTTTCCCGGGCGTAGTCCACCCATACCTTGAGCTGATCCCGCGTCAGCATGGCGCCGGTGGGGTTGTTGGGGAAGCAAAGGTAGATCAAATCCACCTTTTCCTTGGGCGGCTCGGGCATAAAGCCGTTTTCCGCCACGCAGGGCAGGTACACCAGCTTGCTCCAGCGCTCGTTTTCATAGATTCCGGCCCGGCCGCTCATGGCGTTGCTGTCCACATACACCGGGTATACCGGGTCGGGCACGGCCACCACCGCGTCGCCGCTGAACAGCTCCTGAATGTTGGCGGTGTCGCTCTTGGCCCCGTCGCTGATGAAGATCTCGTCGGCCTCGACCTTCGCGCCCCGGGCATCGTATTCGTATTCCTTGATGGCGTTGATCAGGAAATCATAGCCCTGGGCCGGGGGATAGCCCTGGAAGGTGGCCGGGTCGGCCATCTCATCGGTGGCCTTATGCAGCGCCTCGATGCAAACCTTGGGCAGCGGGCGGGTGACGTCGCCGATGCCCAACTTTAAAATTTTCTTTTCCGGATGCGCGGCCTGGAAGGCGCTGACCCGGCGGCTTACCTCGGCGAAGAGATAGGAACCAGGCATGAGCGCATAGTTCGGATTCACCTTGTTCATGTAAACCATCCTTTCAACGTCATTTACTGTAATCTGAAGGCCGTGCGGCAGGCGCGAGAAGCGCCTTTACAGGCCGAAAAATTCGCCCTCGAACACGGTTTCGGCCGGGCCGGTCATGTATACATGGTTGTCCTTTTCGTCCCATTCGATGAAGAGCTCGCCGCCCAACAGTTCCAGCGTGGCTTTTCGCTCGCACCGCCCGCTCAACACCCCGGCCACCAGGGTGGCGCAGGCGCCGGTGCCGCAGGCCATGGTTTCCCCGGAGCCCCGCTCCCAGACCCGCATGCGGACGCGGCTGGGGGACAGCACCTGGGCGAACTCCACATTCACCTTTTCCGGGAACAGCGGGCTGTTTTCCACCTGAGGCCCGATTTTGAGCACCTCGCCATCGGTCAGGTCGCCATCCAGGCAGACCGCATGGGGATTGCCCATGGAGACGCAGGTAAAGCTGCGGCCCGCCACCTGCAAATTCCGCATTTCGCCCTTTTCGCAGCGCACCGGAAGGTCTTCGGGCTCCAGGCCGGGCACGCCCATATCCACCCTGGCCGCTACGGCCTTGTCCCCTTCCACGACCATATCCAGATAGCGCGCGCCGCTCAGGGTTTCCACCGCGATGCGCCGCTTTTTGCACAGCCCGCTGTCGTAGAGGTATTTGCCCACGCAGCGGATGCCGTTGCCGCACATGTTGCCCTCGCTGCCGTCGGCGTTGAACATGCGCATGCGGGCGTCCATGCCGCTTTGAGTGGAGGGCATGATCAGGATCAAGCCGTCCGCGCCAATCCCGAAATGGCTTTGGGAGACCCGGCGGGCCGCCTCCTCGGGGTCGCCGGGCGCGGGATTTCGAAAGCAATCCACATACACATAGTCATTGCCGATGCCGTGCATTTTGACGAATTTCAACCCAATTCCTCCCTCCGGTTGGAGCATTAGAGCAGCATGACGCCGCGATCTTCAAAGAGCTTGCGGGCTTCCTCGGGCCAAATGGAGCACTGAACCTCGCCGATGTGGGCCTTGCGCAAGAGCAGCATGCACAGCCGGGATTGGCCGATGCCTCCGCCGATGGTGAGGGGCAGCTGGTCGTGGTAGACCATCTGATGGAAGGGGCGGCTTAAACGGTCCATCGCCCCGGCGCTCATGAGCTGGCTATACATGGAGGCGGCGTCCACCCGAACGCCCATGGAGGAAATCTCGATGGCCCGGTTCAGTTCGGGCAGGAAATACAATAGATCCCCGTTCAGCGACCAGTCGTCATAGTCCGGGGCCCGGTCGCCATGGGGCTTTCCGTCCTTAAGCGCCCCGCCGATCTGCATGACAAAGACCGCTTTGTGCTCTTTTGTTATGGCCTCCTCGCGCTGGGCCGGGGTGAGATCGGGATAGCGCGATTCCAGCTCGCCGGAGGTCACGAAATAAACCTCGGCGGGCAGCCGGGGCTGAAGCACGGGGTAACGGCTATGCAGCACCACCTCGGCCTCCATCACCGCGCTGTGGATGCGGTTCACCGTTTTTTTCAGATAGTCCAGCGAGCGCTGATCCCGGGAGATGACCTTTTCCCAATCCCATTGATCCACATAAATGGAGTGCAGGTTATCAGTCTCCTCATCCCGGCGGATGGCGTTCATATCGGTGTAGATGCCCTCGCCCACCGGGTAGCGGTAGCGGCCCAGGGCCATGCGCTTCCATTTGGCCAGGGACTGCACCACCTGAAGCTCCTCATCGGGCAAGTCCTTCATTTCAAAGCACACCTTGCGCTCCACGCCGCTCAAATCGTCGTTCAGCCCGCTGCTTTGGGTTACGAACAGGGGAGCCGACACCCGGGTCAGGTTTAAAAGCGCGCCCAGCTGTTGTTGAAAGCAATCCTTCAGGGTTTTAATCGCCTGCTGGGTATGGCGCAGATCCAGGGCCGGGGCATAGCCCTCGGGAAAATAATGCCGCCCATGATCCATTTTGGTCACATCCTTACGAATACAGAACTTCCTAACATAACGATATTCGACGCGCAAAAAGTTCTTCCTCTATCCGTATTGGAAAGGTTTTGGAAAAGTTCATCTAAAATAAGGGCATCATTCCAAAACGCGCAAAAATATTTTTCCAGCCCCCTTGACACAGAGGTGCAGTGGTGATATAGTTAGTTACATCAGTAATGAACCACTTCGCTAATGGAGGGAGAGGATGGTGAGCATGTGCAGCTGGATAATGATCGCTCCATTTACCGTCAAATCGCGGATTTTATCGAGGACGGCATTTTGAGCGGCGCGTTTTTAGAGGAGCAGCCTGTTCCTTCCAGCAATCAGCTGGCCCGTCTCTGGAAGATCAATCCGGCCACAGCGGCCAAGGGCATCAATCAGCTGGTGGATAGCGGGCTTTTATACAAGCGGCGCGGGGTGGGCATGTATGTCAGCCCGGGCGCGCCGGAAATGGTCCGGCAGAGGAGGATGCAGGTGTTTTATGAGGAAAGGCTCTCCGCCCTGGTGCGCGAGGCCGAACAGCTGGGCATCAGCCGGGAGCAGCTGGCCCAGTGGATCTTATCGGAGGACGGCGCCCCGAAGAAATGAACGAAACCGGGCGGAGATCCGTCTAAAGGGCGGTTTTTCCGCGCCGCGGCTTGATGAGAGGTTCAAGGATTCTATTTTCAGGAAGGAAATCAGATATGAGCGAATACGCACTGGAATTAAAGGGGCTTACCCATCGCTACGGCAAACATGTGGCGCTGGACAACATGAGCTTTCAATTGGAACCCGGCCGCATCTATGGCTTATTGGGCAGAAACGGCGCGGGCAAAACCACGCTGCTCAACATCCTGTCCGCCGCCATCTTCCCCACCTCGGGCGAGGCGCTGATCTTCGGCGAGCGCGCCCATGAACACCTGGCCGCCCTGAAGCGGCTGTGCTTTGTCAGGGAAAAGGGCATGTATCCGCCCGCGATCCGGGTGCGCGAGGTGCTCAAGGCCTGCGAGGCGCTCTATCCCAATTGGGACAAGGATTACGCCCAGCGGCTGGTGCAGCGCTTTGAGCTCAACGACAAAAAGCGCTACAAGCAGCTTTCCCGGGGCATGGAGTCGTCGCTGGGCCTGATTATCGGCCTGGCCTCGCGCGCGCCGCTGACCATATTCGACGAGCCCTCGCTGGGCCTGGACGCCGCCGCCCGGGAGCATTTTTACGACGAGCTCCTGCATGATTTGGAACAATTTCCGCGCACGGTTATCATTTCCACCCACCTGATCGACGAGGTGGCGCGCATCTTTGAGGAAGTGGTAATCGTGGATAAGGGCCGTCTGGTGGTGCATGAGCCCACCGAGCAGCTGCTCAGCCGGGCCTATCAAATCACCGGGCCCGCGGACAAGGCCGAGCAGGCCGCCAGGAACTTAAAGATTTTGCACCGGGACAGCCTGGCCGGAGTGGCGGTTATTTCGGCCATGGGCGAGGATTTGGAAGAGGTGCCCGGGGTGACGGTGGAACCGCTGCCGCTTCAAAAGTTGTTTGTGTACATGACCGAAGAGGAGGAAAAGTAAATGCGCGTGGGCGGTGTGGTTCGATATAACTATATTCGATACGGAAAAGCGCTGCTGGCGGCGCTGATTGTGGTAACGGTTTTGACGGTGGGCAGCAATATTGCCATGAGGTTTATTCAGGCGGACAACATGCGCATAGAAGCCATGGGCAACGGCACCTATGGCGCGGTGGCCAGCTACGACGCCATGCGCATTTACAGCAATCCGGCCAGCTTTGAATGGACCGGGATGTTCAGCTGGGTGATTTTGTGGATGAGCTGCACGCTCACCGGGCGCGACCGCAAATTCCTGGTCACGCTTTCGGTTTCCAGGTACGAGATACTGATGGGCAATTTCCTGTTTTTGATCACCATGGCGCTGGCCAGCACGGTGTTGTCCTGGCTGATTCCGCTGATTAACCGGTTGGCCCTGTTGGCTGTGGGCTTTCGGTTCCAGAGCACACTGTCTACCCAAACCCTTATTTTGGGCAACAGCGTCCGCTTCCTGTTCGACGGGGCCATGGTGTTCAGCGACTTTATGTTCACCATCGGCCTGTTTACCCTGTTGGGCTATCTGTTCGGCCGCTGGTGGAAACAGATCCTGGTCATCATGGGCGCGGGATTGGTGATTTTCATTGTGGTGATGTCTCAGCTGGCGCTGGGCACCTTCTCCAAGGAGATTGTGGACGGCATTCGATGGGCCGCCGACTTTGCCATCACCCGCATTGCCCCGGCCATTGAGAAGCTGTTTGAATGGCGCGAGAGCTACCAGATGATCCTCATCCAGCTGGGCCTGGGCGTGGGGCTGACGGCGCTCAGCTATCCGGTGCTCTACAAGTTCAAAATCAAGTGAGTTCCTTCCGTTGCGATTTTGAGGCTTTGAGCAGGAAAAAAGCGGGTTTTAATCGCCAAATTCAGGTTTTTTACACAAAGCTATTCAAATCCGCAGGGAAATCGTATATACTGTATCCGTGATGATTGAGCGTTATGTATCATATAATCATCATAATGCTTTAATCATATCCCCTGAGGGGAAGAATTTAAGGAGGAGAAAGAGAATGAGAACTTTAAGCAAGCTGTTGACTGCCGTCGTGGTCCTGGCCCTGCTGGCCATGCCCATGGCCGGCTTGGCCGAGAGCACAACTGCCGCCGGAGGCGAGCAGGTGACGCTGAGCCTGGAAAACATCATAGTGGGCATTGGCGAAGGATCACCCATCACCATGGATTTCAGCGGCCTCAAGGGCGAAGTGACCCTGGGCGGCGACATGGCCAGCGGCCGGGGGCTGGTGGCCGCCAGACTCTTGGCCAACGACGCGGAAGTTGTCAGCGGGGTGGCCAGCCTGGAGAACGGCACCCTGACCGCGGTGCTCAACGGGTTGAACAAGGCTTTCCAGATCAGTGAGGCCGATCTGAGCGCCCTGATGGGCGCCAGCGCCCAGGACGCCGCCGCCATGGAGCAGATGGGCGGACTGTTTGGCGCCTTCGCCTCTTATCTGAGTGAGGATAATATGAAGGCCCTGGAAGAGGAAGCCGCCGCCGCCATGGGCGACCTTTCCGCGATGAAAGGTTTTACCGAGGCCGGCGAGGAAGAAATTGAACTGTTCGGCGAAACCGTGACCGCCAAGAAGTATGACGTGAACATGACTGCCGAAGATTTCAAAGCCCTGATGGACAAGTCGCTGGAAGTGGTCATGAACAACGAGGGCTATAAGAACCTGATCGCCGAGGTCAACAAGCTGACGGGCGAAGAGGCGCAGATCAACGACGAGACCATGACGAAGATCATCGACGCGGCCTACTCGGATATTTCCATCACCGGTACCGCCTGGCAGGTGGACGAGGAGCATGCCCGCATGGATCTGAACTACACCATTACCATCGATCCGGCCAAGGTGAACGAGGCCATGGATGTTCAGGCCGAGACCGAGGATTTGGAGCCCGTAACTGTGAGCTATAACATGAAGATGGATGTGGCGGGCAACAACGTGGACGGCACCATGACCATGGATATGGGCGAGCAGGGCAAAGCGGACATCACCTTCAAGAACACCGAGAGCGCCACCGATGCCTCCACCGCCAACACCTTTGAGATGGGTATGAACGTGGACGCGGACGGCGAGGCGGTTCAGATGACCGTGAACGGCGACGAGACCGTGGGCCAGGACGGAACTTATGCCCTGAACTTCGGCATGAGCATGATGCAGGACACCCAGGAAATCATGAGCCTGGGCCTGAGCTACAACGGCACCGAAACCGAAGCGAGCGGCGTGACCACCCATCAGGGCACGGTCAGCCTGAGCGCCGGCAGCATGGGCCAGATGTTCAGCATTTCCGGCGACGTTTCCATGAGCACCCAGGCCATGCCCGAGGGCACGCTGCTGGATGTGAGCGGCATGGAGATCGTGGATCCGCTGACCCTGACCGAAGAGCAGGCGGCCGAATTGCAGACCGAGCTGAGCTCGGTGCTGACCAACGGCGTGACCAGCCTGATGCAGGTGCCGGCGCTGAGGGATTTGCTGGGACCGTCTTTGGGAATCACCACTGACACTATGGATGACACCACGGCACAGGTTGAGCCTGTGGCCGAGGCCACTGCCGAGGCTGAGGCCGAGCCCACCGCCGAGGTTGCGGCCGAGCCCACTGTTGAGGCGGCTGCTGCCGATTAATCGATCCTACAAAAGGCCAAGCGAAGCTTGAAAACTGAGCGGGGTTGTTGCGCAAGGGCGCGATAACCCCGCCCTTTTTTATCAGGGGGAGGGGAATTTTGATGAAAAAATTGCGCAAGATGGTCTGCGTGCTGCTGTGTTTGGCGTTTTTGATGACGGCGGGGACGGCCTGGGGACAAGAGGAAGGGGAAGGCTATAGCATTATCGTCGACAACATGGAACTGCGCATGGGCGAGAGCATGCGCTATACATTGAGGGATTTGGCGGTCGAGATTCAGATTGGGGAAAACAGCAAACAAGGGAGCGGCTGGGGCGCGCTGAAGAGTGGAGAGGAAGATTTGTTCAGAATTTTCCTGGACTATGGAGAATCGCACAGCCGGGTTTGGCTGGACGGCCTTGATTTTTATTTTGACGGTCAGAACGACGCGGAACTCAATGAGCTGTTTTACCAATTAAACGGTATGGAATGGACGCCGGAGGAAGAAGGCGTGCGGGAGGAGTTAAACTTCCAGGAAGCGTTGGAGATAGACCAGCGCATAGCGGCCATTGGCCAGGCGGATCTGGCCCAAATTTACCGCGGGAGCGTGGAGTATGGGGCGGAGCATAATTTGGGCGCCACCTTTCAGAGCGAGACCACAGTGGAGATTGATGGGCAGGAGAAACAGGCCCGTCATTACAAATTGGACATGAGTCCGGAGGAGACACGGAAGGGCCAAGAGGAGTATGACGGCCAGCATCCCGAGATGAACGATTACCTGAACCTGGCCCAGAACGCGCTGATGATGATGATGGGCGCCCCATACACTGATCAGGCGGATATGAATGAGCGGTTTGAAGCCGCCATGACAGGGGACGTCTATCTGGCTGAGGATGGCAGTGTGCTGAGCCAGTATCACGTTGAGGCGCAGGTCAGGCCGGGCTATGAAGAGGAGCACGAGGACTATGCCTACGATGAGCGGATGCAAATTGCGGGAGATTGGATCCGCCAGGAAGTCCGGCAGGAGGACGGATCCGTCATGACCCTGAAGCTGCCCCTCAGGCCTGGAGAGGGGTTGGACGGAGCCGAGTGCCACCTGGTTTCCACCCCCATTGAGGCCGGGATGGAGCAGGCTTTCCCGGACCTGGATTGGGCTGAAAAGGTTATGGTGACCGCAGAGGTGGGCATAAATTACCAGGTCAAGGATGGACTGGGCCAATTGGAGGCTTACCATGAGCTCATCCCCCAGTTTCCCGAAGAAGTGGACGAGCAGATCGCCGAGGAGCGCTCGGAGCTCACCGGTCTTGATCTATTCAGCCAGACCGAAACCGAGCAATACCGCGACATCATCTATTCCATACTTCAGATGCGCAATCAGTACCAGGTGGAGCTGAATTTGCAGCAAAAGACGGCCGCTGTGGATATGGAATTTGTCTCCGGAGGCGTGAAATCGGGCTTTAGCATGGAGGGGCGCCTTGAGGAAATCGGCTTTGAGGACATTCAGCAGCCGGATTGGTCGAGCCTGGAGGCCATCACTTTGGAGAACGCGGAGGACAAGCAGGAGGAATGGGACGAGGCGTTTTCCAAGTGGTCGGAAGAAGTGGCGGGCAAAATGGCCCAGAACGACGCGCTGAGCCTTTTTATGCCCGAGGTTATCGATACGGAGGAATTGCCTTAAGGGCCGGCCAGTGATATAATTGGAAGAAAACGGGGCATTTTTAACGCAGGAAGGACGGAATCTCCATGAAGGATTGCAAGCAGCAATGGTGGAAAGAGGCCAAGTTTGGCATGTTTATCCATTGGGGGCTATACGCGCTGTTGGCCGGGGAATACAACGGCAAAAAGACCAGCAACATCGCCGAATGGATCATGCACGACTTGAGCATCCCGGTGGAGGAATACGAAAAGCTGGCCGCCCGCTTTAATCCCACGGCCTTCAGCGCCCAGCGCATTGTAAAGCTGGCCAAGGACACGGGCATGAAATACATCGTCATCACCTCCAAGCATCACGACGGCTTTGCCATGTATAAATCCCAATGCAGCCGCTACAACATCGTGGACGCCACCCCCTTTGGGCGCGACCCCATCAAGGAGCTGGCCGAAGAATGCGAAAAAGAGGGCATAAAGCTCTGCTTTTACTATTCCCAGGCCCAGGATTGGCACGATCCCAACGGCTTCGAGGAGGGCACGGACAACGAGGGCAAGGACTTTAGAAAGTATCTGGACGAAAAATGTATTCCCCAGCTGCGCGAGCTGTTGACGCAGTACGGCGATATTGGGTTGATCTGGTTCGATACCCCCATGGGCATCACCTATGAGCAATCCAAGGAGCTCAAGGAGCTGGTGCATTCCATTCAGCCCAACTGCATTGTGAGCGGCCGGATTGGCAACGATTTGGGGGATTACATGTCCACGGGCGACAATTTCATCCCGCTTTTGCCCTATGAGGGCGATTGGGAGGTGCCGGCCACCATCAACAACACCTGGGGATACAAAAAAACGGATTTAAGATGGAAGAGCGCGGACAAGCTTTTGCGCAATCTGGTGAAGATCGTGAGCCGGGGCGGCAATTACCTGCTCAATATCGGGCCGGACGGCGAGGGCAACGTGCCCGAGGAGAGCGTAAAGGTGCTCGGCCAGATCGGCGAATTCATGCGCCTGAACGGTGAGAGCATTTATGGCGCGCATCCGGTGCCCTTCTATCCCTATGACATCGATTGGGGCTATTTCACCTGCCGCAAGGGCAAGATTTATATCCATGTGTTCGACGATATTGAGGATGTCTATATCCTGAACATCGCCAACACCCCCAAGCGCGCTTATATTCTGGCCGATCATACCCCGCTTCAGGTGGTGACGCGCACCACCTGCGAGGGGGATTCCAGTTGGCGCATCGCCTGGCCGGAAAAGCGCATGAAGCAAATTGACACCGTGATCTGCGTGGAAATGGAAGAGGATGAGCCCATCTTTGAGCCCATCCGGTAAAGCATCCTGTGCGCCCGGAGAAAAAGCCGGGCGCATATTTGCATGGCGATGTTCAGGGATGACGTCCTTTTGAACCGAATAGCGGCAAAATCATGACATTTTCAGGCAAAGCCCCCATTGCCGCGGGATTTATGGTATAATGAAATCCATAGAAGCCAGTTGGATAGTGGAAAGGTCGGATTTTCGAGAGATGGATAGACGGCGTGGAAACGCTAATGAATTGGGGGAAACATAACATGCTGTATATGATGTTATATGTGATTATGCAACTGATCGTTCCGGTGGGTTTGATCTATCTTTTATTTAAAGGGTTGTCCCGGCTTATGGGCCGTGGACAGCAACAGAGCAGGCCCCAGGATCCGCACATTCGCCAGCGCACGCCCGAGGAACAGCAGGCGATTGAGGTGGACTACAAGGTTTCCGACGAGGAGTAGCTTTTTATAGAAATTAAATAGGGGAAATCCCGGGTTTGGACGAATGCGTCCGGGCCCGGGATTTTGTGCGCAAACCGCTCGCACATTTGAAAAAGATGTGCTATACTAAATTTCATACGATATTTGAAGAGGGGATGCGCATGGAGGCAAGGATTAAGGACATGACCAAGGGCCGGCCGGGCCGGCTGATTCTGATGTTCGCGCTGCCGCTGATGCTGGGCAATATCTGTCAGCAGCTATATACCATGGTGGACGCGGCGGTGGTGGGCAAAGTGGTGGGCGTGCAGGCGCTGGCCGCGGTGGGCGCCACCGATTGGCTCAACTGGATGGTGTTGGGCATACTCACCGGCTTTACCCAGGGCTTTTCGATCTTGATTTCCCATCGCTATGGAGCCAAGGACGAGGCCGGGTTGAGGCGCAGCGTGGCCCTTTCGGTGCTTTTGACCGCCGTTATCGCGGTGGTGCTTACCGTGGCCAGCCTTGCGCTGCTTTCGCCCGTGTTGGATCTTTTAAACACCCCTGAGGACGTGCGCGGCGACGCGGTGGGGTACATAACGGTCATTTTTTCAGGCATCACGGTGGTGGCCGCGTACAATATTGCCTCTTGCATTTTGCGCGCCCTGGGCGACAGCCGCACGCCGCTGTTCGCCATGCTCATCGCCGCGGCCATCAATATTGTATTGGATATCTTGTTTGTGGCCGGATTTGGCTGGGGCGTGGTGGGCGCCGCGGCGGCCACGGTTATTGCCCAGGCGTTCTCCTTTTTGTTTTGCTTAAACGCCCTGAGAAAAATCGCCCTCTTGCGGCTGGCGCGGAGCGATTTTGCCTGGAATCGAGAAATGATTCAGGAATTGGTGCGGCTGGGCCTGCCGGTGGCCTTTCAAAACACCGTAATCGCGGGCGGCGGCATGGCGGTGCAGCGGGTGATCAACGGTTTTGGCGTCAACTTTGTGGCCGGATATACCGCCACCAACAAGATGTACGGCATGTTGGAATTGGCGGCCTCTTCATACGGCGCCGCGGTGTCCACCTTTTCGGGCCAAAATCTGGGGGCAAACCGGTATGGACGGATTCGCAAGGGTGTGCGCATATCCTTTGTGCTGGCCACAGTCACCTCGGCCGTGATTGGGGCCGTCATGCTGATCTTTGGAAGAGGAATACTGTCCCTGTTCATTTCGGGCGAGGCCCAACAGGTAACGGAAGTTTTGGATGTGGCCTATGCCTATTTGTCGGTCATGTCCTGTTGCCTGCCCATACTGTATTGGCTGTGGCTTTACCGTTCGGCGCTTCAGGGCATGGGCGATACGGTGCTGCCCATGGTGTCGGGCATTGCTGAATTGGCCATGCGCGTGGGTGCGGTGTTGATTTTGCCCAGTTTTCTTGGAGAATATGGGGTATATGTGGCCGAGGTATTGGCCTGGGCTGGAGCGGCCGTGGTGTTGGCTATAGCCTATTACCGAAAGACCGCCCGCTTTCCCCAGGAGGACGCGGAGGATATGGCGCCAGGGGAAAGCGCCTGAAGCGGGTTTTCCAAGGCCGTATTCCGGCATCGCATGAAAATATAAAAAAGCGCTTCATTCCGGGCGCGGGTTGTGTTATGATATCAAAAGACACGGCCCGCGCCCTTTTGCGTGGGCATAAGGAGCGGAGATTCCAATGATGGATTTTGAGATACTGGATCAATATCTGGGGGAACTGTATGAGAAAATGGAGCTGCCCGGCGTTTCGGTGTGCCTGGCCGGGCCTGAGGGCGTGGTCTTTGAAAAGGGCTATGGCTTTGCGGATGGGGAGCAAAAGCGGAAGGTGGACGCCCAAACCGTGTATGGGGTGGCCTCCATGAGCAAGTCCATGACCACCCTCTGCCTGTGCATGTTGGCCGTGGAGGGCAATGTGAGCTTTGACGACCCGGTGGCCCGATATTTTCCCAGGCTGCACATTCCCGGGGTGCCGGACGAGGCCTTGACCCTGCACCATTTGGCCACCCACACCTCGGGCATTCCGCCCATGGAGCCCCTGGAATGGTCCATCGCCATGAACACAAGCCAGCGGGACAGCGAATGGATCAAAGAAATGCGCCGCACCGCGCCCAACAAGATGGAGACCATCGATCAGATTGTGGACTATATTTCCCTGGGCAAATATCCTCAACTGGGCCAACCCGGGGAATATATGAGCTACAGCAACGAGGGCTATGCGCTGCTCTGTTATGTGGTGGATCAGGCCGCAGGCATGCCCCTGGAGCGCTTCTTAAAGGAACGGGTCTTTGAGCCATTGGGCATGAAACGAAGCGTCCTGGATCTGGACGGCCAGGAGGCCATCCGCCTTTCCGGCGGGAACATCACCTCGCTCTTTGAGCGGGAGGAGGGCAAGCTCTACGCCGACGACGCCTGGTCCATCCTGCCGCCCTTCAGGGGATGCGCTCAGGTCAAATCCACGGCCCGGGATATGGCGGTGTATTACCGCTGCCTGGCCAATGGCGGCAGGCATGAGGGCGAGCAGGTCATTGACCCGCGCGCGGTGGAACTCATGATTGGACGCGGCTTTGCGGCCCGCAAAAAGCCTGGCTATTGCTACGGGCTGTACAAGCGCGAATTTCATGGCCAGGTGATCTGCGAGCATGGAGGCGCGCTGCACGGGGTTTCCAGCTATGGCGCGCTGCTGAAGGATATGGGCTATGGCCTGAGCGCGCTGTGCAACTTGAGCGATGTGGAGACCAACGGGTTTGGATGGGCCATGATGAATGCGGTCATGGACCTGCCCCTGGCAACTTCCCACCGGTGGCAGCGCCCGGCGGAGCGGCCCTTCAGCGCCCCGGAGATGCTCGCCGGAAGCTTTCTGGCCCATGAAGGGGTGCCCAGTTTGGCCAAGGTCTATATAAAAGACGGAAAATTGTGCATGGAAAAGGATAAGAGCGAGTATGCGCTCATCTATGCGGGGAACTTGCACTTTATGGCCGTGGATCCGGCCGCTCCGGACGAGCTCAAGATATCCATGGAGTTTTATCTGCGCCAGGGAGGGCCGGCCTGGGCGGTGAAATGCGGAAGCCGGATCTACCAACGGGTGGAGAAATAGCGCCAAAGGAGGAATTTGTATGCCGTCAGGCTATATCGGAACCTATACCGGGGACGCCAGCAAGGGAATCTATGCCTTTGAAATACAAAACGGGCGAATGAAGATTGAGCTGGCCGCGGAATGCGAGAATCCTTCCTATCTGACGCTCTCGCCGGATGGAAAAAATCTGTACGCGGTGGTGGAAACTCAGAGCCGTTCGGGCCAAAACGGAGGCGCGGTGCGCGCCTATGCCCGGGACGCGGCGGGCGGGCTGCGCTTTTTGGGCGAACAGCTCACCTTGGGCAAGGATCCCTGCCACCTTTCCACCGATTTTGAGGGACGGTTTTTGTTCTGCGCCAATTACTCCGAGGGCACTTGCAGCGTGTTTCCCATTGAGGAAGGCGGAGCCCTGGGCCCCATGGTCAAGGAGATCGTGCACACCGGCCATGGGCCCAATCCGGCCCGGCAGGAGCGCGCCCATGTGCATCAATGCCAGCTCACCCCGGATGGGCAGGCGTTGGTATTGTGCGATCTGGGTCTGGATCAGGTGGTTTTTTATGATTTTAAGCCCGGGCGCGGGGTGGGGGAATGCATCAAAAGGCTGAGCCTGCCCGGAGGTGTGGGCCCGCGCCATGCGGCCTTGGCCCCGGGCGGCGCTCTGTATGTTTTAAGCGAGTTGGAGAGCGAAGTGCTGGTCTTTGACGATTGGCGAAAACAGGAGCCCAGGCTCGTTCAGCGGATTCCCCTGTTGGACAGCCCCAATCCGGAGCAGACCGGGGCGGCAATTCGCCTGACGCCGGACGGCGGGCAGATTTTGGCCACGGTTCGGGGGGCGGACAGCCTGAACCTGTTGGATATTGAGCCGGACGGGCGGCTTAAACGGGTTCAAAGGGAGAACAGCGGCGGGCTGTGGCCCAGGGACGCGGCCTTCAGTCCGGACGGAAGCCTGTTGCTTTGCGCCAATCAGATGGACGACAGCGTATGCCTGAGAAGGCGCAGGGAAGGACGCCTGCTTCCGGTGGAAGAAAAGGCCTTTGTGGGCAATCCCTGCTGCATACTTTGGGCATGAGGAGCGGAAGATGGAGCGCAAAACAAAGAGGAACCGATGGGGCTTTGCGGACTGTCCGGATGTGAGTCTGAAGCGGGTGGATGCGGCGGACGCCCTCAGGGTGATCTGGGTAGGGTTGGTGGCCTGCTTTCATGTTTGGCAATTCTCCTGGCTCAACCCGGTGATCGAATTGGGCCCGTTGCGGCTGGATTTTAATGTCTGGGTGCGCACCGGCTATATTCAGGTGGATCAGATGCTGATGCTCAGCGGCTTTTTGCTCACCTTGCCCTATCTGCGCAGCCGGGTGGAAAAATCGCCCTGGCCCGGCTGGAAGGATTTTTATTTTAAACGCGCGGTGCGCATACTGCCCAGCTACTGGGCCTCGCTTTTGATTGTGTTGGTGGTCTACACCGCCTGCGGCGGGCGATATGACAGCCCGGGTGCGCTGCTGTACGACCTGGCCATGCATTTGGGCTTTGTGCATAACCTGAGCTATGCTTCTCTGGTGGCCACACCGCTCAACGGGGTACTCTGGACGTTGGCGGTGGAAGTTCAGTTCTACCTGATCTTTCCGCTGCTCATTCGGGGATTTGTCAAAAAGCCGCTCCTGTGCTATGTGTTGATGACCGGGGCGGCCATGGCCTACCGGCTGGGCTTTGTGGCCCGTTTGGAGGACAGCACCCTGTATGTCAACCGGCTGCCGGCCATGTTGGATGTGTACGCCAATGGCATGCTGGGGTGTTGGGTCTATGTCAAAATAGCGCCCAAGTGTAAGAAATACCCGGGCGCCGGACTCTTGGGACTGATGGTCGGCGTTGCGGCATTGTGGGGAATTTATGAGATACTGAAATCGCAGGCCGCCATCGCGCCAGGCGAGCTCAGGCGGGTGGGCCAGATGCAGCGCAGATATCTGCTCTCATTGTTGGGCGCGCTGAGCCTGGTCAGCCTTTCCTGTTCCACCGGATGGGCGAGGCGGGCGCTGTCCAGCCGGCCGGTGCTGTTTTTGTCGGGCATATCCTTCAATTATTACATTTGGCACCAGTATCTGGCCGCACGGTTTGTGGAATGGGGGATTCCGCCTTCGATCTATGAAGACCCCAAACAGGCGGGGGATCTCGCCTGGCAGATGGGATACACCGTGCTATGCTTTGGCGCGGCCCTGGCGGCTGCCTGGATCATGACCCGGTTTTTGGAGCGTCCGGCCGCGGAATGGGCGCGCAGAATGAGAAGCCGGGCAAAAGAGACGGATAAAAAGCGTCCGGCGCGGGGATGACCCGGCCGGACGAGAGAAAATCAGCGCAAGATGCGGCCCGAGCCGTCGCCCTGCATGATGGAAAGGATTTCATCCCTGGAAGTCAAGGTAAAATCGCCCTCCACCGTGTGCTTCAGGGCCGAGGCGGCGGTGGCAAAGTCCACGGTCTTTTGATCGGCCCATCCGGCCTCCATGCCATAGATCAACCCGGCGGCGAAGGCATCGCCTCCGCCCACCCGGTCTACGATATGGATTTTATACATGCGCGACAGGGAGAGGGCGTCCGTCCGGGCGTCGTACAGGCTGGCCCGCCAATTGTTGTCCTCAGCGGACAGGCTTTCCCGTTCGGTGAGCGCAACCTTTTTAAAGCCCAGCCGTTCAGAGAGTTTATGGCTGAGCTGACGGTGTCCTTCCGGGGTCATCAGGCCGCCCTGCTTGAGAGAAGGATCCGCGTCCAGGTCAAAGACGTCAATGGCGCTGCCTTCATTGGCAATGAGCACATCCACATGCTCCATCAGCTCGCCCAGCACCCGCCGGGCCTTGTCCCGGGACCAGAGGTTGCTGCGGAAGTTGGGGTCGCAGCTTACGGTCAGCCCCATCTCATGGGCGGTTTTGCAGGCCTCGCGGCAAATTTCCACCAGGCCGTCGCTTAGGGCTGGAGAAATGCCGGTCCAATGGAACCAGTCGGCCCCCTCAAAGGCGCGTTTCCAGTCGATATCCCCGGCCTTTAGAGCGGCAAAGGACGAATGGGCCCGGTCATAGATGACCTTGGAGGGACGCATGGATGTGCCCTTTTCCATGAAGTAAATGCCCATGCGTTCGCCGCCCCGCAGCACAAAGCGGTTGTCCACTCCAAAGCCGGCCATCTGACGCATGCAGGCCGATGCCATTGGATTTTCCGGCAGGCGGCTCACATACCGGGCGGCCTGCCCCAGTTGCCCCAGCGCCAGCGCCACGTTATACTCGGCGCCGCCGTAATTCAGCTCAAAAGCTGTGGACTGGCCTAACCTTTGAAATTCAGGAGTGGACAACCGCATCATGACCTCGCCAAAACATACCACCATGCCCATGTAAAAACGCCTCCCGCGCAGTTTGCTATGAACAGTTTAGCCGCTTGAGGGGCGCGCGTCAAGGGGTTTTTGAGAAAGGACGAAGCGCAATGAACGAGATTCAGTTTTATGAAAATATTCCCTATGATCCGGAACGTCACGAGCGCAACACCTTGGATATTTATCTGCCCAAGGATCAGGAGCAGGCGCCGCTTTTGATTTATTTCTATGGGGGCGGACTGGAGAGCGGATGCAGGCAGGATGTACGCGCGTTGGGCGAATATCTTTCCGCCCGGGGGGTGGCGGTGGCCGCGCCGGACTATCGGATTTATCCTGAAGCGCGCTTTCCGGAATATATTCAGGACGCGGCCCGGGCGTCGGCCTTTTTGATTCGCCGGCCCGAATGGAAAAACCGGCGGATTTTTATCGGCGGGCATTCGGCGGGCGCCTATTTGAGCGCCATGCTCTGGGCGGACAAGCGCTATCTCGCCCAGGAGGGATTGGACGCGGACGGCATTGGCGGCTACCTGCTGTTCAGCCCTCAGCCCACCACCCATTTTAATATCCTTCGGGAGCGGGGGGAGGATGTCAGGAAGGTTGTGGTGGACGAGGCCGCGCCCCTCTACTTTGTCAGGGAGACCGGCGCGCCGCTGTTCCTGGCGGTGGCCGAAAGGGATATGGAAAATCGTGAACAGCAGAACCGGCTGTTGGTCAGCACATTAAAGCATTTTGGATACAAGGGAGAGGTATATTTCCGCTATTTGAAGGGGCATGACCACGGCAGCTACATCGTGCCCGCCTTTGAGGGGGATGTGCCCGAGCTGTTTCCGGAAATTCTGGAATACATTCGGGGGCGGTCGTGATGCGCCTGTTCATTGACGCCGATGGCTGTCCGGTGGTCAATCGCGCCATTGCCATCGCGAGCCGGTGGGGGGTAGAGGTTATTTTAATATGCGACAGCGCCCATCGAATCGAACGGGAAGGCGCGACCACCCACACCGTGTTAAAGGGCGCGGACAGCGCGGATTTTTATCTGGTGAATCGGATTCAAAAGGGGGATGTGGCGGTCACCCAGGATTATGGATTGGCGGCCATGTGTTTGGCCAAGGGCGCCCGGGCGCTCCATCAGAATGGATTGGAATTTACCGAAGAGAATATCGATCAGATGCTGCTTCAGCGCCACGAAAGCCGGAAACTCAGGCGCGCCGGGGTGCATATGAAGGGGCCCGCGCCCCGGACAAAACAGGACGATTTGAAGTTTGATGCCGCGCTGGAGCGGATTTTCAGAGAAGAAGCGAAAAATATGTCAAGGGGGACGGAATAAGATGGAAGAAAACCAAAAGCAGGTTTCGCCATGGGAATTTTTGTATTTGACGCTGTATGCCCTCGCCGGATTTGGGGTGGAACTCATCCTGGTGTGGCTTGAGGGGCTGATTCCGGGATGGGGTGCGGCCGAATGGCAGAACTGTTTGCACTGGGCGGTTACCGCCCTGATCTGGGGCGTGCTCTGCGTGAAGCTCGGGCAATGGGCCCAAAAGAAGACGGGTTTTAATTGGCGGCACAACACCCCGGAGCCCGGGGAAAAGCGGCTGTTGTGGGCGCTGGGCTGCACGGCGGCGGCCATTGGGCTGAGCGCATGGGTCTGGGGTGGATTTAAGCCGTCCATAGAGTTGGAGCGGCTGGGATGGCTGCAGCTTTGCTTCCAATGGCTGTACTACCTGTTTGAGGCCCGGTTAATGATGCTGTTGATCTGTTTTGGACAACGGTTTGGCGAAAGCCTGGGCGGTAAGCCCTATATTCCGTGGGGCGGTGTGGCGCTGGCGCTGACCTGGGGGCTTGTGCATGTGCTGACCCAAGGCGCGTCCACGGCCGTGTACGCCGCGGGTACCGCGCTCTTGTACGGCGGAATTTATCTGTTTGCCCTACAAAATGCCAGGTTGGCCTATCCGCTGGTGGCGTTGGCCTTCTTGCTGTAGAAAAATTAAAAAAAGCGTCCGGGAAGGGCTTTTAAGCCAAACCGGGCGCTGTTTTTATGAGAATCAAACCATTCCGGCTGCGCGCTGTTTGCGCAGGGCGCGCCTTTTGATGGCGGCCTCCCACTCTTGCTTTTCCTCATCGGTTTCCAAGATAAGTCCGGGCACCGGGGTGGGCTGCTCGTTGTCATCCAACGCCACCATCACCAAATAGGCCCGGTTGATGCGCCGGCGCTCGCCCGCCAGCGACTCCACGAAGGTGTCCACCCGAACCTCCATGGAGGTCTTGCCCACATGGGTAATGCAGCCCACCAGCACAATGGTGCTGTTTACATGGGCCGCGGATTGGAACTCCAGGCTGTCCACGCAGGCGGTGGTGATCTCCCGATTGGCATGACGCCGGGCCACCACCGCGGCCACCACGTCGATCCATTCCATCAGCTTGCCGCCAAACAGGCGCTTATAGCCGTTGATATGGGCAGGCATCAGAATTTGAATCTGTTCAGTGCGGGATTCGCTGACCCGCTTGGGGGTTAGTTGTCCGTTTTCCATTGGATAAACTCCTATTCTGGCTTCATGGCCTGGCCTTGGGGCAGATTGCGCCAACCCTTGCGGTATTGGGTTGGGGAAAGCCCGGTTTGGCGGCGGAAGCACCGGATAAAATTATTTACGTCCGAGAATCCTACCCGCTCGCCGATCTGGCGCAGCGGCTCATCGGAGCCGCGCAGCAGCTGCTTGGCCGCATTGATCCGGCAATTGGTCAGATACTCGTGGGGCGACATATGGGTATACTGTTTAAACAGCCGCGCAAAATGGTATTTGCTCAGATGCAGCTGCCTGGCCATTTCATCCAAAGTGATGGGTTGGGCAAAATGGGTCTGAAGGTGGTTCAGCAGCGCGTCCAGGGCCCGAAGATGCTGGGAAGCGGCGCCCGGCGGCGGCTCGGCCGCGCTTTGGCTGGCCAGAAAGGTCAGCATATCGGTGAGAATTCGGTTGCTGGTCAGCGGAAAATCCGGGGATGAACGTTCGGCCGCTTTCAAGAGTTCGCGGAACAAAACCGGAATTGGATTATCCGGGCCCGCAAAAATGGGCCGCACGGCCCCAGGATAGATCAGCGGTTCAAATACCGGAACTCCGCTTCCGCCCACATGGCACCAGAAAAATTTCCATCTTTCGCCGGGCAGGCAGGCATAGGCGTGGACGCTCATGCAGTTGATGAGCATGGCCTCGCCGGGCGGAAGGGAAAAACACTTTTCATGGATTTGGACCATGCCCTGTCCCTCCAGGGTATAGAGCAGCAAATGATTATCCAAGCCTGAACGCAGGGTATAGTAGCGATCCCCCGCATCAAAAAAGCCGCATTCATAGACGCAAAAACTCAGCGCCCGAGCCAGAGCGCCGGGTGTCAGGATAAATGAGGAGGACCCTTCCGCCAGGTCCATTTCATATTCCAGCAGCATGGTCTTTCTCCCTTCGGAAACAGCAAGAAATGCCTGTAAAGAACGAAATATGGGCGATTTTTGCTGTTGATTGAATGGTAACACGGGCGTATAATGATGTCAAGAAAATTTTGTGTGCCGCACCAAGCGGTTCAGAGCAAGACAGAAAACGACGGCAAAGGAGATCGAAAAAAATGACCAACCGTGAGCGCGCGAAGGCGATTTTGCACTACGAAAAGGTAGACCGGGTGCCGGTGGTGGCCTTCGGCTATTGGGTGGAAACTCTGGAAAAATGGCAGCAGGAAGGCTATGTCACCGAAGAAGAGGTAAAAGGCTACGCCACCCAGGGCGACAACTCCCCGGCGGATAAGAGCATCATGGCCAAGTTGGGCTTTGACTTTAACTGGAACGCCTGTGTGGGGGGAAACAACGGACTTATGCCCCAGTTTGAGCGCAAGGTATTGGAGACCTCGCCGGATGGATCTCAGGTCATCCGGGACGAAACCGGTCTGATCGTGCGCATTAAAAAGGACATCGTGAGCATCCCGGCCGAGATCGGCACCACGTTGACCGACCGCGAAGCCTGGGAAGAGCTGTATCTGCCCAAGTTGCAGTATAGCGAGAGCCGGGTCAACATGGAATACCTCAAGAAGGTTAAAGAGCAGGACGCCACCCGGGATATTCCGCTGGGCCTGCACTGCGGCAGTTTGTACGGCAATGTGCGCAACATGATGGGCGTGGAAGAGCTCAGCTACATGGCCGCGGACGACGAGGATTTGTATCGGGAGATCATCGATACCAACGCGGAGTTGAGCTACAAGGTGGTCAAAAAGGTGCTGGAGGCCGGCATTGACTTTGATTACGCCCATTACTGGGAAGATATCTGCTTCAAGAATGGCCCGCTGGTTCGTCCCGAGGTGTTTGCCGAAGTGGTGGGCCCCCATTACAAGAAGACCACCCAGCTTTTGAACGAGTATGGCATTGACATCGTGTCGCTGGACTGCGACGGATGGATCGACAAACTGATCCCTATCTGGCTGGAGAACGGCGTCAACACCATGTTCCCCATTGAGGTAGGCACCTGGAACGCCAGCATTGCGCCCTGGAGGGAGCAGTATGGCAAGAAGCTGCGCGGAGTGGGCGGCATGGACAAGCGCGTCTTCGCCCATGACAAGGCCGCGGTGGACGCGGAAATCGAGCGGCTCAAGCCCCTGGTGGAACTGGGCGGTTACATTCCCTGCCCGGATCACCGCATTGCGCCGGACGCCAAGTTTGAATTGGTCCAGTATTACTGCGAACAGTTCCGCAAGGTATTTGGCTAAATTTAAGGATCATATTTTATAAACCGCCGGGGCGGAGCGCTTCTCCCCGGCGGTTTTGTGCTATGAAAGGGGTGCTGGGGCATGGAGGAACAGGCGCTTTTGGCGATATTTTTCGGGAACAACACGCGGTCCGCAGTGCTGTTTAACCAAATCATGGAACGGTTGCGGGCTGAGTTTCCCGGACTTCATGTTTTAAAGGTCGGGAAAACCATGATCAATCTGGGGGACAGCCGGACGTTTTTCTATATTTCCCTGCCCAGGCAGGCCGCGCGCAGAAACGAGGCGCTGCTCATATCCTTAGGGTTGGACCGGCCCATCCAAAGCCCGCGCATACGCGATGTCAGCCAGCCCTATCCCGGACGGTGGACCCATCACATTTTAATCGGCAGTGCGGGAGAACTGGATGAGGAGCTGCTTTCTTGGCTCAGGCAGGCCGAGGCCTTTGCCCTCAGCAAGCGTAAACCCTCAAGACTTCTGGGGAAATGACAAAACAGGCGAACGGATGCGTTCCGTTCGCCTGTTTAAAACTATGTCCCCGATGACACTATCCCTTGAACCGGCGGCAGGCATCGATATACGCCAACACGTTTTCCACCGGCACCTCGGGTTCCAACAGATGGGTGGGCGCGGCCAGCAGGCCGCCTTTGTCCCCGGCAATGGTAAGCACCTCTTCCACCCTCTGGCGAACCTGTTCGGGGGTGCCGAAGGGCATGGTGGTCTGGGTGCCGATGGCGCCCAGGAAGGAGATGCGGCCGCCGAAGCGCTCGAATACCTCCTTAAAATCCATGCATTCGGGCTGAACCGGGTTGAGCACATCCACGCCCACCTCGATCAAATCGTCGATGAAGGGCAGCACATAGCCGCAGGAATGGTAGAGGATGATCACATCCGGCTTTTCGGCCCGGGCCGCGCGGATGACCTGGGCCAGACGGGGCTTGAGCCATTGGCGGTAAAGCTCCATGCTCATCATGGGGGTGCGCTGCATGCCGATGTCATCGCCCAAAAAGATCAGGTCACAACCCGCCCGGGCAAAGCTGGACGCCCGGGTGCAGGCGTTTTCGGTCACCTTGTCCAGAATGGCGGAAGCCATGTCCCCATCGTCCATCATGTCCATCATCAGACCTTCCATGCTGCGCATATACCAGGCGGTTTCCCAGATCGTGCACTGCATGGAGCCCATGGCGGCCAGGCCCTTGGCGTGGATGGATTCCACCTGGGCGCGCTGGCGGCCATCGTCCGGGATCAACACCGGATAGGGATATTCCATCAATTCCTCAACGCTTTGGGCGTCGCGCAGCGGGTTCACCATGCGGGTCATGTGCATGGCCGCCTCGCTGCCTGGCTCGTGGGCCACCCCCCAGGCGTCGATATGCGTGCCCGGCTTTAGTCCGCGCTCCGCATAATAGCGCATAAAGCGATTCTCATCCTGAGGCTCAATGCTCAAATCCTGAACATAGCCAAAGGGCGAGCCGTATCGCTGACCAATTTCATCGGGCGGGCAATTGGTTTTTTCGCAAAACGCGGCTTTCAGCGAGGGGCACATGGAAAAATCCGTGGGCATGGTTTCGCAGCCCATGCGCCGGAACAGGCTCAATACGTTTTCCCGGGGCGTCATCATTTCTGCCGGCCTCCCATCCAAAATTCGTTTGGTTCTCTTGGCATTATAAGGCTGATTTTGCCAGGAATCCATGCGTCTTACCGGTGAAAAAATATGGAAAAACCGGCTGTTCAGGCTGTAAGGAATCCGCTATAATAGAGAATGAGGTGAGCACAGATGGCGCGGACGAGCGAAGGCGGTCTGTTTTCCGACGAGCGAAACCTGGGGGTGGACAAGCCAGGATATGAGCGGGTGGATCTGAGTTTTCCCAGGGAGCGCGTTCATGAGCTGGATCAGAATCCCCTTTGCCGGGATTTTTTGATCACCTGCGCCGGGTTTTACGACCAGGCCCTGGGACACCAGGCCGACCGGCGGGGTGTCAGCCTGTTTCCGGACTATGTGTTGCATTTTTGCGTGGGCGGAAGGGGCTATCAGGAGGTGAGCGGCTTTCGGATTGAAGTCGGATGCGGGGAAATTGCAGTCTGTCCCCCTGACAAGCCTCATCGATACGGCTCCAGCAAACAGGCCCCCTGGAGCGTGTACTGGGCCGGATTTCGAGGACAGCAGGCCAGACCGCTCATGGAGGCCCTGGGCCTCAGGGAGGATGCGCCCAGCCTGTATGTGGGCAAGGATTCCCGGGATGTGGAACAGTTTTACCGGGTTTTTGAGGCCATGCGCCGGGGGTGCGGGGTGTATGAGGCGCTGCACGCCTCCCAGCTGCTCAAATGTCTGCTCACCGGATGGATCGCCCGGAGGCAAAGCATACGGGGACAGAGGATATCCGGGCTGGATATCCAGCAGATCATTGAGATGATGGCGCGCAACCTGAATCGGGCGGTATCCCTTCAGGATTTTGCCGGCTATGTGGGGTTGAGCAAGGATTACTTTAACGAGTGCTTTCAAAGGGCCACCGGCTACAGCGCCATGCAGTATTTTGGGCGTATGAAGCTGATGCGCGCCTGTGAGCTGTTGACCGGCAGCGCGCTCAGCGTGCAGCAGATCAGCGCGGAGCTGGCTTTTTGCAACCCCTATTATTTTTCCACCCGGTTTAAACAGATGTTTGGCATGTCCCCCAGACAATACCGCCAGCGGTTTGCCGGCGTAAAAACGGAAGAAAGAAGATGAGCGAAGGAGGGATGGCGCATGGATCAGGCGCTTAAACAATTTGACCCCATGGTCGCCCAATGGTTTGAGGCGCAGGTGGGCAGTCCAACCATGGTCCAGCGGGCGGGTTGGCCCATCATCAGCGGCGGCGAGAGCGTGCTGCTCAGCGCGCCCACCGGAACCGGCAAGACGCTGGCCGCCTTTTTGTGCTTCATCGACCGGCTGGTCAGGCGGCAGCGGGCCGGAACGCTGGAGGACAAGACAGCGGTTCTGTACCTGTCTCCGCTCAAGGCCCTGGGCAACGATATTTCCAAAAATCTGAGAAGGCCGCTGGATCAGATGAACCTGACCGGCATTCGGATAGGGGTGCGCAGCGGGGACACCGAGGCGTCCGAGCGCCAGCGCATGATGCGCCGCCCGCCGCACATCTTCATTACCACCCCGGAATCCCTGTATGTGATGTTGACCTCCAAGGGCGGGCGGACGCTGTTGCGCTCGGTGGAGGCGGTGATTATCGACGAGCTGCACGCGGTTTTGGATTCCAAGCGGGGCACGCACCTTTTGCTCTCGCTGGAGCGGTTGGACGCCCTGTGCGGAAAAAAGCTTCAGCGGGTGGGGCTTTCGGCCACCATACGCCCGCTTCAGCGCGCGGCCGATTGTTTGGCCGGCGACCCGGCGGCGCGCACGGTGCGGGTGGTCGCCCCGGAAATCCGCAAGCGCACCGATGTGCAGGTGGAAATGCCGCTTAAGGATTTTCAGGTCATGCCCGAGGGCAGCGTCTGGCCCTCGCTGCTCAGAACGCTCTATCAAAGGGCGCGGGGGGCGCGCACCACCTTGGTCTTTACCGAGGGCCGGGCCACCGCCGAAAAGGTGGCCCATGGCATCAATGAACTGGCCGGGGAGGGCTTTGCCCGTACCCATCACGGTTGCGTCTCCAAGGAGCAGCGCCTGGAAGCTGAAATGCAGCTCAAAAGCGGCCAATTGCGCATGATGTGCGCCACCTCTTCCATGGAGTTGGGCATTGACGTGGGCGAGATCGATTTGGTAGCCCAGATCGCCGTTCCCAACGCGGTTTCCCGGGCCACCCAGCGCCTGGGCCGGGCGGGCCATAGCCCGGGGCAGGTTTCGGTGATGCGCTTTTATCCGCGCACCCAGCGGGAGATATTGGACTGCGCCCTCACGGTGCAGGCCATGAATGAGGGGTTTATCGAGGAACTTCGCCCGCCCGAGCTGTGTCTGGACGTCCTGGCCCAGCATTTGGTGTCCATGGCGGCCATGGGCGAATGGACGGTGGACGAGCTTTTGCATTTGGTTCGGGGCGCATGGCCCTACCGGGAGATCAGCAAGGAGCAGATCATGGGAGTGCTCGGCATGTTGGCCGGGGATTACGAGCATTCCGAGGATCAGCCCGCGCGTCCCCGGGTGCTGTATGACCGGATTCATGAAACGGTTTCCGGGGATGAATACAGCCGGATGTTGGCCCTGAGGAGCGGAGGCACCATACCGGACCGGGGTTGGTATCGGGTCATGCTCAGCGACGGCACCCACCTGGGCGAGTTGGACGAGGAGTTCGTGTTTGAAGCCCGGCTGGGCGACCGGTTTTTGCTGGGCGCCTTTGCCTGGCAGATCGAAAAGATTGAGCGCGACCGGGTGATCGTCAAACCCATCAGCCCGGTGGGCGCGCCCTCGCCATTTTGGAAGGGCGACGGGGTGGGCCGGCCCTATGAGACCGGGCTTCGCATCGGGGCGCGCTTTCGCGGCTTCACCCAGGCGCATTTTTCGGGCAGGCTTTTGCGGGTGCTGGAGGAACATATGGGGCTGGATTTGGATGGGCGGCTCAACGCGGCCCGCTATATCGAAAGCTGTATTGAAGCGCTGGGCGGCATGCCCGACGACAACACCATCATCTTGGAGCATTTCAGCGATCAGGCCGGGGAGAGCCAGCTGCTCGTCCATTCGGTTTTCGGCAGGCCGGTCAATCAGCCGCTGTCCATGCTGCTTCGAAGCGCGGCCCAGCGGGCGGTGGGCGGCGAGGTGCGGGTGTATGTGAACGACGACGGCATTTTGCTGCATGCGCCCAGCGGGCGGCCTTTGCCCGACAACCTTCTGGACAAAATAGACCGGCGCGGCCTCCGGCGGCAGGTCATGGACAACCTGCCGGACAGCGCGCTGTTCGCCATGAGCTTTCGATACAACGCGGCCCGGGCGCTGATGATGGGGGTGCGCAAGAGCGGGCGGGTGCCGCTTTGGGTGCAGCGCATCAGGGGCACCGAGGCGCTGCACCGGGTGTGCGCCCATCCCGAGCATCCGTTGATGCTGGAAACCGTGCGCGACTGCATGGAGCAGTGGATGGATATGGCGGGCTTGGAGGATCTGTTTGAACGAATGGCATCCGGACAGCTGCGGACGGTGGAGCGCCATGTGCGCACGCCCTCGCCCCTGGCGCTGGCCCTGAGGCAGACTCTGGAGAGCGTGGAGCTTTACAACGAGCAGCCGTTGGAAAAGGGGAGCCAGGTGGAACTCATGGATCTGCGCGCCGGAGTGAAGCCCGAAAAGGAGCAGGTTGCCCAGGCCGTGACCCACATTCGCGCCCCGTCGGATGAGCGGCAGCTGCATTCGATGCTCATGGCCGAAGGGGATTTGGCGGCCGGGGAGGTGGAGGCGCCCATAGAATGGCTGAACAGTCTGCTTCAGCAGGGGCGGGCGCTGTATATCGAACCCGGGCTGTGGATTGCCTGCGAGGAGCGCGAGCTGTATCAGAAGGCACTGGAACAGGGGGACAGGGCCGCGCAGACCCGTCTGGCCATGCGCTGCCTGCGGTATCACGGCCCCATGGAGGCCGGGGAACTGGCCGCGCGCTATGCCTGGGACGAGGCCTTTGCCCAGGGGCTATTGGAAGAACTGGCCGGCCAGGACAAGCTCATTCGGGCGGATTTTGGCTATATTCCGGCCCAAATATATGAGCGGGCCCAGCGTTTGCAGCTGAGGCAACATCGGGAGATGGTTCAGACCCAGCCGCCCGAGGCTTACGCCGCGCTGCTGGCCGAATCCGTAAGGGGAGATATGGGCGGCGAGGACGCGCTGGTTCAGGCCTTGCAGGGCCTGGAAGGGGTGGCGCTGCCGCCCAGGGCCTGGGAGGAGGCGGTGCTGCCCAGGCGGGTGGCCGGATACCGGCCGCAGATGTTGGACGAGTTGATCGCCAGGGGAGAATTCATCTGGCGGATTTTGCCCGAGGAATCCGGACGGCTGGCCTTTTATCCCGCCGGGCGGATCGATTGGACGGCCGAGCCCCCGGAGGCCGGGGCGGAGTTGACCCCGGAGGAGCGGCGGCTGTATGAAATCCTGAGGCGGCGGGGCGCCAGCTTTGGCCATGCGCTGAGCCAGCAGATGGGCGAGGTGGCGGTGATGCCGCTGTTGCTTCGCCTGATGGAAATGGGATTGGTCAGCTGCGACAGCTTCGCGCCCCTGCGCAGGCGGAGCGCTCCGGCGGGGTTGAAGGCCCGGGTACATCAGCGGGTGCGCGCCCAGTCGGCGGGCCGGTGGGAGCTGGCTCAACCGGTCTTGCCCCTGAGTTTGGAGGACAGGCTGGAGGGGATTTTTGACCGGTATATGATTTTAAGCCGGGAAACCGTGGCGCGGGAGGGCGTGAGTTTTGCCGAAGCGCTGGAGCTGCTTCGGGTATGGGAATATGTGGGGCGGGTCCGGCGCGGATACTTCGTAAAGGGCATGTCCGGGGCGCAATTTGTGCGCCAGGGCGACTTTGAAAAGGTGACGCGCGCGCTGAAGGCGCCCAACCCCATGCCCATCTGGCTCAACGCCGCCGACCCCATGCAGGCCTGGGGCGGGATTTTGAAGCATGAGCGCGAGGAGCGGAGCTTTCTTTGCGTGCCGGGCAGCGCGGTGGCGCTGGTGGGCGGCAAGGTGGGCGCGGTGTTGGAGCGCAAGGGCGAGACGCTCAGGGTTTTTGAAAGCGAGAGCGTGGGCGAGATCCTGTCTCAGCTGGTGCGGAGCGCGCGCATGGGCCAGCTTTTTCCGGAAAAGCGCATGATTGTTTTGCGCAAGGTGGATCCGGGATTGGGACCGGCGCTGGAAGAAGCCGGATTCGTTCGGGAGATGCGCGATTATGTGCTGGAACTGAGGCGGTAAAAAGACGGATTTTTCCAGGTATGACGGGCGCGGGCGCGTCGAATCATTTGGATAGAAGAGGTTGAAACCATGAAAGGCGAATCGGAAGATTTTGCCCGGGCGGTGTACCGAATGGTGGAATCCATTCCCCCGGGCAAGGTGATGAGCTACGGCGCGGTGGGCGCGGCGCTTTTAAAGGTAAACGCCGCCCGCCAGGTGGCCAGGATCATGAAGGGCGCCCCGGACTGGGTGCCCTGCCATCGGGTGGTCAAAAGCGACGGAAGCCTGGCGCCCATGGACGCCTTCCCCGAGCAGCGGGCGCTGCTCGTCAGCGAGGGAACGCCCTTTGATCCAAAGGGCCGCGTCGTTATGAAAAAGGCGCGCCACAATCCCTTTGAAATTCCAAAAGAGAACTGAACTTCCAGGGCATGGAAATTGAGCGGCCATGCGCTGCAGCTTTTGACAGCATAGCATCCCCTTTGCGCGGAGAAAATGAACGGGAACGCAGGAAAAGGGGATGTTGTTTTTATGAAGAAAAGGCGGTTTGATGCGGAAGGATGGTTGGGATGCGCGCTGAAGAGCGCGCTGGCGGCGGTGCTTCTGGTTTGCACGCTGCTGCCGTTGGCTTCGGGGGTGGCGAACGCGCCCGATACCTTGCGGCTGAGGGAGGGCGGACAATGGGAATGGGACTTTCTGTTGCCCGTGAAAACCCAGATATTGGACAATCAACAGGTGATTTCCTCCACCGACGAACGGTTGGGCGTCAGGTTGACCGCCCAGGAGGAAGGTAACGCTTCCTTACAATTCAGCTTTATGGGCGTGCCCATGCGCACCATAGAGGTTTCGGTGGAGCCCAGAAAGGTCTTGATTCCCGGCGGCCATTCCATCGGGGTGGCCATCCGCACAAAGGGCGTGCTGGTGGTGGGCATGTCGGATCTGGGCGGCGCGGTCAAGAGCCCGGCGCGCCAGGCCGGGGTCAAGGCCGGGGATTGGATCGAGGCGGTCAACGGCCAGGCGGTCACGGACAGCGAGCAGCTCAGCCAGCTGGTCAACGATCAGTCCGGGGATATTTTGCTCACGGTGTCCCGCAACGGGGAGCAGAGGCAGGTGACCCTGACCAGCGAGACCGACGTCAGGGACGGCGTGCGGCGGCTGGGCGTTTGGGTGCGGGACAGCACCGCGGGCGTGGGCACCTTGTCCTTTTACGACCCGGAGAGCGGAAACTTTGGCGCCCTGGGCCATCCGATTACCGACGTGGACACCGGCCAGCAGCTCACCGTGGGCCAGGGGGAAATTCTGAAAAGCCAGGTTGTGCACATTACGCCCGGGGAAAAGGGTCAGCCCGGCGAGCTCATGGGCAGCTTTTTGGATCAGGCCGAGAGCTGGGGCAGCGTGGACAAGAATACCCAGGTGGGCATCTATGGAACCTGCAGCCAGCCCATAGAGAATCCGCTCTTTCCGAACGGGGTGGAGATGTTGAGTTCGGACGAGGTGCGTCAGGGCGCGGCCCAGATCCTGACCACCTTGGAAGGGGACGAGATTTGCGCGTATGATTGCGAAATCACCAAGATCAGCCATCAGCGCGACCAGACCGAACGCAACATGGTGGTAAGGATTACGGATGAGGAGCTGCTTCAAAAGACCGGCGGCATTGTGCAGGGCATGAGCGGATCGCCCATCCTTCAGGACGGCAAACTGGCGGGCGCGGTGACCCATGTGCTGGTCAACGACCCCACCATGGGATACGGGATCTTTATCGAGAACATGCTGGAGGCGGCGGGGTAGCATGAAGGCGGACAGAAATTGAAAATTTGCACGGCGCGGGCAATGTTCCGCGCCGTGTGCTGTACACGCCGTCTTTTATTTGATAAGATAAACAGGGGAATGAAGTTAAATCGTACAGGGGGCGAAATGATGAGCGAAATCAATCACTTCTATCGTTTAACTTTTCAGACTCCGGATGGGATGGTTCAAATACTGGTCTGTCATCGGGTTACGGACGAGAATGACGGGTCTATGGGGGTGACCATTTCGGCGAATATCCAAGGCCGTGCGGTATCCTTTGACGCAGAAACTACGGAGGAGGCGTTGAGGAGGCTGACAAGAAGTTTGCCGCAGGGTTGGCGCCTGAACTCCTGTCTGTCCTGCCGGCATGGTCATTTTTGCCCGGTGGGCGATTATGACAATGAGCTGTTTTGCGTAACGGATTTTGAGCCCAGAGAAGCGCGCGATTTGTGGGATATTACGGAGAACGAAGAGGAGAGAAACAGGAGGCGGCGCACATTCTTTGATTTATGCGAGAAATATGCGCCGCAAACGAAAGATGATTATACCTATAGTTAGCGGTTGCAAATTCAAAGATGATAATGTTATGCAGGAGGCGGCGGGGTAGAAGTTATGGCAGGGCCGGTGGGCTCCTGCCATTTTTAAGCTATCAACATTGAAGAACGCAAAGGGGAATACCGGATTGTGTTTAGTTTTCGGCCAAACTGTAGCTGTAAAAAGCCTCTTTTTCCGCTTCATTATATAGGCACACAAAATTGAGCTGGTCTAGGGAGTTGCCATTATTATCATACATGGCCTGCTCGACCCAGATCAAACACTCCTCAGGCAGCTTTTCGCGCTTTGTCCCCGGAAGATAGAAGTAAATGGTATCTGCCTCGTCAAGACCGTAGGCGTCGGAGTAAATATAGCGGACATCGTCTATATAATCTTCCCCGCCCACAGGGTTTTCGTAGGAGATATCGATCAGCTCGGCTTTATAAGTAAGGTCATCCACCTTTGTAAGTTCACTTAACTGACCACCAAATTTGCAGTAATACGCTGTTCCATGAGGATAACCCTCCCCAACGTCGCCCATGTCTGAATCGGAATATTCGCCTTCAAATGAACCATCCTTCTGAATGGTCATAGTCGTGCGCCATCCTCCGGCTCCACTGCCAAACCAGAATTCTGTTTGCCTCAAATCGTCATAGGAAAATTCTGGTTCAGTATCGTCCACGATATCCGCTTCGGAATTGGCGCTGTCTGAAGTAGCGCCAATGGCTACATTGATAGCGGGGTCAGCTTTCGCGTTGCCGCAATCGGTTATCAAAATACACATGATTGACAAAAGACAACAGAACAGCTCTTTCATAACGCTTCCATCCTCCTCAAATTTATCCCCGAAATATTATAACATGTGGTAATGAAATCATTCAAGATTCATCTGCTTTTTCGGAGTATAACGACTGAAATACTGAAAAATACAGAAAAATAAAAACGACGGTCGGTTTACTGCATTTTGACTGCATTATGTGCGAAATTAAGCGCATACCAACGGGCAGCAACAGACACGAGATTTGAGCCAAAATGCAGACACCAAGCGGCGAAATCCAACGGAGCGTGGATGAATGTTGGCACGGATATGTTTATTTGGAAAACAAATAGGGAATAATGGGTTCAGCCAGTCTATCGGGCAGGAATTTTTCGGTGAATTGTCGAATACAGCGTCAAATTCCTCTGAAACTTCGGAGGAGTCTGCACGGGCGCCGTGTATTCCTGTCCGATGCGGCGGTGTACGGAGGTGGAAAGGCCATGGCGCAGCGTATGGAGCTTCGGGTTGTGCTGGGGGAAACCAACGCCCAGCATGGATACGAGCTGGCACGCCAAATTGAAAAGGTTGGCGCCTGAACTCCTGTCTGTCCTGCCGGCATGGTCATTTTTGACCGGTGGGCGATTATGACAATGAGCTGTTTTGCGTAACGGATTTTGAGCCCAGAGAAGCGCGCGATTTGTGGGATGTTACGGAAAACAGAGAGGAGAGAAACAGGAGGCGGCGCACATTGTTTGATTTGTGCGAGAAATATGCGCCGCAGACAAAAGATGATTATACTTATATATGAAGAAAATGCCGACGGATCCGAGGCCGTAGCCGCATTTGATAATGGATTCTGATTCAGGAGAACCGGCAGGAACACATATCTGTTTTTAGGGCGGGAATTTCCCGCCTTTTCATTTGGGTAAAATTATGATATTTTAAGATGGAGATAAATTTGAAATGGGGGGGACTGCGGTGAGGCGCCGGAAGAAGCATATCAGCAGGGGAGAGGCGGTATTTTGCTTTGTCGTGGGGGTGATCTTGGGTTCTGTTTTTATATTTGTCGTGGGATTTGAAACGGCCTCAGTGGAGCGGAATGACGCCATAGCGGTTGAAGCGGCGTATGATCGGTTTTATGAGCATAAAGGATATCGCGGGTGGAACCGTAATATAGAAATTTTATTTCTGGATCATGATTCGCTGGACATAGATCACTCGTGTATAGATAAGAATGTGAGGGAAAGGCTGGAAACACTTGAAAAAGGCCAACGGTTGGAAATGCTTGTTCAGCCTGGCTCGGATGTCATTCTGGAAATAAAGTCGGATCATGAGACGATTCTTGACTTTGACGAGGCGCAAAAGGACTTATCCCGCAAGCGAAAGGGTTTTGGAATCCTGGGATTGTTTCTGTATGGGATAGCGGCGTACAGCTTGATTCATCTCATAGCGGGAAGAAACAAACGCAAATAAAGGCTGCGGCGGATGAGGGGGATTTTTTATGCGAAGTTCGGGCGATAACCTGACATTCGGTGCCGGCACGCAAGAAAAGATGGAGCGATATCGAAGGCAACTGCTCGCCGCAGGATGGCGGGAACCTGAAAATCAAAATCTTACCGGCCTGCATTGGCGGTTTTTTCTGCAGCAAACCTCGTTGACAGCGTTTGTCATCAACCTAAATGGAAAAGCGGATGGTGTTGAAGTGGTTTATGGCTATGCCTCTACGGCATTCACCCGCATGGCGGGAGATGAAAACGCTTTAGTTCAAAACGGAATTTTCGATGAAGCTATCAACATCCGAGAAAAGGTGGTCATTCGGGTGGAAATGGATGAGCAGATGGCCCGGGCTCGGATTCAGGCTATGTACAGGCAATTTCGGTTCACGGAAAAGGACGAATTGCTCAAACTCGCGAAAGCCAAACGAAAAGCGTTTATAGACCAGATCCATGCGGTATTAAAACCGTTGGGGTTTAAAAAGAAGGCAAACGAATGGACAAAATTATTGGAAGAGGATTATTATCTGAAGTTTCAGGCGCAGAAATCCATGTTTTCGGATGAATACTATTTTAATATCATAATCAGGCGGAAGGCTGCGATGGATGGGAGGGACTGTTTTTATAGGAGGATCGCGCCTGACGATCTGTATCCCATGGACTGGCAGGCCATTGCACAGGAAACCTGGGATGATTTTCTCAATGAAACGGTGGTTCATGCGCTGAAACGGCTCATTCATACGCCCTTATATGAATTGGGCAAAGCACAGGATATTTGGAGCCACTGCGCTTGCAGCCGGAGGCAATGCGAGACGTGTTGGGTGGAGAAAAATCTTTGGGAGGATACAGTGTAAGGCGTTATGAACCAAGGAGGGTCAACATTATGCCCAGTGGACAGCGCGGCAGACTGTGGAGCAAACGTGTTTATTTGGAAAACAAATAGGGAATAATGGGTTCAGCCGGTCCATCGGGCAGGAATTTTTCGGTGAATTGTCGAATACAGCGTCAAATTCCTCTGAAACTTCGGAGGAATCTGCACGGGCGCCGTGTATTCCTGTCCGATGCGGCGGTGTACGGAGGTGGAAAGGCCATGGCGCAGCGTATGGAGCTTCGGGTTGTGCTGGGGGAAACCAATGCCCAGCACGGATACGAGCTGGCACGCCAAATTGAAAAGATGGGCATGGAGCTGTGCGGAGTGGCCAGTGATGGAGAGGCAGTCATGGATCTGGTGGAAAAGTGTATGCCGGACGTGCTGCTGATGAATATGGTGATGCCGAAGGTGGACGGGTTGGATGCGTTGGGACGGATCAAGGAAATGCGGCTTCAGCGCATGCCCGCGGTGGCCATGATGGTGGTCAGGGGATTTGAAAGCTATGGACAGATGGCGGTCAATCTGGGGGCCTGGACCTACTTGGTCAAACCGGTTTCTGTTTCAACGCTTCAGGCGTTGTTTGATGCTTTCCATCCCCAGTTCCGGTTAAAAAGCGGGGTGGACACCCATAAAATTGAAGAAATGCTGAGCGAGCTGGGCGTGCCCAGGCGGCTTCTGGGTTATCAATACCTGACCCAGGCCGTGGCGCTGGTAATGACGGACTCCGGATTGTTAAAGCGGCTTACCCTTTCGCTGTATCCCATGGTGGCCGATCAGTTTGCCACCACCTCGCTTCGGGTGGAGCGGTCCATTCGCCATGCCATTGAGGTGGCCTGGATTGAGGGCTCGGTGGATAAGCAGTATGCCTATTTTGGAAACACAATCGACGAACGGCGCGGTAAGCCCACCAGCGGTGAGTTTATCGCCCGGGTGGCAGAGCGTCTGCGATTGGAGGATAAAGAATGAAAAAAATGAAACGGGTGGCGATATTTGTTCTGGATGGGGTGGGCATTGGCGAGATGCCGGATGCCGGGCGTTATAGCGACGCGGGCGCGGATACCTTGGGCCATGTGATCGAAAAAATGGATCCGGATCTGCCCAACCTGCGCGAAATGGGCCTTTATAACATCCGGGGCTGGGCGCAAGGCGAGGAAGAGCCCATCGGATGCTTCGGCAAGATGGCCGAAAAAGCCGCGGGCAAGGACACCACCAGCGGCCATTGGGAGCTGGCCGGACTGACTTTGGAAACCCCGTTTCCCACCTATCCAGACGGCTTTCCAGAGGAGCTGATCCGTGAGTTTGAGGACGCGGTGGGCATGGAAGTGATCGGAAACAAGGCCGCTTCGGGCACCCAGATTATCGAGGAGTTGGGGCCGGAGCACTTAAAGACCGGAAAGCTTATCGTCTACACCTCGGCGGACAGCGTGTTTCAGATCGCCGCCCATGAATCGGTGATTCCGCCCGAGGAGCTTTGGCACATCTGCCGGGTGGCCAGGAGTTTGCTCACCGGGAAAAACGCGGTGGGCCGGGTGATTGCCCGCCCCTTTGCCGGGGAACCGGGCCACTTTGTGCGCACCGCCAACCGTCGGGATTTTTCGGTGAACCCGGTGGGCGAGACCATGCTGGACGTGCTCAAAAACGCGGGCTTCGACGTGCTGGGCGTGGGCAAAATTGAGGATATTTTCAATCATAGGGGCCTTACGCAATCCAATCACGCGGCAGGCAACGAGGCCTGCATGGATGCGGCCATGGAGTTTCTGAAAAAGGACTATTGGAAGGGATTGATGTTTGTCAACCTGGTGGACACCGATATGCTGTACGGCCACCGCAATGACGTGGCCGGTTTTGCGGGGGCGCTGGAGGCCTTTGACAAGCGGCTGCCCGCATTGCTCAGGCTTTTGGGTGAGGATACGCTGCTCATCATCACCGCGGATCACGGATGCGATCCGGCTTTCCCCACCACCGATCATACTCGGGAGTATGTTCCGCTCCTGGTTTGGGGATTGGGCATAGACGAGGGTGTGAATCTCGGGGTGCGCGAAAGCTTTGCGGATGTGGCGGCCACCACCTTGGAGGCGCTGGGCGTGAGCAATCCGTTGGGCGGCAAGTCCTTCTATAAGGCGCTGAATCCTGGAGATTAAGGGGGGAGATGGATGACGGAATATCAGACGGTTATCCGTGAGGCCACGGAATATTTGCGCAAGAAAATTGATTTTTCCCCCAAGGTAGGGCTGATTTTGGGCTCGGGCTGGGGCGATTTTGCCGAAACCATGCAGGGCGCGCTGCGCATTCCCTATGGGGAGGTGCCCGGCTTTCACACCTCCACAGTCCCGGGCCATGCGGGCGAATGGGCCTTTGGAGAGCTCAGCGGCCAAAAGACGGCCATGATGGTGGGCCGGCTCCACTATTACGAGGGCCATGGGCTCAAGGATATCACCCTTCCGGTGCGGGTGATGAAGCAGCTGGGGGTGGAAACCCTGATCGTGACCAATGCCGCGGGCGGGGTGAACACCGGTTTTGAGGTGGGGGATTTGATGCTCATCACCGATCACATCAACATGACCGGGGTCAATCCGCTCTTTGGCCCCAATCTGGACGAGTTTGGGCCGCGCTTTCCGGATATGTCCAAGGCCTATGATCCGGATTTAATGGCCATGGCCAAGGCGGTGGCCCGGGATCAGGGATTGAACATCCGGGAAGGGGTGTATGCCCAGATGACCGGGCCCAGCTTTGAGACCCCGGCCGAAATTCGCATGCTGCGGGTCTTGGGTGCGGACGCGGTGGGCATGTCCAC
>DVJW01000024.1 GCA_018716505.1 Candidatus Faecaligallichristensenella faecipullorum | reverse complement strand
GACCCTGATAAAGACGGTTTAAAGGCGCTCAGGCGTTTTGAGGCCGTCTTTCGTTCCGGGTTAGGGAGGAGGTCGGATGATAAACTACGGCTTTCTGCTTATCGGGTTGGGATCGGGCCTGGTTTGCGGCCTGTTGCAGGTGCTGCTGACCGGTTTGGCTAGCTCGCCCAGCAAGGCTGGGTGGCTTCGTGGGCTGCTGATCCTCATAAAACTGGTAATCTGGGCGGCGGTAATGGTAGGCATGTTGCTGTTGTCTCTGTGGGCGCTGGTGGCTTTTATGGTCGCGGCTACCCTGAGCATGGTGATTACGGGCCTCATCAGGCTGCGCGCCTCAAAGAAAGGAGAGTAGGCTATGAACACACTGTTTCTGGCGTCGGCCGCTGCGAGCGAAGGGCTGGAAATCAGCATAGACCCCAGGTCGTTTTATATCGGCGGGGTTGACGTAAGCCTGTCCGCGGTGATGGGCAGCGTTATTGTGCTGATTCTGGTGGCGTTGATGTGGCTGCTCAGTAAGCGAATCGCTAAGTTCACCGATCAGCCCAAGGGGCTTCAAAACGTGGTGGAGCTGGCGGTGGATGCCATGTATAAATTCGCCAAAGGGAAAGTGGGCCATGTGGCGGACATTGTGGCCCCGTATGTGATGGCGCTGATGATGTACATCATGTTCGGAACCTTGGTGGAGCTGATCGGGCTGCCCGCGGTGACGGGGGATCTGAGTTGCACCATCGCGCTGGGGCTGATGTCCTTCGTCATGACGAACGTCATTGCCCTGAAGGTGCTGGGCATTAAGGGCCGGGTACATAAGTTGGCCAGCCCCATCAAAATGGCGTTTCCGATCAAGGTTTTGACCGACTGCGTGGCGCCCTTTTCCATGGCGCTGCGGTTGTTCGCCAATGTGTTGGTGGGCGCGATCATCATGGAATTGATCTATTATGCCATGGGTGTGCTGCCGCTGGGGATTCCGGCGGTGGTGGCCAGCTACTTCAGCTTGGCCCATCCGCTGATTCAGGTTTATGTGTATGGACTGTTGTCGCTGAACTACATTAATGAAGCGATTGAATAACAAAACAGGAGGAAGAATGTATGAGCGCTTTGGGATTGATTGCAATTGGTGCGGGCATTGCGGCGCTGGCCGGTTTGGGTGCTGCGTTGGGTATGGGTATTGCCACGGGTAAGGCGGCTGAGGCGGTGGCGCGTCAGCCCGAAGCTTCGGGTCCCATTCAGTCGAACCTGATTTTCGGCTTGATCATGATGGAAACCTGCGCCATTTATGGACTGTTTGTCTCCATTTTGCTGATCTTTGTGTTAGCGGGCAGGGTGGCGTAAGCGAATCCATATGTTTGCCGCGCTGAAGGCGTCTGACAAAGGCGCGGCGGAGAAATGCGAGGGACGACCATGAGTTTTAATATCATTTCATTTGTGTGGCATGTGGTCAACGGTCTGATTCTGTATTTTGCGCTCAGGCATTTCCTGTATAAGCCGGTTCGCCGGTTTATGGACGAGCGCGCACAGAGAATTCAGAGCCAGTTGGACGAGGCCGAGCAGGCGCAGCGGGCGGCTCAGGCCGAGCTGGATAAGCAGCATGCGCTTACCCTGAAGGCCCAGGAGCAGCTGAACCTGGCGGCCAAGGACGGCGCGGACAAAGGACGGGCGCGCGCCCAGGAGCTTATCGAACAGGCGCAGGATGAGGCCCGCCGTATTGTGGATGAGGCCCGGACGGCCGCCAGGAATCAACAGGCCATGGAGCGCGAGGCTCAGCGCCAGCGCACCGTGGAATTGGGCACCGCCATTGCTTCCAAGCTGTTGAACCGGGAATTGACCGCACAGGATAATTCCAAGCTGATCGATGATTTTCTGAACAAGGTGGGATAACCGAATGATCGAAGGAAAGGTATATTCCGCGTCCCGGCTGGATGAACAGAGCGTTCGAAAGCTGACCGAGCGGTTTGCCCAGATAACAGGTCAACCGGTTCATTTCACTCAGTTTGTGGACGAGTCGCTGTTGGGCGGCGTGCGCGTGGTCATCAATGGCCGGGTGTACGACGGCACCCTTCAGGGCGAATTGAACCGGATTGAATCCGAACTTTCCAAGGAGAGCCAGGCCCATACCGTGGAAGAACCCGGCCAGATGAACCGGCTGGTGCGCGATTATGTGCGCAAAGTGGATGTGCGCGGCGCGGGCAGCGTGGTCAGGGCGGGCGACGGCATCGCCTGGCTGGACGGCCTGATGGGCTGTCAAGAGGGCGAGCTGATTGAGTTCGAAAGCGGCGCCTATGGAATTGTAATGAACCTGGAGACCGATATGGTGGGCGTGGTGTTGCTCACCGGCGAGGAAATGGTGGGTACCGGCTCGGTGGGCTATGGCACCGGCCAGGTGCTTTCGGTGCCGGTGGGGGATGAAATGGTGGGGCGCATCGTCAATCCCCTGGGTCAGCCCATCGACGGAAAGGGGCCGATTCATGCCAGCGGCATGAGGCCCATCGAATCGCCGGCGCCGGCCATTTTGGACCGCAAACCGGTGTTCAGGCCGCTGGAAACCGGGCTGATGGAAGTGGACGCCATGGTGCCCATTGGCTTGGGCCAGCGCGAATTGATTATCGGCGACCGCCAGACCGGCAAGACCTCGGTGGCCGTGGATGCGATTTTGAATCAAAAGGGCAAAAATGTGGTGTGCGTATATGTGGCCATCGGCCAAAAGGCATCCACCGTGGCCCAGGTGGTTCAAAATTTGAAAGAGGCCGGGGCCATGGAGTACACCATTGTGGTCTGCGCCACGGCCAGCGATTCGGCCACCATGCAGTATATCGCTCCCTATTGCGGCTGCTCCATTGCCGAGCATTTCATGTACAATGGCGGCGATACTCTGGTGGTCTACGACGATTTGAGCAAGCACGCGGTGGCCTATCGGGCCATGTCGCTGTTGCTTCGCCGTCCGCCGGGACGCGAGGCCTATCCGGGCGACGTGTTTTACCTGCATTCCCGGCTGCTGGAGCGCGCGGCCCAGCTGAGCGATGAGTTGGGTGGGGGATCCATGACCGCGCTGCCCATCATTGAGACCCAAAACAGCGATATTTCCGCGTATATCCCCACCAACGTGATTTCCATTACCGACGGCCAGATTTTCCTGGATACCGAGCTGTTCCGCGCGGGCGTGCGCCCGGCGGTGAACGTAGGTCTGTCGGTAAGCCGGGTGGGCGGCGCGGCCCAGTCCAAGGCCATCCGCAAGGTTTCCGGTCAACTGAGGTTGGAGTTGGCCCAATACCGGGAGATGCTGGTTTTCGCCCAGTTCTCCTCGGATCTGGATGCCAGCACCCAGGATATGTTAAGCTACGGCGAGCGGCTTACCGATTTGCTGAAGCAGCGCAACGGCCGGCCCTTGAAGAGGGAGTATCAGGTGGGCATGTTGTACGCCATGACCCGACGGTTGATTCCCCACGACATCGATTTGGACACCCTGCAAGCCTTTAAAGAAGAGTTCCCGGCCTGGTTGGATGAGGAGTGCCCGGGCGCCATGCATGACTTCGCCGCGGGCGCTGGGTTGACCGATGACAATGAGCAGGAGCTCAAGACCGCTACCGCCAAATGGCTTGCGCAGCATCAGGGGGCGGATAGGGCATGAGTTCCATTGCCGAAATTCGCCATCGAATCAAGGTGGTCTCGGAAACCCAAAAGATCACCAAGGCCATGTATCTGATTTCTTCTTCCAAGCGGCGCAAGGCGGTGCAGATGCATGACCGCAACCTGATTTACTTTAACAAGGTGCGCGCGGATATCCGCTTTATATTGGATAATCTGGGCGATGTGCGCCATGAGTTCTTCCATCCGCGCAGCGGGGTGCGCACCGCGTATCTGGTTATCTCGGCGGATAAGGGCATGTGCGGCGGCTATAACCAAAATGTGCTGAACCTGGCATATCAGCACATGAAGGGACGGGACGAGCGATTTATCTTTACCGTCGGCCAGATGACCCGGGAATATTTTGAGCGCAAGGGCATGCAGCCGGACGTGGAGTTTTTGCACATCATACAGAAACCCATGCTCCAGGATGCCCGCGCCATCACCGAAAGCCTGTGCGAGCTCTATGAGCAAAACATGATGGATGAGGTGTATGTGGCCTATACCCATATGGAGTCGGCCATTAAGCAGACGCCCCGGGTGATGCGGCTGCTGCCCATTCTGCACGAGGATTTTGACGGCGTGGAAACGCTGCAGCCCGGGCGTGCGACGCTCAGCTATCATCCTTCCAAGCAAGCGGTGCTGGACGCGCTGGTGCCCCAGTATCTGGTGGGCCAGATCTATGGCGCGTTGGTGCATTCCTTCGCCAGCGAGCAATGTGCCCGCATGGCGGCTATGGACGCGTCCACCCGCAATGCGGATGAAATGCTCACCAAGCTCACTTTGGAGATGAACCGTGCGCGTCAGGCGGCCATCACCCAGGAGCTTACCGAGATCATCTCGGGCGCCGAGTTCCAGGCGACTCAGCGTTAACACAAGGAGGTGCTTCCATGAAGGGCGTTGTGGTTCGAATCATCGGCCCCGTATTGGATATAAAATTTCCGGCCGGGCATGTTCCGGCCATACACAATCTAATCTACATTCGGGATAAGGAGCGGGCGGTGGCCGCCGAGGTGACCCAGAATATGGGGGATGTGGCCCGGTGCGTGGCTTTGGAGGCCACCGAGGGCCTGAGCCGCGGCATGGAGGCCGAGGACACTGGTTCGCCCATCCAGGTTCCGGTGGGCAAGGCGACCTTGGGCCGGACCATGGACGTGTTGGGCCGCCCCATCGACGGAAAGGGCGAGATCAAGTCCGAGCACAAGATGCCCATCCACCGCGCGGCGCCGCCCATGACCGAACAGCAGACCACCGCCAAGGTCTTTGAGACCGGGATTAAAGTAATCGATCTGCTGGCCCCCTATATGCGGGGCGGAAAGATCGGCCTGTTCGGGGGCGCCGGCGTGGGCAAGACTGTGCTGATTTTGGAATTGATCCACAACATCGCCACCCAGCACGGCGGCTACTCGGTGTTTACCGGTGTGGGCGAGCGCAGCCGTGAAGGCAATGACCTGATTACCGAAATGAGCTCCTCGGGGGTTATCGAGAAAACCTCGCTGGTGTTTGGACAGATGAACGAGCCGCCGGGAGCGCGTATGCGGGTGGCCCTCACCGGCCTGACCTTGGCGGAGAGCTTCCGCGACGATTTGAATCAGGACGTGCTGTTGTTTATTGACAACATCTTCCGTTACATTCAGGCGGGCAGCGAGGTTTCGGCCCTGCTGGGCCGCATGCCCTCGGCCGTGGGCTATCAGCCCACCTTGGCCACCGAGGTGGGCGCGCTTCAGGAGCGGATCACCTCCACTTCGAAGGGTTCGATCACCTCGGTGCAGGCGGTTTATGTGCCGGCGGATGACCTGACCGACCCGGCGCCCGCCGCGATTTTCAGCCATCTGGACGCCACCACCGTGCTTTCCCGCGCCGTGGTGGAAATGGGTATCTACCCTGCGGTGGAGCCCTTGGAATCCTCTTCGCGCATCTTGTCCCCGGACATTGTGGGCCAGGAGCATTATCAGGTGGCCATGCAGGTTCAGCAGGCGCTTCAGCGCTACCGCGAGCTGCAGGATATCATTGCCATTTTGGGTATGGACGAGCTGTCCGAAGAAGACCGCACCATCGTGTATCGGGCGCGGCGCATTCAGCGCTTCCTGTCCCAGCCCATGTCGGTGGCCGAGGTCTTTACCGGCATCCCGGGCCGCTATGTGCCGTTGAAGGACACGGTGGCTTCCTTTAAGGCCATTGTGGACGGCGAAGCGGATGATCTGCCCGAATCGGCATTTTATATGGCCGGGGATTTGGAGGACGCGCGACGCAAGTACCACGACAGCGCAAAGCAGTAAGGGGAGAGAGGCGTGGCGAAGAATTTTAAGCTGTCCATCATTACCCCGGAGCGGCTGTTTTTCGAGGGCGAGGTGGAAATGCTGGTGGTGGAATCCACGGACGGCCAATTGGCCATTATGGCTGGCCATGAACAAGGGGTTATCGCCATTGAGTCCGGAGAGATTCGCATCAAGCAAAACGGCGAATATAAGGACGCGGCCATTTCATCGGGTATGGTAACTGTGGCTCATGATGAGACGCTGGTCATGGTTCAAACCGTGGAATGGCCCGAAGAAATCGATATTCGCCGGGCCGAGAACGACCGTATGCGCGCTCAGGAGATGCTCAGGCAAAAGAATAGCCTGCGAGAGTATCATTTGGCCAGAACCAGCCTGGCCCGCGCCATGGCCCGCCTGCGGGTAAGCAAAAGTCATAACATCAACCATAAATAAAAACATAAGTAAAAAATCTGCCCCTGGGCTCGTCTTTGGAGCCCAGGGGCAAGTTGCTTTATGAGATTCAGGTTTCCTCTTTCGCCGGGAAGAGCTTGACGAGCAGTTTTACCACCATATAGAATACCAGTAATACGACGAACACGCCGCCCATGCCAAAGCCCATCACCTTGAACGATTCAGTAACCACCTCGCCGGCCTCGGTGGGCACGGCGCTCAACAGAAAATTCATATCCATAGAAGCCTCCTTAACCCAGCAGCGCCAGCATGATGGCGCCCGCGATGATGGAACCAATCTGGCCAGATACGTTTGCGCCGATGGCGGGCATCAGGATAAAGTTGGTGGGGTCTTCCTTCTGGGCCATCTTCTGCACAATGCGCGCGGACATCGGGAAAGCCGAAATGCCGCAGCCGCCAATCATGGGGTTGATCTTTTTCTTCAGGAACAGATTGATGAACTTGGCAAACAGCACGCCAAAGCCGGTGTCGAACACAAACGCCAGCAAGCCAATCGCCAGAATCATGAGCGTTTGGGTGGTCAGGAACTGCTCGGCACGCATGGTGGAACCGATGGTGATGCCCAAGAGCAAGGTCACCAGGTTGCCCAGCTCGTTCTGAGCAGTGGCCGAAAGCCGGTCCAGAACGCCGCATTCCCGGATCAGGTTGCCGAACATCAAAGAACCGATCAGCGGAACCGAGATGGGGGCCACAATGCCCGCGATAATGGTTACGGCAATGGGGAAGATGATCAAAACGGTCTTGGAGATTTTGATGCCATAATCCGCGTCCATATGGATTTTGCGCTCTTCCTTGGTGGTCAGCGCGCGGATGATCGGGGGCTGAATCATGGGCACCAGCGCCATGTAGGAATATGCGGCCACCGCTATGGCACCCATATATTTGGGCGCAAACAGGTTGCCCACATAAATAGAGGTCGGACCATCCGCCGCACCGATGATACCCACCGCAGCCGCCTCCTGGAGATTAAACACCCCCGGAATCAGGTAGTTCATGCTCGCCGCGATCAGCATGGCCGCGAAGATACCAAATTGAGCCGCCGCGCCGAAGAACAAGGTGACCGGCTGTTTCAGAAGCGGGGAGAAGTCGATCATCGCGCCCACAGCGATGAAGATCAGGATGGGGAAGAGCTCATTGGCGATGCCGGCTTCGTGCAACACCGTCAGAAAGCCAGTTTCCTCCACTGCGGCTGATAGCGGGATGTTGGTCAGGATTGCGCCGAAACCCATGGGCAACAGCAGCATGGGTTCGTACTGCTTTTTGATTGCCAGCACGATGAGCACGATGCCGATCAGCATCATCACGCCGTGTTGCCAGGTAAAAGCCTGAAAACCATTGAGCAGCTTAGAGACCGTTTCCATGTGACAAGACAGTCCTTTCCTTAAGTAATCGCAACTATTATATCATGACAGGCCTTCATTGAAAAGATCCATGTATTCCAAAGTTTGCACAATACCGCAATAAAATTTTAGAAAATTTCAAGGCATAAGAAGCAGGGGAATGTGGACCTTACGCCCACACTCCCCAACTTTATTTACTTTAAAAATCCGGCAATAATCCGCTGTTCCGCCTCTTCCTCGGTCAGTCCCAAGGTGCGCAGCTTGAGCAGCTGCTCGCCCGCAATTTTTCCAATGGCTGCCTCGTGAATCAATTCGGCGTCCAGATGGTTGGCCTCCAGGGCCGGGGTGGCAATCACGCTGCCATGATCCGCCAGTATGGCGTCACATTCCGAATGGCCGGAGCAGCGGCTTAAGCCCCGGATGTTGGAATGGAACGCCTGGCGGGAAAATCCCTTGGCCACCGAACGGGAGATCAGATCCACCTTGGAATCCTCGCCCTCCATTACCACCTCAAAATCGCTTTGGGCGGTTTCGTGCCCGTCGGTCAACAACCGTTCGCGCACGATCAGTTTGGCACGCTCGGCCAACCGGGCGGTAGTCTTGCGCACGGTGCTTTCCACCCCGCCCAATTGCACGGTGTCCATCTCCAAATAGGCGTCCGCGGCCAGGTGGATATCGGTCACCGGGTCGATGCGCCGCGCGCCGCCGCCCTTTCCGGTGCCCAGATGTTTTTCCTCATAGCGCACACGGGCGCCCTTTTCCAGAAAGAAGCGGTGGATGCCGTTGTGGCGGGCCTCCTCCTCGTCGTCGTTATGTACGCCGCACCCGGCCACGATCACGATATCCGCGCCCTCGCCGACAAAAAAGTCATTGTAGACCAGGTCATCCACCCCGCCGTGGGTCACACAGGCCGGGATATAGACGGTCTCGCCCTTGGTGCCCGGCCGTACCCGGATAATCAAACCGGGCGCGTCGGTCTTGGAATCGATGTGGATATTTTCGCTGGATTGGCGGCCGGCGCATTCCCCGTTCTCCCGAATATTGAACGCGCCCTTGAACGCTCCGGAAAAGCCGGAGACCATGCGCAACAGCTCGTCGGTAATCTTATTCATGGCCGCTCGCCTCCTTTCCCAAAGGGCATTTTGCGGTGCGCTCGTCCGAGAGCAGGTTGGGCAGGATTTCATCCTTGGGCCCTGCGCAGCGCACGCACCCGTCGGCAATTACCACGATGGTATCGGCGATGGACAAAATGCGCTCCTGGTGGGAAATGACCAGCAAGGTGCCGCTTTTTTCATTGCGCAAATCCTGGAAGGTTTCCACCAATCGGGAAAAGCTCCAAAGGTCAATGCCGGCCTCGGGTTCATCGAAAATGGAGAGCAAAGCCCGGCGCGCCAACACCGTGGCGATCTCGATGCGCTTTATTTCTCCGCCGGACAGGGAGGCGTTCATCTCCCGATCCATGTATTCGTTGGCGCATAGGCCCACCTTGCCCAGCAGCTCGCAAACTTCGCCGTCGCTTAATTTGTGCCCTGCGGCCAACTCCAACAGATCCCGGGCGGTCAAGCCCTTGAAGCGTACCGGTTGTTGGAAGGCGTAGGCCACCCCCAGCCGGGCGCGCTGGGTTACGTCCATTCCCGTTATATCGGTTTCGTTCCATAGGATGCGCCCGGAGGTGGGTTCAGACAATCCGGCGATGAGCTTGGCCAGACTGGTCTTGCCGCCGCCGTTGGGCCCGGTTACCACCACCAACTGTCCGTCCGGTATGGCCAGATCGATATCCTTGATAATTCCGGCGCCGTCCGGCAGATCCCAGGCGATGTGTTCCAACTTGAGCATACAGATTCCCCTCTTAAAAAGTTCATTTGGTTTGAGGAACTTTCAGAGCCCGGGTCGCGTTGAGAATCGCGATAAAGGAGACGCCCACGTCCGCGAAAACCGCGGCCCACATGCTGGCCATGCCCATGGCGCCCAGTATCAGCACCACGGCCTTGACCCCCAGCGCAAACACGATGTTCTCATACACAATGCGCCGGGTCTTGCGGGCGATGGCGATGGCCGTGGCGATCTTGGAGGGCTGGTCGTCCATCAGCACCACATCCGCCGCCTCGATGGCCGCGTCTGATCCCATGCCGCCCATGGCGATTCCGATATCCGAGCGGGAGAGCACCGGGGCGTCGTTGATTCCGTCGCCCACAAAGGCCAGCTTGCCCCGGCCCACGCCTTCGGACAGCAGAGCTTCCACCCGGTTCACCTTATCGGCGGGCAGCAGCTGGGTGTAAACTTCGTCCAACCCCAGGCGCTTGGCCACATCCTCGCCGGTGGCTTTGGCGTCGCCGGTGAGCATGACGGTCTTGCGGATGCCCATGGCCTTGAGCCGCGAAATGGCTTGAACTGCGTCGGGCTTAATCTCGTCAGAAATCACGATGTGTCCCACATACCGGCCCTCCAGGGCCACATGCACCGTGGTGCCCACATGGTGGCAGGGATGCCAGTGGATTCCGTTTTCCTCCATCAGCCGGTCGTTGCCCACCAACACCGCTTGGCCGTCCACCAGGCCGCTCAGCCCCCGGCCGGAGAGCTCCTTGAGGCCGGAAAGCCGGGAGGCGTCAATGGGGACTCCATAGGCTTCGCGCAGCGAACGGGCGATGGGGTGATCCGAGTAGCTTTCGGCCACTGCCGCGATCTCCAATAGCCTGGACTCTGAAATTTCATCGGGATGAATGGCGGTTACGTTAAAGACGCCCCGGGTTAAGGTGCCGGTTTTGTCGAACACCACCCGGTCCACATCGGCCAGCGCCTCCAAATAGTTTCCGCCTTTTACAAGTATACCACACTTTGAGGCTCCTCCGATACCCCCGAAAAAGCTTAACGGAATAGAAATTACCAAGGCGCAGGGGCAGGAGATCACCAAAAAGGTCAGCGCGCGGTGAAACCATTCGGAAAAGTCGCCGCCCAGAAGCGGCGCCATGACGCACATCAGCACCGCGGCGATCACCACGGCCGGGGTGTAATAGCGGGCGAACTTACTGATAAAATTCTCAGCCCGAGCCTTTTTGCTGCTGGAATTTTCCACCAGTTCCAGAATTTTGTTCACCGTGGATTCGCCGAAGGGCCTGGTTACCTGAACCCGCAAAAGGCCGGTCAGGTTTACGCATCCGCTCACCACATCGTCGCCGGGCAGCACGCTTCTGGGCATGGATTCGCCGCTGAGCGCCTTGGTGTCCAAGGAGGACTCGCCCGAGAGGATGACGCCGTCCAACGGCACCCGTTCGCCGGGTTTGACCACAATGGTCTGGCCGATTTGGACCTCTTCAGGGGACACCTGTTCCAAAGCGCCCTCGTCCTTTTCCAGGTTGGCGTAATCCGGGCGGATATCCATGAGTTCGGCGATGGATTTGCGGGAACGGCCCACCGCGTAGCTTTGGAAAAGCTCGCCGGTCTGGTAAAAAAGCATAACCGCCACGCCCTCGCCGAACTCTCCGCTGCCCATGGCGCCCACCGTGGCCAGGGCCATCAGGAAGTTTTCGTCAAATACCTGGCCCCGCAGGATATTGCGTATCGCCTTCCAAAGCACATCCCAGCCGATGACCGCATAACTGATCAGATACAGAACCAATGAACCCGGTTGGGGAATGGGAAAATAACAGGCGATCCAGAGCGCAGCGCTGATCAGAATCCGAACCAGCATTTTTTTCTGCTTCCTGCTCATGAGTCTATGCCTCCCTGGGTTGACATATATTGATTGGTAGAATAACCGTTACTTGAGGATGATTTCGCAGTCGGGTTCCACTTTTTTACAGGCCTTGACCGCCTGCTTGAGAATCGAATCGAACCGGGCGTCGTCCGCGGTAAGGGTCATCTTTTGCGTCAAAAAGTTCACTGAAACCTGCTCCACCCCATCCAGGCGGGCGATGGCCTCTTCCATCTTGCGGGCGCAGTTGGCGCAGTCCAGATCCACCAGTTGAAATACCTTCTTCATAATCCTTCGCTCCCTTTCACGATTGATTTTCCTTAGGCTTTTGATGTTGGACGCCGCTTTCTGAGTGCGAACAATTGAACATCTGTTCATATGTTATCATGAAAGCCATGCTCTGTCAAGGGAGCAAAACGCATTTAACGCGGCTGAATGAAAAATTCCGTCCCCTCGCAGCGAAGGGACGGATGTCAATTAAAATTATTTATTTAAAAGGAAAGGATTCATGCAACTGGCGCTGCTTTTCCTTGATCTGGGCGTCGGTTATCGAGTATTGCTCATACAGCGATTCCAATGGGGGCAGTTTTTGCGCACGCAGGTCACAAAAATGATGTTCGATTCCGAAGCAGGAATAATAATCGTCAAATTTATACCCGTCGCCCCTGAGCTTATCGGTTACCACGATATGATAACTGGGCACCCGGAGGGCGTCAGAAAATATCAATCCGTGCAAGCTGCTGGACAAAATCAGTTTGCACTGAGCGATCTGGCGCAGCACCTCCACCGGCGGCAAGGTGATGTCGATCAGCAAGCTGTTTTCATGTTCTTGAACCAAGGCGGCGAATTCGGGTTCATCCTGTTCCTTGCAATGGGGGATCACGCCCAGCTCGTAGCGCTTGTCAAACGTTTCTCCCTGTATTAATTCCGGGGCCAACAGCCCGGCATCGCAGGTGGGAATATCCATATTTTTCTTATAGATTTTTTCCAGCCGCCGCCGGGTCAATTCGCCGCGCACCGCATGGAATACACAGCGCCGAAAGAACGGGGGATCATTTTCGTCTGGGTAATTGATGAATCCGGTGCCCCAAATGTGCAGGGGCTTGAAGCCAGAGCGGATCAAATCCTTAGCTTTGCGCTTGAGCGTGGTTTCATGCTGAAATCTGCCCAGCCCGCTTCCGATAGCGCTTAGATTGGCCTGCCAGGCGTCGGCCTCTTCCATTTGCATATGAAAAATATCCCGGATGATATTTTCGTTGATCAGGTCCCCGGCATTCTGCACCCGGGCATACTTCAGCTTCACTTCCATAAATCAGACCTTCTTTTTTATATAAAAATACCACGCTCCACCCCTTGAGCTTTTTCTATTATATACAGCAATCCGGCATGAATGCAAGGCTGTTGCGCGTAATGATCTGAAAAATATTTTTGAACACATTTTTCTCCCAAATTCATCTGCTTTATGGTATACTAAGACGTAACGGAAATCGAAGGCTGGCCGGGAAGCCGGCCGGCGATGAAGGAGCGTAATTGGGATGAGGAATAACAGCTTCCCAGGAGGAATCCATCCCCATGAACGGGGAAGCGGCAAGGAAGTGACCGGCAAAATGCCCATTGCCTGGGCACAGAAGCCGGACATGGTGGCCATTATGCTGTCTCAGCATGTGGGCGCCCCCTGCAAGCCGCTGGTAAAGGCGGGTCAAAGGGTCTACATGGGCCAAATGGTGGGCGAACCCACCGGTTTTATGGGGGCACCGGTGCATGCCAGCGTATCGGGTGTGGTGAAGGGAATTCAGCAGCGCACCGCGGCCAACGGCGCGCCCTGCATGGCGGTGGTAATTGAAAACGACGGATTGGACGAATGGGATCCTTCGATTCAGCCCTGCGAGCATCCCGAGGAATTGGATAAAGAAGAGGCGCTCAAGCGCATTCGCAATGCGGGCATCGTGGGCATGGGCGGGGCGGCCTTTCCCACCTCGGTCAAGCTGGCCCCGTCCAAGCCCGTGGATACCGTTATTTTAAACGGCGCGGAATGCGAGCCCTATCTGACCAGCGACCATCGGATGATGCTGGAAAGGGCGGAGGATATCTGTCAGGGCTTAAAGATCGCCATGAGGCTGCTTTCGGCAAAGCAGGGCGTAATTGCCATCGAGGACAACAAGCCCGACGCGGTGGAATCCATGCAAAAGGCGGTTCAAGGCATGGAAGGGGTCAGGGTGCAGGCTCTGCCCACCAAGTATCCCCAAGGCGGCGAAAAACAGCTGATCTATGCCGTGACCCATCGCCAGGTGCCCTCGGGCGGCCTGCCCATGGACGTGGGCGTGGTGGTTATGAACGTGTCCACCGCGGCTGCGGTGTACAGTGCGCTGAAAACCGGCCGGCCCCTGATCGAGCGGGTGGTCACGGTGACGGGGGAGGTCAACCGGCCGGCCAACCTGATGGTTCGCATCGGTGTTTCGGTGGGCAGCTTGATCAATCAGTGCGGCGGCGCCAAGGAAGGGGTCAATAAGCTCATTCTGGGCGGACCCATGATGGGCATGCAGGCCTACAGCCTGGAAACCCCGGTGGTCAAGGGCACTTCAGGCCTGCTGTTGATGCGCGATGACACGCCGGAAAAGCCGGTGGGCAATTGCATTCGCTGCGCCAACTGCGTAAATGCCTGTCCCATTCACCTGATGCCGCTGAATCTGTACGCACTGTATAAGCGCGGCCGGTTTGAACGCGCCAGGAATGAACATGCCATGGATTGCATCGAGTGCGGGTGCTGTAGCTATATCTGTCCGTCCAAGCTGCCGTTGGTGCAGAGCATACGCGCCATCAAGAGCGAGCTTCGCAAAAAGAGCAAATAGGGGGAGGAGAACGACCATGCAGCAGAATTTACCCAAGACCAGCGCGTGGCGGGTGACGTCCTCGCCGCATCTAAGGGCGCGCCACAGCGTGAGCAGCATCATGCTGGATGTAATTATTGCCTTGATACCCGCGGGCATAGCGGGGGTTATTATCTTTGGATGGCGGGCGGCCGCGCTGATCGTGATTTCGGTGGCCTCGGCGGTGATGTGGGAAGGCCTGATCCAGAAGGCCATGAAGCGGCCGGTGACCATAGGGGATCTGAGCGCGGTGGTGACTGGACTTTTATTGGCCTATAACCTGCCGGTTACCGCGCCGCTTTGGCTGCCCGTGGTGGGCACGGCCCTGGCCATTATCCTGATTAAACAGTGCTTTGGCGGCCTGGGTCAGAATTTTTTGAACCCGGCCTTGGGCGCAAGGGCCATCCTGTTGGCCTCCTGGACCGGACTGATGAGCGGAAGCGCCTTTAACGCCATGGTCATCGGCGCGGATGCCATCTCTTCGGCCACCCCGCTGGCTGCTTCCGACGCCTCGGCGTATCCTCTATGGCAGCTTCTGCTGGGCAATGTGCCGGGCTGCATCGGGGAAACATGCAAGATTGCCTTGATTGCCGGGGGCGTCTATCTGATCGTGCGCAAGGTGATCTCCTGGCGGGTGCCGGTGACCATGCTGCTCACGGTGTTTGTGCTGAGCTGGATTTATTCCGGGAATATCGCGGGCTCGGTGGATTCCGCCCTGTATCAGTTGCTCAGCGGCGGATTGATTCTGGGCGCCTTCTTTATGGCCACCGATTATGCCTCCACCCCGGTGACTCCGGTGGGCAAGCTGATTATGGGCGTGGGCGCGGGCCTTCTGGTGTTTATTATTCGAAACTTCAATGACGGCTATCCCGAGGGCTGTTCCTATGCGATTTTGATTATGAACCTGGTTACGCCGCTCATCGACCGGTTCACCCAACCCAAGATCTATGGGGAGGTGAAGAAGCATGCGTGAGGTGGTAAAGCTCTCGGTCAGGCTGTTGCTGTTCGCTTTGATAGCCGGGCTTCTGTTGGCGTTGACCAACGAGGTCACCAAGGGGCCCATTGCCCAAAGACAGCAGGAGACCTTAAACCAGGCCAGAGCCCAGGTCTTGCCTGAAGCCCAGGAATTTGTGGAAATGGATATCCGGAATCCGGAGCAGTATCCAGACATCACCGCGATTTACGAAGGGAAAAACGGGGATGAAACCGTGGGCTATGCCTTCACTTTGGCACCGCAGGGCTATAAAGCGGCCATTGAAATGACCTTGGGAATCAACAGCGCGGGCGCGATTACCGAGCTCATGGTGAACAGCCAGGAGGAGACCGCGGGCCTGGGCACCCAGGTGACCGAAGAACCTTTCCTGAGCCAATTCTGGGGCATGGCCGCGGGCAGCGAGGCGGTAAGCAGCGGGGTGGACACCATCACCGGCGCCACCATATCCTCCACTGCGGTGAAAAATGCGGTGGCTCAGGCGGCCGGTTACGCGGAAACCGAACTGTTCATTGTGCCCACCGAGGATCCGGCCCTGAAAATCCGGGTGGAACCCGATGAGGAAGACCTGCGCCGCATGGCCATGGTGGAAGATGCCAAGGCCATTCAGGCCCTGGATCCCTATGCGCTGATGGGCTATGACGCGGTCCAGTCGGTGTATGCGGTGGAAACCGGCAGCGGCACGGCCTATGTAATCGAGGTCCAGGTAACCTCCAAGGACGTGATTCGCATGAGCGTGGCCATCGACCCCACCGGAACCATCAGCCAGGTATCGGTGCTGGAACAGCATGAGGGCGAAGGCTATGGCTCCAAGATCGCCGAAGAGCCGTTCCTGAGCCAGTTTGCCGGACAGAAGGCCGACGGCGCCCTCAGCGAGCGGGTGGATGCCATCACCGGCGCCACCTCGTCTTCCAGCGTGGCCATAGAGGGTATCGCACAGGCGGCCCGCTTCTATGAAGAACAGCTGTCCGGCCTGCCGCAAGGAGGAAATTGAGATGAACTTAAAAAAGGTATTTCTGAACGGCATACTCAATGAAAACCCCACCTTCCGGTTGGTGCTGGGCATGTGTCCCACTTTGGCCATTACCACTGCGGCCATGAACGGGGTGGGGATGGGATTGGCCACCACCTTCGTGCTGGTGGGCTCCAATTTGGCTATTTCGCTGATGCGCAACATCATTCCCGAGCGCATCCGAATCCCCACTTTTGTGGTGGTGATCGCCACCTTCGTGACCATTGTCCAGATGCTGATCAAGGCCTATGTGCCGGCGCTGGACGCCTCGCTGGGCATTTACATTCCGCTGATCGTGGTGAACTGCATCATCTTCGCCCGGGCGGAGTCCTTTGCCTTTAAGAATAAGCCGCTGCCCGCGCTGATGGACGGATTGGGCATGGGCCTGGGCTTTACCTTGGCCATTACCCTGCTGTCCTCGATTCGGGAGCTCATTGGGAACGGAACCCTGTTCGGGGTTCAGATCATGGCCGAGAGCTATCAGCCCATGGCCATCGCCACCCAGGCGCCGGGCGGATTTATCGTGCTGGGCTTCCTGCTGGCGCTGGTGGGCGTTATCACCAGGAAGGCCGATAGGAAATCCGGAAAGGAGGGGGCGTAAATGAATAACCTGCTGCTCATACTGGTGGGTTCCATCTTTGTCAACAACTTCGTGTTGGTCAAGTTCATGGGCATTTGCCCCTTCCTGGGGGTTTCGCGCAAGCTGGAAACCGCCTTTGGCATGGGCATGGCCGTGACCTTTGTCATGGGCATGGCCTCGTTGGTCATCTACTTTGTGCAAAACTATGTGCTGGTTCCGCTGGATTTGGTCTATATGCAGACCATCGCCTTTATCGTGGTTATCGCGGTATTGGTGCAGCTGGTGGAAATGGTGCTGCGCAAGGTGAGCTTTTCCCTTTATCAGGCGCTGGGCGTTTACCTGCCCCTGATTACCACCAACTGCGCGGTGCTGGGCGTGACCATCCTCAACGTGAACAACAACTATAACCTGATTGAATCTGTAGTGAACGGCGTGGGCGGCGCGCTGGGCTTTACTTTGGCCATTGTGCTGTTCGCGGGCATCCGGGAGCGCATGGAACTCATGGATCTTCCTGAATGGATGGATGGTTTCCCGGGCGCGCTGATTACCGCGGGATTGATGTCGGTGGCCTTCCTGGGCTTCTCGGGATTGATCCATTAAGGAGGGAACGAGATGAGCGTATTGATTGCGGCCGCCGTGCTGGGCGGCATGGGGCTTATCTTCGGCGCGCTGCTGGCGCTGGCTGCCAAGAAATTCGCGGTGCCGGAAAATCCCACCCGGGACGCGGTGCGCGAGCAGCTGCCCGGCGCCAACTGCGGCGGATGCGGTTTTCCGGGATGCGACGGTTATGCCCAGGCCGTGGCCGACGGCAAGGCGGATGTGAACAGATGCCCGGTGGGCGGCGCGCCGGTGGCCAAGGCCATCGCCGGGATCATGGGGGTTGAGGCCGAGGAGAAAGAAAAGATGGTGGCCACCGTGCGCTGCCGGGGGTCGCTGGATAAGTGCGGCCTGCGGTTTCACTACGACGGGCCCATGGATTGCAAAAGCGCCGCGCTGGTGGCCGAGGGCGACAAGGCCTGCCGCTATGCCTGCCTTGGATTGGGCGATTGTGAAAAGGCCTGTCCCTTTGGGGCGATTACCGTAAACGAAAACAGGCTGGCCGTGGTGGACGAGGAAAAATGCCAGGGCTGCGGCGTGTGTGTGGCCGCCTGTCCCCGGGGTGTTTTGGACATGATCCCGCTCAGCCAGCCGGTTCACCGCACCTGCAGCGCCATGGAAAAGGGCAAGGTGGTGCGCGACAATTGCAGCGCGGGCTGCATTGGGTGCGGAAAATGCGAGCGCAGCTGTAAGTTTGGGGCGCTGAAAATGGTGGATAATTTGCCCCATATTGATCAGAACAAATGCGTGGGCTGTATGAGCTGCGCGGACAACTGTCCCACCGGGGCGCTGAAGTCCACCGAGTCGCTCAGGCGGCATGCCTTGATTCATGATCCTCAGTGCACCGGCTGTGGGGAATGCAAGGAAGCTTGTCCGTTTAATGCCATCGCCGGGGAGAAGGACTACCATCACAGCGTCATCGAGTGGAACTGCACCGGGTGCGGAAGCTGTGAAAAGGCCTGTCCCGATGGCTGCATTGAGATGGTCAAGGGTGGAAAATATCGGGTATAACGGAAAAGAAGAGGGCTCGCGGGGCGGGCCCTGACAGCGTGTCGAAAAAGTCGACACGCTGTCAGGAAAATGAATGCTTCATTTTCCTGAGTTGCATCATTTTCTTGCTGCCTTTGGCAGCGGCCAGAAAATGATATCGGAAGCGGCCACTTGGGCCGCTCCTCGAACCGGCAAAGCCGGTTCTGCGGATTAAATATGAAGGGGCTGTGGCCCCTTCATGCATCCCCAGAGTAATGAATTAGGTTTTTTGACAGTCTGAGAGGGCTCGCGGGGCGGGCCCTCTTCATATTTTAGCCCTAATATTGTGGGAAAATATGGAATAACCTTGCCATGGTTGCGGCCAGGGCTGGGCTTATGGTATAGTGAAAGAACGGGAGGACTCTGGCGGTTTTCATGACAAATTTGGGGCAGTTTACCGCATAAGGTTTTATTCCTGGACAGAATATGGTATAATATACCCTCAGTGGATGAGCATATGGCTGTTGTCCACAGGCCAGGCACAATTTCTCGAAGCGGAGGGCTATGACGATGAGGCAACCTGATACCGGCGCGGCGCGTCAAAGGATTATTCTGGCATCCGGTTCGCCCAGGCGAAAAGAGCTGCTTGAGAAAATGGGGCTGACGTTTGAGGTGATTTCTCCGGATGTGGATGAGCGGGTGCACGGCACGCCGGAGGAACGGGTGGAAAAATTGGCTGTTCGAAAGGCGCGGGCCGTGGCGGAAGGCCAGGGCTTTGGTTTGGTGATCGCGGCGGACACCTTGGTGGCGCTGGGGGAACGGGTGTTGGGCAAGCCGGAAAACGAGGCCCAGGCCCATGAAATGCTCAGCGCGCTGAGCGGCAAGGCCCATCGCGTGCTCACCGGGGTCTGCATATTGGACGCGGCGGATGGGCGGTGTGTTCATTTTGTCGCCAAGAGCACGGTAACCTTTGAACAGCTTACCGAGGAGCGCATAAGGGCCTATATCGCCACCGGCGAGCCCATGGATAAGGCCGGCGCCTATGGCATACAGGGGTTGGGCGGCGCGTTCGTGAAAAAACTCGAGGGCTCCTTTGAAAACGTCATGGGCCTTCCGGTGGAAGAATTGCGCCTCGCCTTGGATGCGTTTTGAAATGAAAATGGTCGGTTTATCGAAAAGGAAATGGAGGATGCGGGATGGGCATCTTTGCCGCGGGCGGCATTGGAATTGATTTGGGATCCAGTTTTACTTCGGTATTTTTGGAAAACAGGGGGCTCATGCTTCGGGAGCCCAGCCGGGTTCTGGTCAACCGGGAAAACGCGAAACAAATCCTGGGCGTGGGCATCCAGGCCCAGGCCATGTTGGGCCGCACGGTGGAGGACGTCATGTTGGCTTCGCCCATCATGGATGGCGCGGTGGCGGATGTGGAACTGTGCACCCTGCTGATGACCAGCCTGGCCGAGAAGGCCGCGGATAAGCGAAAGGTGTTGGAAAAGGCCAGATTGGTGGTCAACGTTTCCCAGGGGGCCACCAAGGTGGAGCGGCAGGCGCTGTTCCAGGCCATGCAGGCCGCGGGCGCCAAAAAGCCGGCCGCCCTGCGCTCGCCCATGGCCGCCGCCCTGGGCATAGGACTGGATGTGGACAAGCCCAGGGGCGTTATGGTGGTGGATATCGGAGGCGGAACCACGGAAATTGCGGTGCTCAGCATGAACGGCATCGTGGCCGCGCGGGCCATGCGCCTGGGCGGAATGAATATGGACGAAGCCATTGTGCGCTATTTCCGGCGGGAAAAAAATATGGCCGTGGGTTTCAGGACCGCCGAGGAACTAAAGCGGGATATTGGAACCGCCTTGCCTGATTTGGACGAAGGGGAAAAGGTATTGCTCAAAGGGCGGAATATGGAAACCGGCAAGCCGGACACCATTGAAGTTACCTCCCAGGACGTGCGCAAAGCGCTGGAGGAGCCGCTTTGCGCGCTGGTGGACGCCATGCGGAGCGCCCTGGAGAACACGCCCCCCGAATTGGTCTCGGATGTTATGGAGGATGGGATCTATCTTTCCGGCGGCGGCGCGATGCTGCATGGGCTGGATGAATTGATCAGGCAGAAAACCGGGGTCAGCGTGAATTTGAGTGAACAGGCCCAGGATGCCGTGGCCCTGGGGGTAGGGCGGGCGGCGACGGACGAGCGGTTATTGGACAAGCTTTTGGACGCCGCTTCGGCCGAGGAATAAACCAAAGCGCAGGCGCATGGCCTGCTAAGGAGAGTGCAGCGGATGGCATCCAGGAATACCGGAAGCGCCCGAAAGGACAAAAGGGCCAGGCGCCGGACAACGGGCACAAAACCGGTCAGCAAAGGCGGCCGGATTGCGTTTATCGCGTTGGTTGTCGTGGTGGTTGTGGCCGTGGCGATTTTCCTTTTGATGCGCGGCCAGGGCCAGGTTTCGGTGGCGGAAAACGCGGTGGGCTCATTGATCGCCCCGGTGGAGAGCGGCATCAATACCGTCGTGGACTGGGTTCGCGACAGCATTGCCGCGATTCGGGATTATAATCAACTCCGCTACGATTATAGCGCGGCTCAGGAAGAATTGGCCAACGCCAAGTTGGAAATCGCACGGCTGGAGGAGGTCTCCCAGGAAAACGAGCGGCTTCGGACTTTGCTGGATGCGGACGAAAGATATCAAAACCTGAATCCCCTTTACGCCTCGGTTATCGCCAAACAGCCGGGCGTATGGTTCGACAGTTTTACCATCGACAAGGGTTCTTTGAATGGCGTGGAGGCCAATATGGCGGTGGTAACCGCGGACGGTCTGGTGGGCCGGATCTATGAGGTGGGCCTGAACTATTCCAAGGTGCTGTCCATTATTGATTCCCGCAGTTCGGTGGCCTGCGTGGTGGAGCGCACCCGCGACAATGGCGTCATGCGCGGCAAAATCGAAAGCGGATCGGTGGACGATGCCTGTAATATGTACTATTTGCCCGCGAATCACGACGTCATTCCGGGCGACACGGTCTTGACCAGCGGGGTGGATAATCTTTACCCCAAAGGTTTGCCGGTGGGCACGGTTCGGGAGGTCAGCCGCCAAACCGACAGCACCGAGCAATACATCGTCATTTCTCCGTTGGCGGATTTTCTGCACCTGGAAGAGGTGCTGGTGCTGCGCACGGTGGTGGAAAGCGACAGCGAGGCGCTGCCCAGCCTTCCCACGGCCACGCCCAGACCCACAGCCACGGCCACGGCCACGCCCGAACCCACGGCCCTCAATTCCGGCAACACCCCTGAGCCCACGGACAATGGCAACTACGTGTTGCCCACCGTCGCGCCCCAGGACATTTGGCAGGCTGAACCCGGGGTGGAGAGCTCGCCCACGCCCACGCCCGAACCCAGCGCCGGGGCTTCGGCCAGTCCGGCACCGGACGCCACGGAGGAAGCGGTGTTGCCTGAGGATCGATGGGCATTGGAAGAATAAAAGCGCTATGGAGGGGAAGAGATGATTCGGCGTGCGTTACCCAGCGTTTGGCTCGCGCTGATGATCCTGTTGGATATCGCGATTTTGCCGCAATTTGTGCAAAGCGCGCTGCTGCCCAATTTCACTTTGCTCTCGGTGGCGGCCATGGGCCTCATCAGGGGGCGCTCGGGCGGGGTGCTGCATGGGGTGGTGGCCGGATTGCTGATGGATATCGCGGTGGGCAACCCCATGGGCATGAACACGGTGGTCATGGGCCTGACGGGTTACGGATGCGGATTCATCAGCGCGAAACGCTTTCAGAGATGGCTGATGATCTTGCTGGGCGGAGTTGGCAGCGTACTGCTGTATCAGGGCGCCTGGATTGTGTATATCTATATGACCGGCGCGCGCCCCGCATCTCAGGCCCTGGGGCAGACGGTTTGGATGGCTTTGATCTCCTTGGGAGCCGAGGTGGTGATCTATACCATCCTGTATTGGATCATCAGGCCCGGCGGATTGAGGTACGCCATTCGTTGACTTCGGAGGTGATTGTATACGATGCAAAACAACAAAACCAATAGAAACAATAAAACCAGATATGTGGCCATGGGTGTGATTATGGCGCTGGTGTTCAGCGTATTCGGCTGGCGCCTGTACGACCTGCAAATTGCCAATCAGGAGACCTACGCGGCCCAGGCCGAAGAAAAAAAGCAGAAAACCCTGACCCTTACCGGATCCCGGGGCAAAATTCTGGATCGGAACGCGGTTCCGCTGGCCTATAACCAGCGCAGCTTTGAGGTTCAATTCTATCGCGATCCTTCGCGCTCCACCCAGGCGGACCGGGAAGCCTATACCCAGTCGATTATGGAAGTTATTGAAATCGTGGAGAAAAACGGAAAAGAGACCATAGATGAGTTTTGGCTGGAGCGCAACGAGGAAGGGGAATGGCAGTTTAATACCGGAACCACCAATGAGGCGGCCAATGAAACGCGCATTTCCCAGTGGAGGGGCAATTTTATGCTCAACTCCACCCCGGTAGAGGATCTGTTCGACCAGCTTTGCATCAACTACGGCATTCCTGAGGAACTGAGCGAAGAGGAAAAGATTAAGATTCTGGCCATCTGGCAGGAAATTCAGATGAACGCCTATCTCTCCAAGCCGGTGACCATCGCGTATAATGTGGATTTCCAGACCGTTTCCGAGATCGAGGCCCGTTCCATGGATTTGGACGGGGTGAGCATCGCCGAGAGCAGCGAGCGGGTATATCCCAAGGGCTCGTTGGCTGCGCATGTCATCGGCTATGTGGGCAAGATCACCAGCGAGGAGGATTTGGCCGCCTATAAGGAGAAGGGCTATAGCAACGACGCGCTGGTGGGCCAAACGGGCATAGAGAGCTCCATGGAAGATCAGCTCAGCCCCTATGCCAACAACCGCCAGGGGGAGCAGGTGGTGGAGGTCAACCGGCGCGGCAAAATTGTGCGCCAGCTGTCCTACACCGCGCCCGTGGACGGCGATTCGGTGCAGCTGACCTTGGACAGCCAGCTGCAGGCGGTATTGGAGCAGGCCCTGGAGGATAATATCAACGAAATCAACAAAGAACAGCAAAAGATCATAAAGAGCGAGCGGTGGCAGAAGCAAAATGAGGATATCCTGAAGGAATATGAGGAACAGGGCAAGGAAATTCAGCTGGCCCAAAGCGGCGCCGCGGTGGCCATGGATCCCAACACCGGCGAGGTTTTGGCCATGGCCAGCTATCCCAGCTACGATTTGGGCATATTGACCGGCACGGTGGACAAGCAGGCCTGGAACGAGGTGGTCAATGACGACCGGTATCCGCTTTTAAACCGCGCCATTGCCACCAGGGATACCCCGGGTTCCATCTTTAAGCTGTGCACCGCCCTGGCGGGGCTGATGGAGGGGGTTATTACCCCGGAAACCGAGATTTATGACGCGACTACCTATGAAGGTACCGACGTGGTGCATCCGCCGAGATGCTGGAGCCTGAACAGGTCCCACGGCAATCAGAACGTGGTCGAGGCCATCAAAAACTCGTGCAACTACTTTTTCTATTGGACCGGCGAGCGGCTGGGCTCCACGGCGCTGAGCAAATGGGCGGCGAAATTGGGCTTGACCTCCAGAACCGGAATCGAGCTGCCTGGAGAGGCGACCAGCTTTGTGGGCAACCAATCCATGCTGTATGACGCCAGCCGGGCCATTGACGATCAGTATACCTCTAAACCCCTTTACGCCGCCCGGATGATTAAGCAAAAGCTTAAGGAAATCGGCCAGGACCGGGGCATTGAATATGACGACGACCGGCTGGACCGGGTGACCAAGTCCATGTTGGATATCGTGGTGACCACCGAGTCCAAGAGCGAATGGGCGGCCAAAATCCACGATATTTTGCTGGCGGATATGAATTTGCCCATCGAGTACATCCGCAGCAATTACCTGGCCAACACCTTCCAGAGCTATTTGAACGACCTGAAATGGACGGCCAACGAAACCATCATGGCCGCCATCGGCCAGTCGATTACCCAGATTACCCCCATTGCGGCCGCCCGCTATGTGAGCGCTGTTGTCAACGGCGGAACGGTTTATGATGCCCAGATTGTGGATAAGGTGATTTCACCGGATGGGGATATTGTGTTGGATAAGCAGCCCTCGGTGGTGACCCAGATTGAGGGCGCGGACGAATACTTTGAGCTGATTCGGGAGGGCATGAGGGACGTGACCTCCACCGAATATGACGGTACCGCGGCCAAGTATTACGCCAACACCAAGTATCCCATGGGCGCCAAGACCGGTACTTCCCAGCGTACCGAGCTGGATATTGAGAACAACTCCTGGCATGTGGCCTTTGGCCCCTATGACGATCCTCAGATCGTGGTGGTGGTTTATATCCAGAACGGCTATGCGGGCGGCAGATCCTCGCCCACGGCGATTACCACCATCACCAGCTATCTGGATAGCCTGGCGGAAGAGGAGGATACCAAGATTTCCAAGGCCAATACCCTGGCCGATTAACCGCTGTGTTTTGTGGGAGGGACGGGCGTGAGCCGAGCGATTGTGATTACATCCGGCAAAGGCGGGGTGGGTAAGTCCAGCCTGTGTGTAAACATTGGGGTAAGCCTGGCGGAAAAGGAGCACAAGGTCGTGCTGCTGGATATGGATATCGGGCTGAGAAACCTGGATGTGCTGCTGGGGTTGGAAAATCGCGTTGTATACGATCTGGTGGACGTGGTGGAAGGCACTTGCCGCCTGAAGCAGGCGCTGGTACGCGACCCGAAGCACCAGGGTTTGTATCTGTTGGCTGCGGCCCAAACCCGGGACAGCGGGGCGGTTTCGCCCCGCCAGATGGAAAAGGTGATTTTAAAGCTCAAGGAGCAGTTTGAATATGTGCTCTTGGATTGTCCGGCCGGCATCGGCAGGGGCTTTAAAAACGCGGTGGCCGGGGCGGACGAGGCCATTGTGGTGTGCGTGCCCGACGTGGTGTCGATTCGAGACGCCGAACGGGTGGTGGGCTTGTTGGAACGCAACGACATTCTGAATCCAAGGTTGGTTGTCAATCGGGTCATGGCGCCGAAATCCAAAAAGGGCGGGCTCATGAGCGTGGAACAGGTAAAGGAGCGCCTGTCCATGGAGATTCTGGGCGTGGTGCCCGAGGATGGCGCCATGACCGCCGCGGCCATGCAGGGTGAGCCCATTGTCCTTTGGCATTCGGCCGCGGGCGAGGCCTTTAACCGCATTGCCCGCAGAATTCGGGGCGAGTCTGTGCCCATTCCGGAAATCAAGCCCAGGGGGATATGGGCCAGGCTGATGGATTCCATTTCCGAAAGCCGCCACGCCCATCGAACGGAACAGGCCTGAGGGTTTGCGTGAAAGCGTGTCTTTGGCGAACACAGGCGACATATTGAGGGAGACAAATGCTGAAATTATTCAAGAAAATACCCGCGCTGTTTGGGTCGGTGGTGCGCTATATTCGCGAGAACCCTTTTGACCGGCGCTATATGCGCGGATTTGACTGGCCCATCTTTCTGACCGTGTGCGCGCTGATTGCCTTTGGGATTATCAGCATTTACAGCGCGACTTCCATTCCGGTGGAGGAGGAGATCAACAGCGTAACCGAGATGATGGAATATCAGCCCATCGCCACCGCCCGGCTTCAGCTGATTTGGGCCATCGGCGGCATGGTGGCGCTGTTTTTCATGATCTATTTCGACTATGGAGTCTTTGGGCGCCTGAGCAATATCATCTATTGGGCGAATATCTTTCTTTTGCTGTTCGTGCTGTTTACAACGCGCGGCAGGGGCAATATGGCGGGCTGGTTTTCCTGGGGCTCGGGCCGAACCTTCCAGCCGTCGGAAATCGGGAAAATTGCCATCATCATCTCGCTGAGCAAGATGTTCGCCGACAGAAAAGAGCCCATTAAGACGGTGCGAGATCTGATTCCGCTGATGATATATTTCATGCTGCCGTTGATTTTGATTTTGGCCCAGCCTGACGTGGGTACCGCGCTGGTGTATGTGGCCATATTTGCCGGCCTTCTGTTCGTTTCGGGCACCAATTGGAAGTTGCTGGCCGGCATGGTGTGCATTTTAATGTTGATGATGGTTCCGCTCTGGTATATCATGAACGCCACGGACAGCTTCCGGTTGGAGCGAATTATGGTGTTTCTGAATCCGGAATCCGATCCCAACGGCGCGGGCATGAACGCCATCAACAGCCGCATTGCGGTGGGATCCGCCGGATTGTGGGGCAAGGGGTTGTTTGCGGACGGCAGCTTTGCGGCGCTCAACTACATCCCCGAGGATCATACCGACTTTATCTTCGCCATTACCTGCGAAACCTTTGGCTTTGTGGGGGCCATGATCATGGTGGGCCTGTTTGCATTCCTGTTGATTCGGATGCTGATCCTGGCCCGGCGCAGCCGCGATATGTTCGGGAACTACTTGATTGTGGGCATTATGAGCATGATGCTGTTCCATGTTGTGGAGAACATTGGCATGATCCTGGGACTTTTGCCCATTACCGGCATTCCGTTGCCCTTTGTCAGTTATGGGGGTTCAAATATGTTGACCAACATGGCGGGTATCGGGCTGGTTCTTAATGTCGCCATGAGAAGCAAGGTTCAGCTGCGCAAGCGCAATGAATATAAAGAGGCAAAACTTTAGAAGCATCTCTTCAGGAGGCCGCCGTTATACGGCGGCCTTAGGGTGTTGACAAAGTCAACACCCTTCGAAAAAATGAAATATTCATTTTTTCGAGTTGCATCATTTTCTTGCTGCCTTCGGCAGCGGCCAGAAAATGATAAAGGAAGCGGCCACCTGGGCCGCTCCTCGCGG
>DVJW01000217.1 GCA_018716505.1 Candidatus Faecaligallichristensenella faecipullorum | reverse complement strand
GCCTCCCGGCCCTCATCATCCGTCTGAACGAGCCCGCTCAACATTTCTGCGGGAAGACTGGCAGACTCCTCGACGATCTGATACCCGCAAGAGCTCAGCGTCATGACTGCGCAGAGCAAAAGCAGCAATATTCTCTTCAAATTCCTTCACCTCGTAGCGGCCTGTACCTCCCGGCCGTTTATGCATTCATTTGACGACTGCATGAGGCCGTTGGTTCATAAAAATCGCTTTCTATTTATGTTAATTCATGGTTGTTCGACAACTTTCGCACCAAATCCATGATTTAGCAGCCATTTCTGAAGCATCCCCGGCCACTGACCCACCACCGGATCCATTCCGGCCAGGCCCATACCGTGGGCGCCGTGCGGGAAAACGTGCAGTTCAAACTCCACCCCTGCCGTGGCCAAAGCCTGGGCGAGGCGCAAACTGTTCTCCACCGGAACGCCCGCGTCGTCCCGGGTATGCCAGATGTAAGCGGGCGGGGTATCGCGGGTCACGTTCAGCTCGGCGGAATACCGGCGAAGCGCCTGATAATTGTCCTTCTCATTGCCCAACAGATTTTCCACCGACCCTTGGTGGCTAAAGGCGGCCATGCTTACCACCGCGTAGCAGGGGATAAACACGTCCGGCCTGCTGGACAGCCGCTCAATGGGATCCTGGGCTTCGGGATTGCCGCCGTCGTATAATGTGGCGGCGGAACAGGTCAAGTGTCCCCCCGCGGAAAAGCCCAACACGCCCACCTGTTCATAGCCCATGGATCTAACCAGGCGAATGGCGCGCTGAACATCCCAAAGCGGAACGGGCGCGTGGTAAGGGGCTACCCGGTAATCCAACACATAGGCCGCAATGCCGGCCTCATTGATCATCCGGGCCACGGGCGCGCCCTCATGAGCCGCCTTCATGCCATATCCGCCGCCCGGGCAGACCACCACCGCACCCCTGGCGCCCGAAACCGGGAAAGGCTTAAGGCTGGGCTGTTTCTGGCCATATTCGCTGACAAATCCGGGCGCGCCTTCGTTCCAAAGCGGAATGGGCTGGGGTTTGGGCTTCATTGCCTTGAGCGCCTCATCCACCTTTTCCCATCGTGCCTTCATTTCCTGGTCCCCATCCTGAACAATGGGTTCAAAGCCCACCGACTTATATAGCGCCACCGCGTTAAGGCGAAAATCGTCCGTGCTCAAAACAACGGAATTTAAACCTTCCCGCCTGAACTGCCTAAGCGCCTCCAACACCACGGCTCTGCCCGCGCCCTGTCCCTGATACCAGGGATGGGTGGCCACCATGTGCAGGTATCCTTCCCCTGGATACTCATTTCTGCGGTAAGCGGACGCGGTGGCCGCACTTTGTCCAAAGCAGCGCGCAAACAGCACCCGTTCCGGCCTGTATTCACATTCCGCATCCCCGGTCATCATATCAAAGCTGCATTTTTCTTTAAACGCGCCATTCACGACCCATTCCCATTCGCGCGCCGCATTCTCCCCGGCGGTTTCAACGCTCAAACCGTCAGGCAATGGAGTGTCCGGGATATTGTCCAGGTTTTTAAGCCGCATCAACAGCTGTCCCAAATCCGCCATCTCCTTTTGTATTTCTTGTTATAGTTCTTGAATCATATCCGCCAACCGTCCGTAAACCGCGTCGGGCACGGTTTGCGACTGCTCCAGCATTTCGGGCGTCGTTTCCCCACTCATAACCAGCACGGCCAAAATGCCGTGGCGCAATCCGGTTTCCACATCGGTATACAGCCGGTCGCCCACCATGGCCAACTCTCCGGCCTGCCGTCCGGTGCGCTCGAGGGCGGCTTCCACAATGCCCCCATAGGGTTTGCCCACAATCAAATCCGGCTTTCTGCCCGTCGAGGCTTCGATAAAAGCCATAATCGCACCGATATCCGGCGCGAATCCGGTCTCCGTGGGGCAGTTAAAATCCGGATGCGTGGCCACATAGGGCAACCCCTGACGCACAAAATCGCACACCGCAGTCATCTTGGCATAATCCAAGCTGGTATCATAGCCCACGATCACAAAATCCGGATTCTGCTGGTCAATGGATACCCCAAGCCCCGAAAGCTCTTCCATGAGAAAAGCGTTGCCCAGCACAAAGGCGCTTTTCCCGGGAAATTCGCGCAGCACTGCCATAGCCGTGGCCTGGCCCGAAGTTAAAACCTTGCTTTTATCCACCTTCAGCCCCATGCGTCCCAGCTTTTGAACATAGTAATCCGCGCTTTTCGAGGAGTTATTGGTCAAAAACAGATAATCCCGCCCGCTTTTGACCACCGCGTCAATGAAATCCAGAGAGCCGTCCAGCAGTTTGTCACCCAGATAAAAGGTTCCATCCATATCCAACAGGAAACAGCGCACCGGATCGAGTTTACTTGTCATACATATCCTCCATGACCTCGGTGGCCAACGGTTTGAGCACGCCCCAGCGATCCAACAGCCGCAGGAGCCCGAAGCGCGTGCGGATATTCTTCGCATACAGCAGGGCGTTTAAGGCCTCGTCCTTGCTGTAACCCAATTCATACATATTCACCGGTCCACCCAACAGGCTCAGGGCGGCCCGAATCCGGCCGGACTGGGCAACCACCTGGTCTACCTCCGCCTTGAACTCGTCCCAGCTATTGAGCAGCCGCTCATGTTCCAATTCAAAATCCGCATAGTGGGCCGAGCCCGCCTCGCGTCGAACCTCATCGGCCGCGTGCAGGAAAAACGCCTCCATATCCGGCTGTACCGAGGGCGCCTTGACCGGATCCATGGGTTTTTCAAAGAACCTGCGGTAAATTTCCATCATCAGCAAGGTGCCCACGCCCACCCGCGCGCCATGGAACTGTTCGGTGCGGTTGAGCAGCACATCCCGAATTTCCAGGAAATGAGAAATCATATGTTCGCAGCCGGACGCCGGCCGTGAATTGCCAATTCGGGCGATCATCATGCCCGAGATCACCAAACCGCTCATCAGCGCGCGGGCCGCCTCAGGGTCGCCGTCCTTGAGTCCCTGGGCCGAATCAACAGCCAGGTTTGCGGCCTTGGTTACGATATCCACCGTGTTCTGGCAACGATATTCATGCTCGGTAATCTCGGCCAACCGCCAATCCAGCAAAGAGACCAGCTTGCCCGCCATATCCCCCACTCCGGAAGCGGTCATCAGCGCGCCTCCGGTGAGCAATACATCGCCGTCCGCCAACAGTCCGGCCGGGGGCTTGGCGCTAAAGGTGCGCTTAAACCCGTTGACCACAATGGGAGCCACTGAGGAGGCATAGCCGTCCATGGACAGCGCGGTACCCACGGTCACAAAGGGAATATCCAATTGAAACGCAGAATAGCGGGCAATATCCCCCATGGTACCCGCGCCCACGGCCACCAGCAGCGACGCCCCGGCGGCTTCTCGCTCCACCCGCTCCACGTTGGCGGTATCCGCATGGGGATGATCGCCGGCCAACAGAATCTCTTTGACCTCATAGCCCGCCTGTCTAAGGGCGTTTTCCGCCCGCTCGCCGGCCGCGGCCCGGGTGTTTTTATCCATGATGAGGGCGCACCGCTTACCCGGAAGGTTAAGCTCGCCCACCAACTCCGGCAGACTTTCCACCGTGCCCTCCCGATACAGCAAGTTTGATTTGGGATGCTCCACCCCGCATCCACAGGGCTTGTTCAAGGCTTCAAAATCTATATATTGCATCCATCACAGCTCCTTAGTATTTCTTGAACCATAGATACCCTCAGTGTACAAGGGGCAACACGGTTTTCCGGGGCGGGCCACGTCCATGTCTTCGTTTTCCTCCTCGCCTTACGCCCAGTAAGGTTTCGTCGTCAAGCCTTGCCCTGAACGCGGCCCGCAGCCGGAAAACTCCTTCGGACCTGCCGGGGAATTGAAAGCGGCGCGGGCAAGGCCGCAGGACGAAGGCTTGCTGGCGGCAAGTCGAGGACGAGAACACAGTACGCGCCGCTTTCAAACCCCGCCAGGCGTATTGCCCCTTGCACACTGAGGGTATGTTTATCATAGCACAGCCCTGCCTCGGAAGGAAGACCATATGTGGGAATGACGTAAAATTTTAATATCTTGGACGAAAACAGAACGCATCCCGAGCCAAATGATGGCGCCCCTTCCGGGGCGCCACAGACCATTGACAAACCTATTTTCTTCGTTTGGGGATGCATGAAGGGGCCGAAGCCCCTTCATATTCAATCCGCAGGGCCGGCTTTGCCGGACCGAGGAGCGGCCCAAGTGGCCGCTTCCGATATCATTTTTCTTCTCGCCCCGGGCCGCGTTTCACTTGCCCGGGATTCCGGCCCTGCGGAGCGCTAAGGCGCTGTCCTCGGGCCTCCAGCCGCGTAAACGCGGCCTCCGACCGGCCGTCACCAAAGGTGACAGGAAAATGATGTAACTCGAAAAAATGAAAATTTTTTCGAAGGGTGTTGACTTTGTCAACACCCTGTGGCGCCCCTTCCGGGGCGCCATTCTGTGATTGAATCTAATCACACCAATATCTTATTTGGCTGCCGGCCGTTCTTTTGCCTTGTCGGCCTCGGCGGCGTTTTTGCGGGCGGCCTCTTTATCCGCGGCCATTTCCTCCACGGTCTTTGTATGCAGCCGGGCCGCGCCCTGGGTGATGATGGGCGGAATCAGCCGGCCCGCTTTCTCAGCCTCGGCCCAACGCGCCTTGGCGCGCTCAATCTCCTGGGCGTACTGGGGCAACCATTCCGCTTCCTCGATGAGCATTTCATCCACCATCTGCCAGATCTCATCGGGATTGCATACCGCGCCCACCAGCGGATCCATCATCATGGCCTGGCGCAACAGGTTGATGTCCGCGCGCGCCCCGGCTTCCATGGCCAGGCGCTGAACCGTAATGTTGCTCATGCAGCAGGCCGCGCAACCCATGGGCAGCTCCCCAATGGAGGGAATGTTTACCCCGTGGGTATCCACATAGCCGGGCACTTCCACCACGCAATCGTCGGGCAGGTTGGTAATGGCGCCATTGTTGACGACGTTGAAATGCCCGCGATAGATGCGCCCGGTTTCCAGGCTCTCGATGATGTAGCTGCCGTGTTCCCGGCTGCGCTTGTCGTAATCGTATACCTTGGGCGGTTCTTTCATCCAGTTGGGGAAATCGGTCTCAAACCAGTTGCGGCCCTCGGTGCATACCCTGAGGTATCCGCCGGTCTCGCCGTTGATCCAAACACCCAGGTCAATCCATTTCGGAATCTCATCCACCCGCTTGCGGTACCAGGGCACATACTCAGAAAGATGACCGTTGGATTCGGTGCTGAAATAGCCGAACCGCTTCATCATATCGATGCGCACCTTTTCGGTCTGGGCCACCTCGGGATCCGCTTCCAGCGCCTCCAACAGCCGTCCGCTCAGCTCCTCGCCGTTGTGCTTCACCGATATGTACCAGGTCATGTGATTGATGCCCGCGCAGATGATATCGATATCCTTGGTCTCATAGCCCAGCACCCGGGCAATGAGCTCATGTCCGCCCTGCACCCCGTGGCAAAGCCCAATGGTGGGCACCTTGCCATATTTGTTGCAGTACCAAGTGGCCATGGCGTTGGGATTGGCGTAGTTGAGCAGGATACAGCCGGGCGCGGCCACTTCTCGAATATCCTTACAAAACTCCTCAAAGGCCGCGATATCCCGCTGGGCATACATGATGCCGCCCGCGCACAGGGTGTCGCCCACGCACTGGTCTACCCCGTACTTGAGCGGGATTTCAATATCCTTGGTGAAGGCTTCCAGCATGCCGATGCGCACACAATTGATGATGTACTTACAATCCTTGAACGCCTCGCGCCGGTCCAAGGTGGCCTGAATCTTAATCTTCAGCCCGTTGGCCTCGATATCCCGCTGGCAGAGCTGATAGACCATATCCAAATTGTGGGGATTGATGTCGGTAAAGGCCACCTCAATCTCCTGAAGCTCCGGAACCGAAAGAATGTCGGTCAACAAACCCCGGGTAAACCCAATGGAGCCCGCTCCGATAAAGGCGATTTTGAAATGCCTCTTCTGTACGCTCATAAGGATCCTCCTTAGGTTGATTTTTTGTTAAGTCCATAATAACCGATCCAGCGCGCATAGAGGGAACTTATTTCAGCCTATTTCCCCAGGAATATCTCAAAATCCATCCTTAAATTGATTCCGAATCCGCTTCCTCAAACAAAAAGATTTCCCGTGCCCCGGGCACCGTGGTCTTGGCCCGGTAGGCGGCTGGAGAAATGCCCATCAGCCGGGTAAAGCACCGGGCGAAATGCTGCCTGCTGGTAAAACCGCATTCCAGGGCCAGGTCAATGACGGGGCGGTCGGTATTGTTGAGCAAAAACGCGGCCCGGGAAACGCGGATGCGGGTCATATACTCGGTGGGGGTGCAATCCAGAACCCGCTTAAACAGCTTTTCCAGATAGGAGGGATGCACCCCTACCTTATCCGCGATTTGCGCCAGCCTGAGCGGCCGGTCGTAGTGACTTTGAATGTAGTCCTGGGCGCGCCGGATATGCACCATGCCGCCCACGCCCTGGCGGCTGCTGGCCAGGGCACCGCTGAGCTGCATGAGAAAACTCAGCATGGCCGCGTCGGTGCGGCACCGCTCCATGGGGTCTGACATCTGGCGCAGATGGCATTCCAGCAGAAAATTAAAGGCCTTAAACAAATCGCCCCGCTCGTCCCGGCCACAAACCACCGGTCTGCGTTGGCAGAGAAAGGCTTTAAAGTCCTCACAAGCGCTCCTTAACGCGCTCAACACAAAGGGCACACCCGGCGAGGGTTCAAAACTCATCTCCACATTGAGCAGATATCCAGTCTGTTTGTCGCCCGCGTACAGCCGATGAGCCGTTCCGCCGTCAATAAATACAAAATCTCCGGCGCCCATCCGCAATTCGCGCTCCTCTTCGCCGTCCTGATAAAACACCCGGCAGCCGCCTTTGAGCACATACATGACCTCGGCCCGCTGATGGGCGTGCGGCTGCATGGCAAAATTGCGCCAGGTCTTCGAATAGCAGGCCTCTATGCGCGGCCAGGTGGGCTGAAGATACAGTTCGCGGCTGTATATGCTATATTTGCTCATGACGCCCTCCAATTAGACCCCGGTCTATATTCAAATACAGACCGGGGTCCAGAGTCTCAATTTTCGCTAACGGCCAATTTCGTCTGCGTCAAAGCTGCCGTCCAATTGGGCAATCTGATGGAGCCATT
>DVJW01000216.1 GCA_018716505.1 Candidatus Faecaligallichristensenella faecipullorum | reverse complement strand
CGAAATCGAGCGCACCCGTGCCGCGGGCTGGCCCGAGAAGGCGGATTTTGAACTGAACACCGCGGACTACGAATACAAGACCCCCAACGACAACAGCGGGTATTATGCCCTGCCCACCGCTGAGGAGACCCAGATCCTGGCCGAATACACCACGGACCTGGAGACCTACTCCCGTGAGTTGGCCGCTAACCTGACCTTGGGCCGTGCTTCCCTGGACGATTGGGATACCTACATGGAGGAGCTGAAGAACCTGGGACTGGACGAGGTGATCGCGGTTCGCCAGGCGCAGCTGGATCGCGCCAACGGCAAGTAAACAGGCATTTCGCCCCGGGCGCATCCGTCTGCAAGGAGGGATGCGCCTCCTTTTTAGCGAATTTTTGACGCGGAAAAAGCAAGTCCTGCACTTTCCCGTTGAAAGCCGGAGTGTTTCGACGGGTAACAAAGGAGGGGGAAGCCATGGAGTTTCAGCGCTATCAGCCGTTTTACGCCTCGGAAGAGGGCGTTACGTTGCGACCGGGCCAAAGCGCGGCGTTTACCTTTGAGGCCGGGGAGGATATCGGGGAGCGATGCGCCCGGCTGTTGGTGACCGGGGAAACCGCGCTGTTCTATCTTTGGAAAGACGAGCCCGATTATCCCAAACAGTATCGTAAGGTCGAGGACGCCCTGGACAGCGCCCACGCGGACAAGGCCCAATATTGCCTGAACCTGACCAACGGGCCGGGAGTCAACTATGTGAAGCGGGTCTACAAAAAGGTGCTCTGGCCTCCGGTTCTGTCCTATTTGCCCATGCACGATGTGCCTGAACGGTGGACCGCCGGAATTATGGCCCGGGCCGAGGGATTAAAATTCGAAAGCGGCGGCTATTTGCGCATGGTGGTGGAGGTATATCATGCGCATCCCGGGGTGAGCCGCCACAGTGTGGAAAATCCGCCGGACGAGACGGTTGTCATCGATATTCCGGGCGGGGATTACGCCTGGACGCGGCTGGAAAAACCGGTTCATATCCCTGAGGACGCGGCCCATGTGGGAGTGCTGATTGAGGGCGCGGGGTATGTGGGCCAAGTTTATCTGGAGCGGCCCTTTTTAACCGGGCAGGGCTATAATTTGTTGCCAGATTTTGCGCCTTCCACCCCGGACGGGGAAAAGTTCGATTGGACGGGCTGCAATCTCTCCCGAAAGGAATGGCCCGAGTTTCGCGTCGAACTCAACGGGAAAGTGGTATTCGAAGGCGAGGTATTTGAACGCTGCCATCGCTGCTCGGAATGGGAAATTCGCCTGCCCTCCGGCCTGCTGAAACCCCGGGAGAATGCCTTGAATATTACTTTGACTTCCCAATACAGGGATCCGCTGCCCTATACCCTGCGTGAACTCTCGCTGTTGACCGAACAGGAGGGCGATTTGGTCCTGATTGCCTGTCCCGGGAGCGCGCCCGCGAACGGGGTGGCGGCGCTGCTTATCAAAACCCGTAAACCCGGGGCCGAAGTCCGCCTGGTTTCCGCCGATGGCCTGACTTTGGAGGCGCCGGCGCGCTTTGAGCGGCCCGGGCTCCATGTGCTGCGCCTGCGCTGCCCGGGACCCATGCTCAACGCCGGGTTTACCCTGCAATGTGGGGAACAGCGGGTGAACGGTCAAATCGGCCGGGTGGTGGAAAGGGCCGAAGACGGGGTCGTCACCGGCACCGGGGATATGATCTATGTGAATCAAAACCCCGAGGATTTCGCCGAGTATCTGAGCTGGTATTTGTCCCAAAATCTGGGCAATATGCTCACCATGCGGCCCACCTACCGCTGGAGCGGAAGCCGGGTGGTGGACGGGGAGAGCTGGCGCATGGCCGCCCGGCTGCTGAACGGCATGGGGGTGAAATATGCCCACATGCTGGACGGCCGCGAGTTGCCCGGCCAGGACGCCAACCCCACCCTGGAGATGTTGGAAAGTCCGTCCTTCCTGGGCCGCCAGACCCATGAGCGGGACGGCGCCCAGTTCTATTGGGGCACCCGCCATAGCGGCGGTTCTCTGACGGAAGAGCAGTACGCGGACTTGGCCCAGCGCATCTATCGGGAGCACCCGGATACCACTTCCAGCGAGTATCATTCCGGCAATTATCTCTATCACGGGGAGGATCTGGTGCTGTACAAGCGGCTGGATATTCCGCGGGATATGGCTGCGGCCCACGATTTTTCGGTGGGCATGCTGCGGGATATGCGCCGGGGCGCGCCCCGGCATACCGGGCCCTCGGTGATGTTTAAGTATTTCTACCAGGCGGGCTATGATTTCCTGGGCGCGGAAACCATGTATGGCTCCATGGAGCCCATCATGGCCTTTCTGCGCGGGGCCTCCCTGAGCTATGGCAAGCGGGAAATGGGGGTGCATCATGCGGTGCAGTGGTCCAGCTCGCCCCACGATACCCCGGAACGCTTCAGGAGGTACCGGCTGGCACTGTATGTATCCTATATGCAGGGTGCAACCCAGATCAACACCGAGGAAGGCCTGTGGCATATGGAGGAGTATTATGAGCATTTCCACCGCTTCTCCCAGGCCTGTCTGGGCCATAAGCGGCAGCAGGCCGATTTTTACCGCTATCTTTCCACCCATTCCCGCACCGGCCGGTTCTATACCCCCATGGCCCTGTTGCACGGGCGGCTGGATGGATGGCATGCCTTTGGGGCCAACCATCCCTGGGGCCTGGCCGGGGTGCCGGATTGCGACGCCGAAAAGAGTTGGGATCTGCTCAAGGTGTTCTATCCCCTGAGCAAGCCGGGCAAGGCGCTGTATATCCATGGCTGCCCCAACGAGGCCGTGGGCTATCATAGCGGCACGCCCCGGGGCAATGTGGACGTGGTGCCGGTGGAAGCGGACGGGGATGTGCTCAAAAATTACCGCGCCTTGGCCTTCATGGGCTACAATCGCGCCCAGACCGAGGATTTGGATAAGCTGATGGATTATGTGGAGCAAGGCGGAACGCTGATTTTGGGTTGGGCCCATTTAAACACCCAAACCGAACGAACGGCGATAGAAAACTATGACCATGCATATCCGGCCCATCCCTTTGTGAAACGGCTGGGCGGATCCCCGGATTTTGTGGCCGGCAGCGTGAGCGGCGCGCCGCTGATGGTGGCCCGGAACCTGGGCGAGGGGGCGCAAATTCTGTCCAGCACCGATCAGGGCCGTCCGCTGATGGTGGAATACCGTTGGGGAAGGGGCAAGGTGCTCTTGCTCAACGCCCGGGAATATCCGGCAAACGAGGCGGTGCGCCCAGCCTATGAGGCGGTGCTGGCTTCGGTATCCGAATCACTCTGGGCGGAAGAGCAAAGCGTCATGATCTCCGGAGACGATGTGGAAACCGCGGCTTACGAGCAGGGGGACGGAACCCGCCATTACTATGTGCTGGCCGTGGACTGGTTCCGCGCACCCGAACCCTTGCGCCATGCCAGCCTGCGCCTGGGCCAAAACCGCTATCCGGTGGAGCTGCCCTTTGGGGTGATGCTCAAGATCGTGACCGACGGAAAGCGCGCGGCCTGGTGCCAGAGCGAGGAAGGCGAGGTGTTGCGCCTGGGGCCGGAAGGCGCCGTGGTACAGGGCGCGGGCCTCCAGACGTTCTGTCTGGCTCAAAACGGGGAACTTCGGACCGTAGAGGTGAATTTTGACGAGCCCATCAAGGTCTTGAACTTCTGAGCATAAAAACCAGGGCGCTTGAACCCTTGAGAAGGGGTTCAGGCGCCCGTTGAATCCATCAAAGCAGGGTTTACGGCGCATACGCCCTCAGTATCCGAAGAAATGCTTCGTTCAGTTCCTTCCAACCCGTCGGTTGGCTGGGTGGCATTTGGTTGATGGATTCGGTGATTTCCAATATGTTGCAATCCAGAAAATCATTGATTGGCTGAATACGCGGCCCTAAATCCATTTCAGAAGCGTTTATTTTGAGTTCCAACAATCTCCGGACCTCGCCTTTCAGCGATGCGGGCAAGCACGCTGCTGCCAATTCTGTAAAAGCTACGGGGGGAGGGGTTTGATTATCCAAAATCCAGCGGCAGGCCAAAACCGGTCTAAGCACATAGAAGTATTTTTTGAGTTTAACCATGTCGCTTTGCAGATACTCGCGATAGTTGTTCTTGGCCATGCTGATGTAGTGATGCAAAGCTGGCTTTTGCATAAAGCAGGAAGCAATTAGTTTCTGCAAGGAAGTCCAGGCGTCGGTTGTGTGATAGATTATGGGTGAAGCGTTCCACTCAAAAAGCGTTGGATTGGAATGGTGAAGCAGCCGAAGCGCCTTCTGAAGATCCCACCCGTTGATATCCAAGGTATCATCCAGCTGCCACTCAATTACATCTCGCGTTTTTTCCAAGCGCAGATATTCCTCCGGTTTGCGAATGTAGACGAACCGGACGTCATAGTCGCTATCCGGAGATGCAAATCCCCACGCTCTGCTGCCGGATTCCACACAGTGAAGAATGCGCACCTGCTCACAGCTCTCAATCTCCCGTAGCTTCGATTGGACGATGTCCAGCATGGAATTCCCTCCCGTTCTGGCCTTTGCGTTGCCAATTTTTTATAAGGATCACCGGCAATTTTATGGTTTCACACGACAGGCAGGCCGCACTTTCTGACGCCATCAAGGAAACGAGTATTGTATCAAGCCAATGAAAAAAGGTTGTCCCTTGGGGTTGGGACAACCTTTCTCAATGCAGCCAAACCGCTTTCGATTACACGATTCCGTGGGCCATCATGGCGTTGGCAACCTTGGTGAAGCCGGCCACGTTGGCGCCCACGATGAAGTTGTCCGCCTGGCCGTAGGCTTTGGCCGCCTCGTCCACCTGGTGGAAGATGTTGACCATGATGCCCTGGAGCTTGGCGTCCACTTCCTCGAAGGTCCAGCTCATGCGCATGCTGTTCTGGGTCATCTCCAAGGCCGAGGTGGCTACGCCGCCCGCATTGGCCGCCTTGCCCGGGGCGTACAGCACGCCCGCCTTCTGGAAGGCATGGGCCGCGTCCGGGGTGGTGGGCATGTTGGCGCCTTCGCCCACCGCGATGACCCCGTTCTTGATCAGGGTCTGGGCATGCTCCAGGTGCAGCTCGTTCTGGGTGGCGCAGGGCAGGGCGATATCGCAGGGCACATCCCAGATCACGCCGTCAGTGTGATACTCGGACTGCGGACGATAGTTCTTGTATTCGCTCAGGCGCTTGCGCTCCACTTCCTTGATCTGCTTCACCGCGGCCAGGTCGATGCCCGCCTCGTCGTAGATCCAGCCGGTGGAATCGCACATGGCCACCACCTTGGCACCCAGCTGGGTGGCCTTTTCGGTGGCATAGATGGCCACGTTGCCCGCGCCGGAAACCACCACGCGCTTGCCCGCGAAGGAGTTGCCCTTGCTCTTGAGCAGGGCGTCCATGAAGTAGATCAGGCCGTAACCGGTGGCCTCGGTGCGCGCCAACGAGCCGCCGTAGGTCAGGCCCTTGCCGGTGAGCACGCCCTCATACAGGCCGGTGATGCGCTTATACTGGCCGTACAGGTAGCCGATCTCCCGGGCGCCCACGCCGATATCTCCGGCCGGAACGTCAACGTCCGCGCCGATATACTTATAAAGCTCGGTCATGAAGCTCTGGCAGAAGGCCATGACCTCCCGGTCGCTCTTGCCCTTGGGGTCAAAGTCGCTGCCGCCCTTGCCACCGCCGATGGGCAGGCCGGTCAGGGAGTTTTTGAAAATCTGTTCAAAGCCCAGGAATTTGATGATGCCCAGATTGACCGAGGGATGCAGGCGCAGGCCGCCCTTGTAGGGGCCGATGGCGTTGTTAAACTGCACCCGGTAGCCCTTGTTCACATGAACCTGGCCCTTGTCATCCACCCAGGGCACACGGAACAGAATCGCCCGGTCAGGCTCGGTGAGGCGCTCCAGCAGCGCCTGTTTTTGATATTCGGGATGGCGGTCGCAAACCAATTCCAGCGACTCCAATACCTCGGTGGCCGCCTGGTGGAATTCCTTTTCACCCGGATTTTTGCGAACCAGCTCGCTTATAACTTCCTGTACATAACCCATGGGCTTTCTCCTCCAGTCCAACACTATATATTTCCCGCCCGAAGAGAGCGGATCTTTCCCGCACAGGCAAAAAATGGATGCCTGTGCCTTCTAACTGAATTTAAGTATAGAGCCAATTTGAATCCGTGTCAATAAATATGGTGCAAAATCATGCGAAATAACATGAAAAAAAGTTAAACACGGCGCGAAAATGAAGTAAGCAAGAAAAAGTTATGCACAAGCACCTCATAAAAAACGCCCAACCCCCAATGGGGCAGGGCGTCAAAAGGCCGCGCTCAGACAGCCTGTAACCGGCCTGGGGTCTAGTCGTCCCTGCGGCCAGCGCCCGAGATGATGAGCAGCCGGAGCAGGTTCAAAATCGCGCTCAGCGCGGAGGCCACATAGGTCATGGCCGCGGCCGAGAGCACCTTTTTGGCCCCGGGCAGCTCGTCCTGAGTGAGGTATCCGTCGGTTTCCAGGATGGCCATGGCGCGCCTGCTGGCGTTGAATTCCACCGGCAGGGTAATCAAAGAGAACAGCACCACCAGCGAGAACAGCAGGATGCCAATCTGCACCAGCGGCTGCCAGGAAAAGATCAGGCCGATGATAAACAGCGGGATGGCCAGGTTGGAGCCGATGTTGATGACCGGCACGGCGGCGTTGCGCAGCATCAGGGGCGCATAGCCGTCTTTATGCTGGAGCACATGGCCGGCTTCATGGGCGGCCACGGCCAAGGCGGCCAGGGAATTGGAGTTGCCCACGCTGTCCGACAGCCGAAGCGCCTGGGCCGTGGGATCGTAATGGTCGGTCAAGGTGCCGCGCACCTGCTCCACCCGCACGTTATAAATGCCTTGGGAGGCCAGAATTTCCCGGGCCATATCGCTGGCCGAAATGCCTGAACGGGAGGGCACCCGGGAATACTTGCTGAAGTTGCTCTGCACCCGCATCTGGGCCCAAAGGGCGATAATAACGCCCGGGATCAGGATCAGCATGGTGGGGTCAAAATAAAAATATGGAAAGAACATGGAAAAGCTCCCTTCTTGGTCTGTTCAATCTGTTTTGGTTTTACACCATCTTCCATATTATCATACGACCCGGTTGCGCTTTTTTCAAGACTTATGGCGCAAAAGCCTCATTTTGTTGCTTTAAACGACATATTGGCGGTTTAAAACCGCTTCGGGCAGGGCGAGCTCATCCAGCCGCCAGGGCCCTTGAGGGCCGCCCAGCAGCGAGGCATGATACCGCACGGGCAGCACGCGCACGCATTTTTCGCCCATCAACAGCTTGAGCCCCACAGCGCTTTGCCCCCCGGGCAGCGGATATTTAAGGGGGGTGCATCCGTCGAAGGCCTGAACCTGTTCGGACAGGGCTTGGATTCCTTCGGCCAGGGCCGGGGTGAGGTATTGCTCGGCCTCGCCACCCAGCCCCATCTTCAGGGCGCTCAGGGCGGCCAGGGCGGTGTCCTCCGGGGTGGCGGGCCAGGTGGGCCGGCCGGGCGACCAAAGGTTTTCCAGTCCGCTCATCCTGTACTGAGCGCCCTCCCGATGGAAGGTCTCCAGCCGCGCATGCCCCACGGTGTCGCCCAGATCCCGCAGCACCCGCCATCCGCCGTCGCTTAAGGGACTGATCTCCCGGCCCGAGGCCATAAGGGCCGGCTTCAGCCCGCCATCGGTTTCGCAAAAGATGACCACCAGATGCTCGTTGTTGTCGCATTCCGCATATAGCCGGATTTCGTTTCCCACGCGCTCCAAATGGGCGTCCCCCAGGATGGGCGGCAGGATTTCGCTGGCGCAAAGCCGCCCATCCCGATACACCTCCAGTACCGGGCGCGGGGTGGAGACCAGTTTAAACCGGTATTCGTCCTGGATGAGCTCGATAAACGCCCGGGCGCTGGGCAAAGGCTCGGGCATCAGCTCGATTTCGATCAGGCCGCCCGGCCATTCCACCGCGCAGATGCCCATCTGTCCCCTGAGCGATCCATGCACCAGGCTGCCCCCGGCCAGCACCAGGCACCGGGCCAGGGAAAGGTAGCCCGCTTCCAGCGGCCTGAATTCCACATACAGCGCGCCGCCCGGGGTGGCGGGCAGGCAGAGCGGCCGGTCGGGCTCCATATCACCGATCAACCGCCCGTTGAGATAAAAAAGGCCCCGTATGGCCGAGGTCACAAACAGCATTGGCTGCATTTCAATCCCTCCCGTCTTCCTTAACACCTATGCGGCAGGGTTGATGGTTATACCTTTTTCAAACAAATTTTTTGGAGATTGTCAGGAAGGGTTCATCTTTTTCAAGGGGCAGAAATGCCCGGAGGCGGGCACAATTTGGAAGGAGATCAAGGGAAGTTTCGATCCTTTCCCTGATCCCTCCAAGATGGGTGCATTTCGCTTGCTTTAATTTGGAAAAACATTTCGAAATTTGACAAAAATCCACTGGCATTTCCCCCATGGGAAAGGTATAATGAAATCTATCTATAGACAAAATGCAAAATGCCAAGAAATGGGGGAGCGATGTGGATCAACCAGTCAAACAGCCCAATCTGGCCATAGAACTAAAGGGACTGACCAAGACTTTTGGCGAGGTGATCGCCAATAAAGACATCGACCTGACGCTGAAGCACGGCGAAATTTTGGCCCTGCTGGGCGAAAACGGCTCGGGTAAGACCACGCTCATGAACATGCTGTCCGGACTGTACCGGCCGGACAGCGGCGAAATCTATGTGGGCGGGCGCCTGGTGGATATCCGCTCGCCCCACGACGCCATTGCCCTGGGCATCGGCATGATCCATCAGCACTTTAAATTGGTGGATGTGCTGAGCGTGCGGGACAACATCGTGTTGGGCACCAAATCCGGCGGCAAGAGCCGGGCCCAGCTCACGGCGGAGATCGTCGAAATTTCCGAGCGCTTTGGGCTGAGTGTGGAACCGGACCGCAAAATCTACTCCCTTTCGGTGGGCGAAAAGCAAACCGTGGAGATCCTGAAGGTTCTCTACCGGGGCGCGCGCATCCTGATCCTGGACGAGCCCACCGCGGTGCTCACCCCCCAGGAGACCGAGCGGCTGTTTGAAATTTTGAGGAAGATGAAGCAGCAGGGCTGCGCGGTGATCATCATCACCCACAAGCTCAACGAGGTGCTTTCCATCAGCGACCGGGTGACCATCCTGCGCAAAGGGCATACCATTGAGACCGTTCAGACCGCCCAGGCCACCATGCGCAGCCTGACCGAGGCCATGGTGGGCCAGTCGGTGGATTTGTCCATCCACCGCCCCGAAATTGAGGACGCCGGGCGCATACTGGATGTGCATCACCTGACCGTGCTCAACGAGGAAAACGTAAAGGCCTTAAACGACGTGAGCTTTGAGCTGCATGGGGGCGAGATTTTGGGTGTGGCCGGGGTGGCGGGCAGCGGCCAAAAGGAGCTCTGCGAGGCCATCGCCGGGCTTCAGACCGTGGCGGGCGGCGCCATACTGCACAACGACATCAACCTGGTGGGCCTGACCCCGCGCCAGATCATCAAGCGGGGCATTTCCATGAGCTTCATCCCCGAAGACCGTCTGGGCATGGGCCTGGTGGGCTCCATGGGCATGGTGGACAACCTTTTGCTCAAGGAATACCAAAACCAGCCCGGCATTTTCGTGGACCGCAAGCCCCCGCGCAAGCTGGCCAAGGAGCTGATCGAGCGGCTGAGCATCGTGACCCCGGATGTCATGACCCCGGTCAAGCAGCTCTCGGGCGGCAACGTGCAAAAGGTGCTTCTGGGCCGGGAGATCGCCTCCAATCCCCGAATCCTGATCACCGCCTATCCGGTGCGCGGATTGGACATCAATTCCTCCATGACCATATACCGGCTCATCAACGAGCAAAAGGCAAAGGGCGTGGGCGTGCTGTTTATCGGCGAGGATTTGGATGTGCTGATCGAGCTTTGCGACCGGATTATGGTGCTTTGCGGCGGAAAGGTCACCGGCATCGTGAACGCCAAGGAAGCGACCAAAGAAATGCTGGGCCTGATGATGACCGGGTCCAGCCGAGAGGAGGCCTTGTCCCATGCACGCTAAGGCGAACCATCAACCCCTCGTCAGGGTGGTCAAGCGGGTGGGCATTCCCCGCGCCCGCGCCATCGTCTACCGAATTTTGGCCGTGGTGCTGGCTTTGGTGACCGGAGGGATTTTCCTTTGGGCCCTGGGCCAGAACCCGTTTACCGTTTACGCCACCATGGCCCAGGGCGCGGTGGGCACCACCATCGCCCTCAAGGAAACCGTCAAAATCGCCATTCCCCTCTGCATCACCTCTCTGGGCATCACCTTGGCCTTTAAAATGCGCTTTTGGAACATCGGCGCCGAGGGCCAAATCTGTCTGGGCGCCATTGCGGCCAGCTATTTTGCGCTGTTTCACAGCGATTGGCCCCAGCCGGTGCTGCTGACGGCCATGGCCGTGGCCGGCATCCTGGCCGGCGGGCTTTGGGGCGTGATCCCGGCGGTGTTCAAGGCCCGGTTTGGCACCAATGAGACGCTTTTGACCTTGATGCTCAACTATGTGGCCAGCTATATCATCCAGTTCCTGCGGGAGGGGCCCTGGAAGGATCCCGGGGCCATGGGCTTTCCCAAGATCGCCATGTTCGACAAGGCCGCGCGCATGCCCACGGTGCTGGGGGTGCATGCCGGATGGATCATTGCCCTGGTGCTGGTGGCGCTGGTGTTTATCTATCTTAAATTTACCAAGCAGGGCTATGAGCTGAGCGTGGTGGGCGAAAACGAGAATACCGCGCGCTACGCGGGCATGGATGTGCGCAAGATCATCGTGCGCACCATGTTCCTGAGCGCGGCCATCTGCGGCCTGGCCGGCATGTTGCAGGCCTCGGGCGCGGACAAGACCTTGACCGACACCGTGGCCGGGGGCGTGGGCTTTACCGCCATCACCGTGGCCTGGCTCTCCCAGCTCAACCCCTTCGCGATTTTGCTGGTGAGCTTTTTGTTCGGCTGTCTGGAAAAGGGCAGCGGCACCATACAGTCGCTGCTCAATATCTCGCCCTCGGCGGCCGAGGTTTTGCAGGGCGTGATCCTGTTCTTTGTGCTGGGCAGCGAATTCTTTATCGGCTTCCGGGTGATTTGGCGCAAGGGAGGTGCGGTCAATGAATGAGGCATTGAGCTATGTTTCCAGCTTTATCTACGCCGCGGTGCTGGCGGGCACCCCGCTTCTGTTCGGCACCTTGGGCGAGATCATCACCGAAAAGGCGGGCAACCTCAACCTGGGCGTGGAAGGCATGATGTACATGGGCGCCATCATGGGCTTTTACGCGGGCTATGTGACCGGAAGCGTGGCGCTGTCACTGATCGCGGCCCTGGCCGCCGGGGCGCTGGGCGCGCTGATTTACGCCTTTTTGACCGTCACCCTCAAGGCCAACCAGAACGTGACCGGCTTGACTTTGACCATATTCGGCGGCGGGTTTGCCAACTTCATCGGGGAAAATCTGATCCTGAATTCGCCCACCAAGAGCGCGGTGCTCTCCGACGCCATGAAGGCGAATCTGAAATCCATCAATATCCCGCTGCTCAGCGATATTCCCTACATCGGCCGGATGTTCTTTCAACACAATATCTTTGTGTATCTGGGCATTGTGCTGGCCATCGCGGCGGGCTGGTATCTGCATCATACCCGCAAGGGGCTGAACCTGAGGGCGGTGGGCGAAAACCCGGGCGCGGCCGACGCGGCCGGCATCAACGTGACCTTGTACAAGTATGTGCACATCCTGGCGGGCGGCGGCCTGTGCGGCCTGGGCGGAGCGTATATCGCGCTCATCACCTGCGCCGGAACCTGGACGTATAACTGCGTCAACGGTCAGGGCTGGATTGCGGTGGCGCTGGTCATCTTTGCCAGTTGGAGCCCGTACAAGGCCATCCTTGGCTCGCTGGTGTTCGGCGCGCTGAGCATACTCAGGCTGTATATCCCGCTGAACATTCCCACGGCCCTGTTCTCCATGCTGCCGTTTTTGGTCACCGCGGTGGTGCTGGTGGTCTCCTCGGTGCGCATGAGCAAGGAAAAAGCTCAGCCCAAGGGCTGCGGGGTCAACTATTTCCGGGAAGAACGGTAATTTTGAAAAAAGCGCGTTGCGAATTTTGTTCGCGGCGCGCTTTTCTTGCGCTTCTGCTTAGGCCATGTTATACTAAAATGAAGGGTTACAAGGCAGGAGACTTGCTCAGATACAGCGGTGGGGGAAGGATAAATGGCAAAGAATGAGAATTTGCACAAAGCCAAAGACGCGAAGAAAGATGAGTTTTATACGCAGTATGAGGATATACAGAACGAACTGAATCATTACGAACGGCACTTCAAAGGGAAAACTGTTCTTTGTAATTGCGACGACCCTTTTGAAAGTAATTTCTGTAAATTCTTTCTGCGAAATTTCAATTATCTTGGCTTAAAAAGGCTGATCTGCACTTCTTACAGCACCTCACCCGTCATTGGACAACAGCTCACGCTTTTCGACTGGATGGACGAGCCTGTTGTGCAGGGAAACGGTTATGTTATGGATATTAAGGAAGTGCCGATGGCAAACGGACGGGGCGTTTCTGACGGGGATATTGACGCTCTTTTGAAATCCAAAAAGCGCGGGGTTAAGAAATTAAAGGGGGATGGGGATTTCCGCAGCGAGGAATGCATCGAATATCTTAAACAGGCGGATATTGTGGTCACGAATCCACCGTTCAGCCTGTTTCGGGAATATGTGGCGCAATTGATGGAATATGAAAAGAAGTTCCTGATTATTGGGAGTAAGAACGCTGTTACATATAAAGAAATTTTTCCGTTGATTAAAGATAATAAATTATGGCTTGGTTATGGTTTTCGGAAAGACGACGCTTATTTTCGGATACCTTTTGAAAAAGCAGCGGGATATGCGCCTGGCGTGTATAACCCAGATACTGGACTCGTTCATTTTCGCAACTGTACTTGGTTTACCAATTTGGATATTCAAAAGCGGCACGAAGAATTGACTCTATTTAAGCGATACTGCGGAAACGAAGAGAAATATCCTCGTTACGCGAATTACGATGCGATAGAAGTGTCGAAGGTCAGCGACATCCCTTGCGATTACTTTGATGAAATCGGCGTTCCGATCACTTATCTGGACAAGCATAATCCCGACCAGTTTGAAATTATCGGAGCAAGCCGGTGGTTGGGCAAACCAATGTCAGAAATCGCGCCAAAAGGAAGTTATGTAGCAGGCGGGGTTCGTTTCTATTTGCCTGTTGAAAGTTTACGTAATG